>NZ_JBYTDY010000021.1:0-71298 GCF_058791835.1 Paenibacillus sp. EB106-04-04-XG159 | reverse complement strand
CGAGGAGGCGCGCGCGGCGGAGCGCGAACAGCGCGCGCGCGAGCTCGAGGCGCTGGAGCAGGAGCAGCGCCGCCTCGAGCAGCGAAGCGCTGCGCTGGGCGCCGAGCTCGCGCGCCTCTGGCAGAGCGCCGGCGCGCAGGACGCGGCCGCGTTCGCGCGGCTCGCGCAGCAGGCCGAGCGCTACGCGGCCTGCCTGCTGCTGCAGCGCGACCTCGCCGCTGCATGCTATCGCGGCGGCGAGCGCGAGAGCTTCGCGCCGCTTGAGGCGCTGCTCGTCCAGCATGACAGCGCGGCGCTCGAACAGCGCTGCCGCGAGCTGAACGAGCGGCTGGATGAGCTGGACCGCAGCATACGCGACGCGGAACAGCAAACCGGCAGGCTCCGGCAAGAGGAGGAGCGGCTGCGCAAAGAAGCGGAGCAGGAGCAGTGGGTACAGCGCGCATCCGAATTGGAAGCTGAGCTCCATCAGCAAGCGAGCCGCTATGTCGTTCATTCACTTGCGAAGACGATCATCGCATCTGCCCGCAAGAAATATGAGCAAGAGAAGCAGCCATATGTCTATAAGCGCGCAGGACAATATATCCGCAGCATGACAGCGGGTCGCTATAATCGAGTGTTGTCCCCGCTCGGTACGCAGCAATTGGCAGTTCAGCACGAAGATGGACGTATCTTTGACTCCGCTGCTTTAAGCCGTGGGACGATGGAGCAGGTATATCTGGCCATGCGTCTAGCCTTATCAGATGTGATGTCGGAACGAGTCTCGCTGCCATTTGTATGGGACGATATCTTCGTAAACTTTGATCCTGAACGTTTACATCTGATGCTGCAGGTTCTTCCCGATATGCTGGAGCAGCGACAGGTTATTTGGACGACCTGCCATCCGCATATGGTTGATGCAGCACGCCAGGTACTAGGTGATGTTCATATCATTGAACTGTAAATGCATCCGATCAATAGAAAACATCTCTGTTCTCGCCATACATGTGAGATCGGAGATGTTTTTTTTATGATTGATTATTTTAGAAATCTCCTTGTGGAAAGCTCATCCTCCTGCTTCGGGGCGAGTAAATTTTGTTTCCATTTCGACTTATACGATGATATATGACCGATGTCTTCCTGTGGGGGAGGTGTAAGTGAACCATGATCTATCTTCTTGCGAATGAGCAGCACCATCCATATGACACTAAGCAAGCCAAACAGCGGATAGAGGAAAGAAACAAGTGGTTTGAAGCCGAATTGGCTCAATATAAAGCAGAATAGCATGATGCCCGCTATGATCAGCTTCGGAGGAAATGATAATCGATGCTTCAATTGCAATGTCACACCATAAATGTCAGCCACAAATGTCGAAAATATTTCAGAAAATATTAACAAAATATAGATGATCTGAATGGTGAACCCTAGCCCATATGCGATCTGCCCCATAGGAATATCGAATTGTGTAATGCCTGGCATCTGTACGGATAGCGCCATGTGACCAGCAATCAACATGCAGCCAATTAATATTCCGCCTAATATGCCGCCCCTGCGGATAGTGCGTTCATCAGGCATCGAGGTTCCGAGCGGCACGAGCACAGCTTGAGCCATAGCCAGATTAAAAGCGCCATATAAACAGGCGGATACAATAGCTGCGTATATCGGCTTGTCCGTAATCATCGTAATGCCTTGCAGCGTATTGGGCTGATTAAAGGTGTCCCATAAGATGAAGGATGTAAATATTAGCATCGTTGGCACGACGATAGAATTAAGCTGCAGAATCGCATTCATACCGCGGTTGATAATCCAGTAAGAAGCGATCAGGGTAATGAGCAAGCCGGTTTGATAATTCATATGCAAATGCTCACTAAACACGGCTCCCGCTCCCGCCAGCATAACGCTGTTTACGCAGGTGAGCACGATTAATGTAAATAAACTGACGTACTGACCGGTTCGTTGACCAAATAACGCGATATTCACATCTTCGTAAGATCTTGCTCGTAAGCGATGAGCTAATATCATTAACTTGGTACCTAGCCATACAAACAAAAACGTAGCGATCAGTATCGTTATTACCGCAACTCGACCATATCGGGTAAAGAACTGTATGATTTCTTGTCCTGTAGCGAAGCCTGCTCCTACAACGGTTCCAATATAGGTAAATGCAACTAACAGAACACGCAGCAATGATTTCATCTTCTTCTGCTCCTTCCGATGCCGTCATGGAGTCGATCAGATCAGCTGATTGGGCTTGTACGGCACTATTAGACTGTATGCATCTAATCAGAAGGACATGACTCTCATCATTATGTTACAATAGCTGTAACCTGTCGTCAGCCAAGTTGTTATATAGTAGTTACTTAGGTATGTTTCTGCATGGTTGTGGAGGAGAGTCAACATGAACGAGATGATGTGGGCGATATCGCACTATGGGTATTTTGCTCTGTTTTTTTTGATGGCATTAGGACTTTTAGGTTTACCTATTCCAGATGAAACGATAATGGTGTTAGTAGGAAGTATGACTGTAGATGGTCCGCTGAAGTATCCGCACGCGTTCATCGTATGTGCATTAGGCAGTATGATTGGCATGATGATCAGCTACTTCGTTGGGCGTAAGGTTGGGAAGCCGTTGATTGATCGATTCGGTTCGAAGATCATGCTTACCCCTGCGCGAATTCAATCCGCAGAACGATGGTTTGCGAAGTATGGTCCCTATAGCATCATATTCGGTTATTTCATCCCAGGCTTTCGCCATATCATCTTTTACTTGGCTGGGATGTCGCGCATGAAGTATTCTATCTATTTTACAACCGCTATGATAGGAAACCTGCTCTGGGTAGGAACCTTTCTAACTGTTGGACATGTAGTTGGTATTCATTGGGAAACAACTGTGCGCTGGCTCCAAGAGCAGCGGGGATATGCGATACCTGCTTTTGCGGGAATACTATTGCTGGCGATATTATATAGTGTATGGAACTATCGAAAGCGGAAAAAGGTTGTTTAATAGACACATAAGCATATAAAAGCCTTGGTAATGAGCGGTTCCATGTACCAAGGCTCTTTAGTATGCATTTATTCCCCAGTCAGGTATCAATCAACCTGTATAAACACTCTTGTGCTCGTAGGGAAACAGCTTAACAGATTGAATAATGCTTGTCTTCGGATCCAGATCAAGTCGAAGCAGTACATTGTCCTCAATATAGCGCCATACATAACCAGAGTCCTCATCAGGATCGCCAAGAGCTACTCTAGCAGTAGAATCCGTATCACCGATCTTCAGACCTTTAAAGCCTGTTGAAACGCCGTCTCCGGACACTTCAACAAAGGTGACGTGACCTGTTCGATCACATCCGATAGAAAATCCATCATACTCCAGCACATTGATCGGTTCATAATCATCCATCGTCATTTCTGATAGAGGATCTCCCCATATCGTCGTGACTTCCTTGGCGCTGCTGGTTAACGATATGCCTTTCAGACGAATATCATTCCGATCAAACGGATATTCTGCTGGCTCTGGATTGTTGGATTGCTGTTCTTCGGATGCTTGATCAGACGCAATGGACGCTTGATCGGACTTGGTCTTGTTCGACTTTGATTGTTCGGTCTGAGGCGTTTCAGACTGCGGTGGCAAAGTGGAAGATGTGGAATTGGGAGGCGTTTGGTCTTTAGCGGATGCGCAGCCAACGACGATGGCACCTAGCAATCCGCCTATAACGATTAACCGGAGGCCTCTGAGTTTGGGGTGCTGCATCGCTCATTCCTCCTTCTTGCGTCTCTCGACGAGCATAATATATATTACCCTTCTATATGAATTATAAACAATTACCAAAATCAGCCCTATAGGAGCAAATTCCTATATTTATGATTGTTGTACGTTGTTTGTCGATGCCTATATTAATAAAACGCTAATTTTTAATATTAGTTGCAGTTGGATAATAAAATCTTTTCATTTCTCCTTCGGTTCGTTTGGCATATAATAAAGGTAAGCTGTGAGAGGGGGCGACGAAGATGGTTCATGAACCGACGGCTCAATTCATGCAGGGGAAGGTATTGGAGGCTAGGGTGCATTTTGAACGGGCACTGGATTGCAAGCATACCGAATTCGACGATCTGTACCCCTATATGATAGAGCACCCACAATTTTTCTGGTACAAAAGGTATGTAGCTTGGTCTGAGCTTTTGACTGTAGTGAAGCTGTGCACCGAACTGAATGTTCCATGGCGTCAGCTGTTTTCTGCGCAGCAGGCTGATTACATTGATAAGCGCGTGATGTCCGCTAAAGTGCTTGATTATTGGTTTGAGAAGAACGATTCCAAGGAGCATGTAGGCCATTAATGGCTGGCAATCGAATCGAGAATAGGGCATAGCTGGATGAGAACACCGAGAGACCCGGGGACTTGGATATCCTCGGGTCTTTTGATGGCGCAAGTTTCCATTCGGATGAAGAAGCTTCAAGTATTGATCGCAGTCAGGTGTAATGGAATAGATTTCGATTATAATAATTGTACAATCATGATCGTATAATGAGGTGACGAGTTGATATCAGATGAACTATTGGATCGTTATCGCCAGGAGGACACCGAAGTGCGTGTCGTCCGCGATATATTAGAGAGCAATGATGTTTACGGAATCGTGGTAGCATGGGACGAGCAGACGGTCATGATCCGTAAGAAGAGTAGACGTATTGTCAAATTAAAGCGGCAGTACAGCTACCAACCGGCGGACGAGCCGCGTCAGCTTCCAGAAGGTCTGTTGGATTGAGTCTATACGCAAGCATGGCAGTGTTATGATACGATCGATGCGGATCTCTTTTAGGAGGCCGCTCGATCTGTATAAACTTTTTTTGAAATAGTTGTTGACGTTATTGGGTGCACGTGATATTATATTTCTTGTCGCCACTGATTGAACGATATCGAAATGTTAGCGGCACACTTTAAGTAATCAATTTCATATATGCGGATATGGCGGAATTGGCAGACGCGCTAGATTCAGGTTCTAGTGGCCGCAAGGTCGTGGAGGTTCGAGTCCTCTTATCCGCACCATTACTATCAAGGGTTTCAGCTTATTAGGCTGAAACCCTTGTTCTTTTTATAGCATTATCGAACGATTGTTTATAGCGATATTACGTCTTAATGGTATATTGTCACTAGGAAGTAGAGAATGTAAACTGATAGAGACACATATTATGAGCGAGAAGGTGTGATATCGTGCATAACGAACCGAAGTTAACGATATTGGACGTAGATACAGGTGTAGACGATGCGTTAGCCATAGCTTACGCGATGCGCTCACCTGAATTGAATATTTTGGGGATAACGACATGCTACGGCAACATCACAGTGGATGAAGCCGCGCGCAATACCTTAATCGTATTAGAGAAGCTTGGGCATTATGATATTCCTGTATTCAAGGGCGCGGATCATCCGTTAGAGCGCAAAAAGTTCAATCATCCACGCCATATTCATGGCGAGCATGGACTAGGAGACGCTCCTGTATGTGAGACGAAGGGGCGGCCGGCTAATCAGCATGCTGTTGATTATATTATTGAACAAGTTCATATGCATCCTCACCAGGTAACGCTTGTTATGGTAGGGCCGCTCACTAACCTAGCGCTGGTGCTTCAGAAAGATCCGGAATTTGCGAGCTTAGTGGGCAAGATCGTCATTATGGGTGGCGCTGTACGTACTCGAGGCAATGTGACTTCTTCGGCTGAGGCTAATATTTATTGCGACCCGGAAGCAGCTGATATCGTCATGCAAGCTCATCTCCCTCTTACGATGGTCGGGCTTGATGTGACGATGAATACACTGCTCCCATTGTCAGAAGTGAGTAAATGGCGCGAGCGCGATCCTGCGCTTGGCGGGTACCTTGCGGACATGACGGAGTTCTATATTCGTTTCTATGAGAGTGCGCATCCGGGAATCGGTGGCTGTGCGCTTCATGATCCGCTTGCGATTGGGGTCGCGATCGATACTAGCTTCGTTAAGGAGCTGCCATTGAATGTGACGGTCGATACCGAAGGAGACGAGCTCGGCAGAACGAGAGAGGTTCTTGAGGGTACGCCAACCTGCAGTGTGTGTTTGGAAGTCGAGGCGGAAAGGTTTTTGAAGCATTTCTTAAGTCGAATGATGTAGTGATGGCGGTTCGAATACCGTTCAAGTATTTACCCCGCGGCTCAGGAATTATTCTGGCGCGGGGTAAACGAATAAAGAAATGAATATTTACTCAATCCTTGACTTCTGAATCTAGACGTCATATAATAACAAAGCACCACACGATAGCAGGTAACTTAAATATTTGCAGTCATGGCGGAATTGGCAGACGCGCTAGATTCAGGTTCTAGTGTCAGCAATGACGTGGAGGTTCGAGTCCTCTTGACTGCACCATTATTATCAAGGGTTTCAGCTTATCAGGCTGAAACCTTTGTTTTTTATGTCAACATGGCATCTCGTTTATTATGGAGAATGTGTGAACAGGCACAATTTGGATTGTTTTTCATTTTGAATAGGCGATAGAAATGTTAGAGTGTTAGTAGTGATTGATTGACAACTGGAGGGAATGGCAATGCATGTATGTCAGAAAGACTACATTGTGAAGAATCCGCGTGGGATTCATGCGAAACCCGCTGGATACCTGGTACAACTAGCATCATCATACTCTTGTGAAGTATTGCTGACTAAAAAGAATCAAACCATTAATGCGAAAAGTATAATTGGACTGCTGAGCCTGGAGGCAAAATGCGGCGAGACGCTGACGGTGATGACGGTTGGTGAACAAGCGGAGATAGCATTGACAGACGTAGGCAAGAAGATTGAGTCTGTTCTGGAGTGATCGCATGACTTTTATTTCTCGTACAAGCGGTTGACTATTGCCGTGATTCTAAATACAATGTTGTAGGTAAAGCATTCATATTGACTAAACTTCAGCGTCAGCGTTCTCTGCTATCGCATGAAGGCGGAATTTTAACAAAGCACAGTCTTTGGTTTCGTTCGCCCCCTGTCCGAGTTATCGGCAGGGGGTTTTTTGATGACATTTTTCGAATGAAGAACAAGGAGGCAACATCGATTATTATGTGGAAGTACTCAAGTCTTGTGTTTCTTGGTGCGTGCAGTTACGGCACGCTATCTACAATTGTTAAGTTGGGTATTGAGGACGGCTATACGATTCAACAAATATTAGGCGGGCAATACTTTTTTGGGTGGAGCTTCTTGCTGGTCCTTATGCTGCTCTTCTCACGAGTGCGCGTCGGTTGGAAGCAAGCGGGTGCGCTGCTATTGGCGGGAATACCGATGAGTTTGACGAGCATATTTTACGGATACGCAGTTGAAGAGCTTCCTGCTTCGTTGGCGGTACTGCTGTTGTTCCAATTTACTTGGATAGGTATTATATTGGAAACTATTGCGGAACGAAGATTTCCCAGTAAGGCGAAGCTGATCTCAGTCGCTGTGTTGCTTGTAGGCACGATTCTTGCTGGAGGTGTGCTCGAGCAGAGCGGCGGCGGATGGACGGCGAGAGGGATATTGTTTGGCTCGTTGTCTGCTGTTACATTTGCGCTGTATATCTTTGTGAGCGGAAAGGTCGGTACAACTGTGCCGGTGCTCTCAAAGAGCTTCCTGATTGTTTCGGGAGCGTTGACGATTGTGATGTTGACGTTCTCGCCGGCATTTTTAGTTGATGGATCGATTGCCAATGGGTTGTGGAAGTATGGAATTCTGCTGGCACTGCTGGGAATCGTGATTCCAGTCGTCTTCTTTGCGATAGGTGTTCCGAAGATAGGACCGGGCTTGAGTACGATTCTAGGGGCAGCTGAATTGCCGGCGGCAGTTATCGTGTCGGTATTGGTGCTTCAAGAGGAGGTTTCCATGCTGAGATGGCTGGGGATCGCGATTGTACTGCTTGGGATTGTGATACCGCAGATTCGTGTGAATAGGCGTCCACAGAAGTTGAATGAACGTGCACATTCGGTGTTGAAAAGTTAGTTGCTGATATTTGATCATTGTAAATAGGCGTGTTACGATAGTTGTAGATGTTGATGGCAATGGTTGATATTTCGGGAGGGGATCATACGATGTCGATTTACAATTATGATGTAACTACTTTGACTGGAGAGCAGTTTTCACTTGAGCGGTATAAAGGAAAAGTGTTGATCATTACGAACACAGCAAGCAAGTGTGGTTTTACGCCGCAGTATGCGGACTTGCAGCGCCTTTATTCTCGTTATAAAGAACAGGGCTTGGAAATCATCGGCTTTCCTTGTAACCAATTCGGCGAACAAGAACCAGGAAGCAATGATGAGGTCGGGAAGTTCTGCGAGCTTAATTACGGCGTAAACTTCACGATTACAGAGAAGACCGACGTTCGTGGTCCGGAAGCTCATCCTGTCTTCAAAGAACTGGTGAGCACTGCTCCGTTCAAAGGCTTTGATGAAGGGCATTTTCATGCTAAGCTGCTGAGTAAGATGCTGGAAGAGAAGTATCCGCACTACTTGCATGATGACTCGATCAAGTGGAACTTCACCAAGTTCCTGATCGATCGAGAGGGCCGGATCGTGGAACGTTATGAACCAACGACAGATCCTATGGATATGGAAGATGCGGTTCGCAATCTGTTATAAATGAAAGGAAAGCTTCGGCGCATGCGCTGAAGCTTTTTTTGTTGTAGAGGTCAACTTGTGAGCTAGGGGTGCCACATGAGAGAGGTAGCAGGTTTTTACCCCGTTACAGAGTCGGCTAAGTACTCAGAAAAGTAAGATAACGGGGTAAAACCGGCTTACGGATGCGTTTGGGCGATAGGATGTGCCACGTGCGCGGAGATAGCGGGGTTTAACCCTGTTACAGAGCTACAATATGCTCGGAAGAGTGAAATAACGGGGTAAAACCCTCTTACGGGATGCGTTAGGGCGATTGAGGTGTGTGCGCGGGTGAGACTAAGACGTACGCATACAAGCAGATGAGAAGCGGCACATCGATATTTTTGGCACAATAAGCCCTGATAAGGCGGCATAGCCGAATAAGACAGCACACTTGATCGCGACCGTCGTGACCTGTGTCCCATTTGTGCTTATGCAATGAATAAATATGCGTCTTATATATGTGAAGTAAGAGTCATAATATCTCTTTTTCATTTAAGAAACCGCTAATACCGCCTTGTTAATTAGAATTAAACAAATAATTATGACGTATTAATAAAAAGCTATTGCTAAATAGTACGTCATAATTTATTATAAAGCCATACTTAATGTGTGGGGTGAGAACTTGAAAATAGGACTTAACGGAACTGGCCGCATAGGGAGGTTAAGTATCCGAAAATTACTGTCAGATCGAAATCAGGATTTGGAACTCGTGATGATCAATTCCACCAGCACGATCCCTACATTAGCTCACTTACTAAAATATGATTCCATTCACGGCATATGGGATGCAACGGTAGAAGCAGACAAAACCGGAATTATAGTGAACGGCAAGCACATTCCAGTGGTATCGGAGCGCAATCCTGAGAATCTGGATTGGGGCAAGCACGACGTTCATCTTGTGATTGATGCGACTGGCAAGTTCAATGATCGGTCCGGATCGATGAAGCACATTCAAGCGGGCGCGAATCGAGTGCTGATCACCGCTCCCGGCAAGGATATGGATCTAACGGTAGTCATGGGTGTCAACCATCATCGGTTCGATCCTGAGAAGCACTGGCTAATATCCGCCGCATCCTGTACGACAAACTGTATCGCACCAGTGCTTCACATATTAGACCAAGCATTTGGTGTCCACTTGGGCTGGATGACTACAGTGCATGCATTTACCAGCGACCAGAATCATATTGATAACCCGCATAAGGATCTGCGCCGAGCACGTTCCTGTACGAACGCGATCATCCCAACAACGACGGGAGTGGGCAAGGCATTAATCGATGTGCTGCCGCATCTGGCGGCGAAGATCAATGGAAACTCGGTTCGAGTTCCTACGCAGGATGTATCCCTGTTGGATCTGCAAGTGCAGTTGAACAAGGCTGTTGATGCAAGTGACATCAAGCAATGTTTTATCCATGCGATGAGTCATCCGATTGCCAAGTATGTCAGCTATAACGAACTGCCGCTCGTGTCAACGGATTATATCGGCAATGACAAGTCCGCCACTATTGACGGCTTGAGCATAATGGCCAATGGCAATCAAGTTAAGCTGTTAGCCTGGTATGACAATGAATGGGCCTATGCGTCGCGTGTAATTGATCTCGCTGGTCACATTGCTGAAGTAGAACATAAACAGAAGGGAGCTGTTATGTATGCATAGCAATATCAGAGAAGAGGTTCGGCAACACGATTTAGGGGCTATCCTTTGCAAGGCTTGCGGAGAACTGATTGCAACGATTCCTACAGAAGGCGTTAAGAAGATCTACAGTGTATGTCATAAAGATGCTTGCAAGTCAAAGCAATAAACAGACGCGGCTCAGACTGCGCCAATAGCTGCAGAACCTGTACGAATAGTAGAGAGGGGAACCAATAATGGAAACATTCATTTACGCATTTCGCGAAGGAAACGCGAGCATGAGGTCGCTGCTCGGGGGTAAGGGGGCGAACTTGGCGGAGATGACAGCGCTAGATTTGCCGGTTCCTCCAGGATTTACGATAACGACGAAGGCATGCCACTATTATTATAGAGCAGGCAATCGCATCTCAAGCGTGCTGCTTGATCAGATTCACAAAGCCATGCATGAGCTGGAAAAGGAGAAAGGACAGCAGTTTGGTGATCCTAGTCATCCGCTTCTCGTGTCGGTTCGTTCAGGTTCGGTTACTTCGATGCCTGGCATGATGGATACGATTCTGAACTTGGGCATGAATGATGAGACAGTTGTAGGATTGGCGGAACGCACGAACAATCCTCGCTTTGCATACGACTGTTACCGTCGTTTGATCCAGATGTTCGGATCGGTTGTATTCGGGATCGAATCCCGTCTGTTTGAAATCTTGCTGCACCGATTGAAGGATGGGTTGCAGGTTGAGCAGGATCAGGAGATTCCTGTTGAAGGTTTGCAGCGCTTGATTGAACAATATAAAGACATTATCTACAAGTACGAAGGTCGTCCGTTCCCGCAAGACGTATACGAGCAGCTCCATTTGGCTGTTGAGGCAGTGTTCCAATCGTGGAACAATCCGCGGGCGATCATTTATCGTCGAATCAACCATATCCCTGATCATCAGGGAACAGCAGTCAATATTCAGAGCATGGTGTATGGCAACATGGGCGATGATTCGGGCACCGGTGTCGTCTTTACTCGTAATCCATCTACAGGTGAACACAGATTGTTTGGTGAGTATTTGATAAATGCGCAGGGAGAAGATGTAGTAGCTGGAGTTCGTACTCCATTGCCGATTGAGACGATGCGCGATGTCATGCCGAAGCTCTATCAGGAGCTCGTGAATATAGCGAAGCAATTGGAGCTTCATTATCGGGATATGCAGGATATTGAATTTACGGTTGAGAACGAGCGATTGTTCATGCTGCAGACGCGCAGCGGAAAACGCACTGCGCAGGCAGCCTTCAAAGTCGCTGTCGATCTGGTAAAAGAGAAGCTCATTACGAAGGAAGAAGCGATCCAACGGATCGAAGTTGCGCATCTGGATCAATTGCTGCATAGAGGGCTCGATGAGCAGGAAAAGCATGAAGTGCTGACTGTGGGCCTTCCTGCATCGCCGGGCGCGGCGGTCGGTCAGCTCGTATTCGATGCGGATACTGCGGCTGAATGGAGCCGCATAGGCAAGCAGGTTATTCTGGCTCGTCCTGAAACGACACCAGAAGATATTCATGGTGTTCTAGCAGCCGAAGGGGTGCTGACGAGCCGCGGAGGAATGACGAGTCATGCGGCGGTTGTCGCGCGCGGGATGGGCAAGTCTTGCGTGTGCGGCTGCGAATCGCTGCGCATCCTCCCAGAGGAGAAGCGCATGGTAAACGGCAAGCAGACATTTGTGGAAGGCGATTGGATCACGCTTGACGGAGCCAGCGGCCGTGTTCTTGCGGGAGCAGCATCGTTGCGTGATGCCGAGATCACCCCTGAGCTGGAACAGATCCTCCAGTGGGCGGATGATGTTCGTTCCCTTAAAGTATATGCGAATGCGGATAATCCTCATGATGCCGAGATCGCTCGTCAGTTCGGCGCGGAAGGGATTGGCTTATGCCGCACGGAGCATATGTTCTTCGCGCCGGACAGATTGCCTGTTGTGCAGGATATGATTTTGGCGGAGACGCTGGAACAGCGCCAAGAGGCACTGGATAAGCTGATGCCGATGCAGCAAGCCGACTTCGAGAGCATGTTCCGCACGATGAACGGATTGCCGTTCACGATTCGCTTGCTCGATCCGCCATTGCACGAATTCCTGCCTAAGGAAGCGGAGCTGCAGCAGAAGCTGGCTAGGCTGTCAGCTGACGATCATGCGGCTGAGCTGGAGCGGGAAGAGCTGCTGTCCATGATCCGTAAGGTTCACGACCTGCACGAAGTAAACCCGATGCTCGGACAACGCGGATGCCGCTTAGGCATCGTGTATCCAGAGATCTATGATATGCAGATCGAAGCGATTGCACTTGCGGCGGCACAAGTTATGAAGGAAGGGGTATGTGTGTACCCAGAGATCATGATTCCGCTTGTAGGGCATGCGAATGAGCTGAAGATGCTTCGTGAGCGTGTTGAACAGAGGGTCAGCGCCATCGTGAATGATGCGAGGCCAGGCGAATTTGCTTACAAGATCGGCACGATGATTGAAGTTCCGCGCGCCGCTCTGACAGCGAAGCAGATCGCTGCTCATGCTGACTTCTTCTCCTTCGGAACGAATGACTTAACGCAGATGACCTTCGGTTACAGCCGTGATGACGCAGAGAATAAGTTCTTAGCGCATTATGTGGATAAGCAGCTGCTTCCGCACAACCCGTTCCAAGTGCTGGACACTGAGGGGGTTGGCCAATTGATTGAATTTGCAGTTAATGCGGGCAGAAATGTGAAGCCATCACTGAAGACAGGCATATGCGGAGAGCATGGCGGGGACAAAGAATCGATATTCTTCTGCTATCTCACGGGACTGGATTATGTAAGCTGTTCGCCATACCGCATTCCATTAGCTCGCATTGCGGCTGCGCAAGCTGTCATAACACATGGCGAGACGAATCCTATGGCAGGACGTTACCGCATCGTTTCAGGTGAATGATCGTATTGTAAGAAGCCCCGGAGTCCATACTCCGGGGCATTGTTCATTTATATCAGGGATAGTTCCTCATCGGATAGGATCGGAAGCTTCACCGTGAATGTCGTGCCGACATCAGGCAAGCTCTGAACAGCAATGCTGCCTCCATGATTATGAATAATACTGTAAGTGATCATCAGACCCAGACCAGTGCCTGTTTCCTTGGTCGTATAGAAGGGCTGTCCGATCTTATTCAGCATCTCGGGCGGTATTCCGCAGCCCTCATCCTGTACTTTGATCAGAATCATATCGCCATCAGGCTCAGGGATAACTTGAATAGATCCTCCATCAGGCATCGCTTCCATCGCATTTTTCAACAAGTTAATAAATACTTGCTTCAATTGATTCGCTTCACTCTGTATCCAGATCGGCGGGCACTGTTCATTGAACTCAATCGCAACGTTCTTCATAGCGGCCTGCACACTCATTAATGTTACGACATGCTTCAGCATAGACACGATCTCAGTAGGCTTGAGTGATTGAGTCGCTTGAGGCTTAGACAGAATCAGCAGTTCATTTACAATCAATTCAATCCGCTTCAGCTCAGAATCAATAATTTCAAAGTAACGAGGTTCATGCCGCTGTGATGAACTGATCAGCTTGATAAATCCATTGATAGAAGTCAGCGGATTGCGTATCTCATGGGCTATGCCTGCCGCTAATTGTCCAGCGATCGACAGCTTCTCAGACTGCATCAGCCGCTCTTCATCGCGTTTTCGATCCGTGATATCTCGAAACACACCGACCACGGCTCTTTCCTCTTTATAATTGACATGAAGCGAGAATCCATCGACGTATTTCTGTTCTCCATCCAGACAATTGATAAGGTAAGTGACAGCGCCGGTCTTCTCTGCGTCGCGATATTTTCGCCTTCTGTCTGACAGATGCTTATGGTAAGTGCGATCTACTATGCTGTCCGTACTCAATCCTAATACGTGCTCAAGTGTAGCGGCTCCAATCAAGCGGAGTCCTGCTCGGTTGACATACTGAATGACCCCTTCGCGAGTAATAAGCACGGAGAAAGGCAGGTCTTCCAGCAGCTGCTGGAATGACTCTTCAGACTTAGCGAGCCTCTCCTTTGACGCAAGAAGCAAGGAGTGGAGCTGCTTCAGGTCTGATCGTTCTTGGTATTGAGCGAGAATCGAGTGAGGCACCGCATTTTCATTTTGCAATATCGAAAGGGTTATATCTATAGGGATGTCATCACCGGTAGGAGAGACATAATGCTGTCGGAGCTTTACCTGGTTCGTATCATGAGACATTAAGATCTGACTATGCTGCACGATCTCGTCTATATGATTCCGGTATATTCCGTCATAAGAGGTCTTAGAGGCTAGTTCCATCTCTTCACATGCAAACAGATCACACAATGCGCGGTTTGCCTTAAGCAATGTTCCATCTAATGAAAATAACGCCATACCAATAACGGCATGATCGAAGGCTGAGCTGCAACCATGTTCAAGGTAGAGATGCACGGGAAACCCCCTTTCATTCATCAATGAAAGCACATGATAAAATATGGAATATTTAATCATATTATAAGCATCTCTATCCGTATCATCAATGGTAACCATTATGTTTTCATATGATTCTGTACAGTCAGTTCACAATCTCAGTCTTTCTTCCATATGCTGCGGTCGTCAACTCGATCTCGAAGGAAGATCATTTTCATATGTGAAAAAATCGTGAACGGGGTGCATCTGGCACTGGGGGACAGCGAGTGGAGGGTGACTTAGAGCGTTTTATGGCTATGCGGGAGCGGGTCTCCTTCAGCCTTGATACACTTCTTTGGGTATATCCCACTTATGGAACGATGTATGAGATGATGAAGTTCGGACACAATAACAATATACTCAGACGAAAAATCCCCTTGAACTGACCTGGAATATATTTCAGGACGTTTCAGGGGGATTTGTCATAATCACTTTATTGCTTCTGCCAGTCCATCTCTTCTAGTTGTTCGTCAATGGCTTCGACATAGCTGTCAAAGCATGAACAGAAGAAATCTTTGCGGCATATCGGGCAGGGCTTCGTCAACAGGCGAGTAATCGACTTCGTGCCGTTATTGTCGATGATGCGAAGTTGTGTACCGTCTTGAAGGGTGACAACTATCTGTCCCAAGGTCATATTGCGGTCTAGGTTGGCTTCGGATAGTCTCTTATGTTTCACGATCGGTTGATAAGACATCGTCATAATCACCTTCATTCTACAAATTTTGCGCACTTAACATCTTAGGGCTTTTGCTGTAGCTTGTCAATTCCAACTGACATATTATTATGCGATTGCATGATGATACCTAATGTTGGTGCATATTAAAGGGTAGATTCATTCCAATAAGCTGTCCCAGAATATTAGTTGAAGAAGGCGAGTCTTATGAAAATGATGAAAGTATTTCGACAACGAACGACCAGATGCTTCGTGATCATGATCTTATGCATGGTGTTGACATCAGGCTTGTGGGGACCTATCCATCCAGTGTTGGCAAATCCTGAGCGATCCATTCCTGATCACAATAAACAAGTTGCGATCGTAATTGATGACTTTGGCAATCGGATGGTTGGAACAGACAAGATGCTTCAACTGCCAGTGAAAATTACGGTAGCTGTCATGCCGTTCATGCCAACGACGAAAGAGGATGCTGAAGCAGCGCATCGCTATGGACACGATGTTATCGTACATATGCCAATGGAGCCAATGCAAGCCCATCCGAAATGGCTCGGACCGGGAGCGATCATGGTTAATCAATCCGATGCAGAAGTAGAAGCTAGGGTCAGACAAGCGATTGACAATGTCCCGCACGCTGTCGGGATGAATAACCATATGGGTTCCAAAGCAACAGCTGATAAACGAATTATGCGCATTGTATTGAAGGTTTGTAAAGAGAAAGGTTTGTTCTTTCTCGACAGTCGTACCAACTATCGCTCCGTTATAGGTGAGGTGGGAAAAGAGCTGGGTGTGCCTGTCATTAACAATCATCTATTTCTAGATGATAAAGTGACGGAAGCGCATGTTTCAAAACAATGGTCGAAGGTCATGCAGCTGTTGAACAAACAGAATCCCTTTGTCGTGATCGGCCATGTGGGAGTAGGCGGTGCTAAGACTTCCGCGGTGCTGCATCGTGTCCTTCCTTCCGCCCAACAGCATATTCAGTTCGTTCGTGTATCTGAATTGAAGGATAATCCGCCGCCTCCATTGTATACTCAATGAAATAGCAACAGATAATGTTCCAATGCATCACATATTTGCTGTGCAATTGCAGCTTGTCCACGCGAGGAAGTCAGCAGCTCACGGTCGTTCGGATTGCTAATAAAGCCAGTTTCGACAATGACAGCGGGCTGCTTCACTTTCCGCAGCAAATAGTAGGTATTGCCTATTTCAGTTGCATGTGAAGCTTGCTTGCCATACAAGGCATTCAGATGCTGCTGAATCGTGGCAGCTAATAAACGGCTGCGTCCTTCCTCTTGATGCAGCACGACTGCGCCGCGGGTGTTCTTATTTTTACCCCAATTGACATGGATACTGACATATATACTTACCGGCAATTCTTCACTTAGCTGATACCGTTGAGCGAGATCTCGGAGGTGCCGTGAACGCGTAACTGACCAACGATTATCTTCGCTTAAGGCATAATCGCCTGTTCGATTAAGGACTGTGGGAATACCCTTGCTCTTCAGAAGTAAATACAGCTTCTGTCCGATAGCCAAGTTGATGTGTTTTTCTAATATATCCTGATAGCTAGTTCCACCGTCGATGCCGCCGTGGCCTGCATCAATTAGGATGAGTGGCTTAGTGAACAGTTGGGTGTCCGAATTTGACGGATCGCCATCATGTTGCTCCAGTTGAGCCGAATCTGCTGCAGCCGCGGCTGGAAGCAATCCAATATCCATTAAGCACAGGCATATTATTAGTAAGAATATTGTTCTGTGCATCTTCATGGATCGCACCTCATTTCCGATACTGACTTCAATAATAGCCTGCACAAGCCAAGCTTTCGACATGCTATAGGTTTACTGGAAACGTGTTTAAAAGGGGGGACAGTCGTTCACAATAGTAGTAAATCAATCAATGATGAGGTGTGTATGATGAGCAAGAGCAAACGTGATGATCTGATTAAATACATTACACAGCAAGTAATCACATATATGGAAACGCCAAAGGCAGCTCGCAAAGAACAAAAGGTGCGCAAGAAGGAGCAATGGTCTGTTCGCTGGTTTGGAGTCATGCCATTAAGCATGAAGATGACAGCGGGACGGATTGGACAAGCTGGCAAGCCTATGAAGCATGTGATTATACGTATCACAGACCGTATGCGCAATCGCAAATGGACCAAAATGACCTAAATGAGAAAATCGCCCAGCATCATGCCGCGCAGTCATGCGCAGGTTAATGGAGGGCGATTTTTTTATGTTGGAAGGGGGTGACATAGAAAGCTAAGGAACAAGTGGGCGAACTGGAGACAGATAGCCTTGTTGAAGAAGACTCTTGTCGGATACATATCGCACGCTCTCTCCGCCTGGCGGCTGTACAGCTATGTATCGCATATCAGCATCAGTGGAGTAGTTACTGGTATCTTTCCAGACTTGATCGCCTACAACCGCGTAAGGAAAGTTCATCGCTGTATCGAATGTGCCGCTGTTTTCCACTCGCTGAACGTATACAAGCTGCTTCGAATTCTTAACGGGCTGCCATTGCTTCAGCATAAGCTGCGCAGTCTCACCCTCCAACCTGCGGGTTCCATCCATCCAACCGATCTGATCATAAGGATCGAATGCCTGAAGCTTAGAAGGCGCTTGCGCTGTAAGTGAACAGCCATCAGTCTGAATGAGTACGTTATCAGCGGGGATGCTGCTGCTTGCGCTGAGCTTAGCTGTCACCAAAGGATTCTTCTTCATCCATTGACCGTTCTGTGTCGGCAGTATCTCGCCTGATTGAGCATCTATCCACTGTACGGCTGATTCCTGCTCAAGCTTCCATACCGTTAACAATGGTTGCACGTAATATGGGGTAACGATAACCGGCTTCTGATCGTCCAAGCCCAAAGAAGCTAAAGCGTTGTCCAGCGTATGCTGCGCAAAAGGATAGTTATCGCCTGTACCGTATTCCGTTAGAGAATAATCACCGTTTTCCGTCGCATGGATGATGAGATAGCCAAGCGATTTGTTCTTTTGCGATGTGATGTGAACGATCCAGCCGTGGGTTCCTGGACCAAGCGGCTGAATGTTCGTCGTTGCATATTTCCAAGAGGTAAAGGGCTCATGCTGTGATAAAGCTTGGATTGCATCTTTTACAGCTTGCTGGATGCCTGTTGCAGAGGACTTCGGACGGACCTGAGCGCTTGCTGGAACGATATCGAGCTTATTGCTAACCAATTGCTTAGGCACCGAGGCATGCGACGGCTTATTCGATTGTTTCCAGGAGTCGTTTCCTGCAATGATCAGATAGGAGATCCCGGCAGACAGCGTTGACGTTAATACGGCTGCCGAGACGATTTGAATCAACGGCTTCATCCATTTCGAGCGGTTCATTTCTACCTCACCTCTACCTCAACCGACATTTTAATATAGCTATGTCCCAAAATAATCCATTTCACTCATTGTATGGGACAAGCCTTTAAAAGACTGTCACTTTAGGGGATGAGAGGAACAAAATATTCATTCTATTTTTGCCGTAATGTGGCGCAATTGCTCATAACACACGACAACAAGTGGATTCGAGCTGGCTGTACACCTTTAGGAAGGGAGCAATTCATCTCCGAAGGGAAGATGAACGATAGCTGTGTTAATCAGCTGAACGACAATTCGAGGCTCAAGCTGCCAGCGAATCTCCTTCTGCCGCATCTCATATTGCTCACGCAGCGTAAGTTGAGACGGCTTGACAGCTTCCGGTTCGTCCTCAGCTGACGTTGGTTCGTTCTTAACCGCTTGTGTTCGTTTTCCTGTAGAAGCAGGTGCCGGCTTTTTCTGTTCCTGCTCTTGTCCTTGTTCTTGTTCCAACAGCGGCTCGTAGTAGGAGGCTAGCCTCGCCATTTCGTCCTCCAATCGCTCACTTGCGTCAATTGCCCAATCAATATCATAAGGCTCAATCTGGATTCTGACTGCTTGCTCGACGATATCCACGAGCTGTTCGATCGAATACCGCCACGTCATCGTATGGACATGCGGCGGCAGCTTAGGAGTCATTTCACGTTGCATCAGCCGTTCCATGAAGCGGTCGAGTACTCGACCGGAGACACATGAGATGCCGAAGGAATGGATCTCCTCACGTTTCAAGTCGCAGGCAAATTCAAGCTTTAGATTGATCAGCAGCCACGGCTCGTATGCTTTGGACAGCCGTGTACCGCGTGCGGCGGGCGCTGGAGAGCTTGCAGAGGTTTGCTGGTCAAACAGCATGTGGAAGCGGCCGTGCTCGCGCGCGGCCTGCATGAGTTGCTCCAAGCGTCGGCTTCCGTAATTGACGTCTTCTCGAGGTATGCGTCCGATGCCGCCGCCTCCTCCTGTAAATGCAGGAGCCACACCAAAGTAACGATGCAGGATGGAGTCTGGCGGAGCATCTTGAGCAGGTGACTCTTGATCAGGCGCCTGTGCGGCTTCTACGGCCTGTGACGGCATGGGAGGAGCCGCAGCGGGTGAAGTGACATAACTGATAGGACCGCGCTCTACAGGCATGGCAGCAGGCTCAAAAACGAAGGTGAAACGCATCGTTTCTGCTTCTGCTCCTGTACGGTCCACAAAGCCCCAGTAATACGGGCGGTTGGTCAAAGCCCGGTCCGCCTGCTCAGAGAGCTTGACGGTGACGTAGACGGGTGTCTTTTCGATAATGTGACACCCCGTCGCTTCAAGATATCGCATAACGAAGCTCGTGACCTGCTCAGTGTTCATTCTGTACTGCCTCCTCATCATTGCGGCTGTTGGCCCTGTCGTATCGGTTAAGCTTCTGCTTGAGTTCCAAATCGGTTAATTAACGCTTGCAGGGCGTTGTCGTCCCCTTCCGCATTCACCTCTTCATGAAGCTCAGTCCGTATCGAATTCAAGGAATGTCCCAGCGAGTGCAGCTGAGCCTGAATATCGTCCTCGTTATCCGCTTCGAGCAGGATGCGGGAAAGGCTCTTCTCGAAGCTGTTCTGCTGCTCGAATCGCTCCAGAATCATATCCAATCTACCAATTACCATTTCAAACATATTGATTTTTTCGTGAAGCAGATTTAGAATATGTTCTTCGATTGTTCCTTGCGTAGACAAGTTGTAGATCTTGACGTCTTGGGTCTGACCGAGCCGGTGAACGCGTCCTATACGCTGTTCTACTCGCATCGGATTCCACGGCAGATCGAAGTTTATCATATGGTGGCAGAATTGAAGATTGATGCCTTCACCGCCGGCTTCTGTAGCGATCATCACTTGAGCGCGTCCGCGGAACAGGTCCATCATCCAATCCTTCTTGCCGCGATTCATACCGCC
This sequence comes from Paenibacillus sp. EB106-04-04-XG159, assembly GCF_058791835.1. Taxonomy (NCBI): domain Bacteria; kingdom Bacillati; phylum Bacillota; class Bacilli; order Caryophanales; family Paenibacillaceae; genus Paenibacillus; species Paenibacillus sp. EB106-04-04-XG159. The sequence continues at coordinate 50,641 of NZ_JBYTDY010000021.1, read as the reverse complement.
GCGATAGGGAACCGCAATGAGACCATGCTTGCGAAAATATTGCAGCAGATACTCTTGTGTCGCGCGATACTCGGTAAATAGAATCACTTTCTCGTTCATATCGCGGACCAGCTCGATCGCGGCTTCCGCTTTCGTATTCGCCGTGATGCTCTTGATCAAGTCAACCAGATCCCAGATCCGATCGCGGATAGGCGAATCCTCGGGCAGCTTCTTCGATAGGTTGACGAGTGTGAGAAATACAGCATCTCGGCTGGAGCACACTTCACGCTGCAGCGTAATGAGTGAGAAGGCGCTGCCTACATCCGCGCCGCCCGTTCGATACTGGTCGCGGATGAAGGAAGTTACACCTTGGTATAAGGCTTGTTCCTCCGGCGACAGCGTTAACGGAATATTTTTCACGATGCGCTTGGTAAACTGAACACCGCCTTCTCCGCGCCGATTGCGGATCATGATCTTGGACAGCTCATGCTGCAGGTCGGATTCATTCTTGGGCACGCGTTTCTCCGCTACGAAGTTGGCGCTGAATTCTCCTTGTCCGCCAAGCTGCCCAGGCTTGAGCAGGGTGATAAGATTGTACAGCTCATTCATGTCGTTCTGTACAGGTGTGGCGGTGAGCAGCAAGCAGTACTTTTTCCGCAGCTGAGTAATGAATTGGTAGTTAGTCGTCTTGCGATTTTTTAATTTGTGAGCTTCGTCAATAATTAGCATGTCGTACTCCTGCTCGAGCAGGATGGAGCGGTGTGGTTCGCGCTTTGCCGTATCCATAGAGGCTACCACGATGTCTGACTGCCACTGGTATGCCTTCTTCTGTGCGATGGCGGGGATGCCGAATTTATGATTCAGCTCACGTACCCATTGAAGCACAAGAGAAGCCGGAACGAGAATAAGCGCGCGTTTGACGAGCCCGCGGATCATATATTCCTTGACGACGAGGCCTGCTTCTATCGTTTTGCCAAGGCCGACCTCATCCGCCAATATCGCGCGTCCGCGCATCTCATGCAGAACCTTCTGTGCGGTATCTATTTGATGAGGAAGAGGCTCTACTTGGCTGAGATGGGTTAAGCACTGCAATTCGTCGAAACGGTGAATGACTTTGGCTTGCTCCGCTTCATATGCGAGCTGGAACAATGTCCAATCGTCCCACGGGCCATTGCGGTCAATACGGGCTTGCATCTCTTCAAGCCAACTGCGGTCAAATTGGAAGGGGATGCGCTCATCAGTAAAATTGTTAGTTGTGTTATAATTCATGTTTCAGACCTCCCTCCACATGGTTGTACAGTGTATTTGTAGTTTGGGGAATGTTGGACGGGTCTATACACAGCTAAACACAGGTCTTTCTAACAGAGAAGCTATTCTAACGAAGTGTCAAATTGCCAATGTGTTAAAATAACGAGATTCATAGAGAAAATAAAAGCTTGACCTGAATCTTGAGCAGTTCTTCGATGAAATTACACGATTAACCATTAGAGTTTCTATATGTAGTATAGTAAAATGATTTTCGCACACAATATATTGTGGTGTTTACATACATTAGTGTTAAATCTACACAGTGTGCGAGTTGTTGAAATAGATGAATCGGGAGGTTGTTTTCTTTGAAAACGGTGCGTAAACAACAACGTTTGGAAGGTTTAAGCGAAAAAATATTTCTAGATCGTTACGCTTGGAAAGATGCGGATACGAACAATACTAAGGTTGGAGATGTCGTACTGGTATTGACGAAAGACGATCCGAAGTTTCCTGCGAAGGAAGTTGGGGAAGTAGTGGAAAGAAATGGACGGAATGTATCCGTTAAGCTGCGCAACGGCGAAATCGTGCAGTCCACAACTGAAAAATTGACCCTTACGATCGAGAAAACCCCGGAAGAAATGTGGGATCGCTTAGCCTCCGCGATGGCATCAGTAGAAACAACCGCAGAGAAGCAGCTCGAATGGACAGAGAATTTCCGCTATGTGCTTGATGACTGGAAGCTCGTTCCTGGCGGCCGCATTGCTGCTGGCGCAGGAGCAAGCGAAGAGTTGACATTGTTCAACTGCTACGTTATTCCTTCACCTAAGGATAGCCGCGGCGGTATAATGGAGACCTTGTCTGAGATGACTGAAATTATGGCTCGCGGCGGCGGCGTTGGCATCAACCTGTCTTCTTTGCGTCCACGCAGAGCGATTGTAAAGGGTGTAAACGGCTCTTCCAGCGGTGCTGTATCCTGGGGTGGGTTGTTCAGCTATACGACCGGTTTAATCGAGCAGGGCGGCAGCAGACGCGGTGCGCTCATGCTGATGATGAATGACTGGCATCCTGACGTGATGGACTTCATCACTGTCAAGCAGACGATGGGACAAGTAACGAATGCGAACTTGTCTGTGTGCGTCAGCAACGCCTTTATGAAGGCTGTGAAGGAAGATCTGGATTGGGAATTTGTGTTCCCGGATACGACAGATCCAGAGTACGATGAGCTGTGGGACGGCGACCTCGACAAGTGGAAGCAGATGGGTAAAGAAGTTATCCATTATCGTACAGTAAAAGCTCGCGAGATCTGGAATATCATTATTGAATCCGCTTGGAAATCGGCTGAGCCGGGCGTAGTGTTTATGGAATACTACAATCAGATGTCGAACAGCTGGTACTTCAACCCGATCATTTGCACGAATCCGTGCGGTGAGCAAGGGCTTCCAGGCTGGGGCGTTTGTAACCTGTCCGCTCTTAATCTATCTAAGTTCTATGATGAAGAGAATCATGATGTGGCATGGGATGAACTCGCGAAAGTTACGCGCTACTCGGTGCGCTTCTTGGATAATGTAATCGACAAGACTCCATATCATTTTGAAGAAAATAAACAAAATCAACAAACAGAACGCCGTGTCGGTCTCGGATCGATGGGTCTTGCTGAATTGATGATTAAGCTTAACATTCGATACGGAAGCCCGGAATCATTAGAATTCCTTGATAAATTATATGGCTTTATCGCTCGTGAATCTTATCTGGCATCTTCTGAGATCGCTGCTGAGAAGGGCTCCTTCAAGGCATTTGACGGAGAGAAGTTCCTGCAGAGCGGCTTTATGAAAAATATCGTGGAGACGTACCCTGAAGTGGGTGAAGCTATCCGCGCTCAAGGTATTCGCAACGTAACCGTAATTACACAGGCGCCTACAGGTTCCACAGGAACGATGGTTGGAACTTCAACAGGAATCGAGCCTTACTTCGCCTTCAAGTTCTACCGTCAGAGCCGTCTAGGCTTCGATGAGCAGTTTGTGCCGATTGCGCAAGAATGGCTTGACGCACATCCAGGTGAAGAGCTGCCGGATTACTTCGTGACTGCGATGAGCTTGTCCGCTGAGGATCATATCCGCGCGCAAGCTGCGATCCAACGCTGGGTTGACAGCTCGATCTCGAAGACAGCCAACTGTCCGAATGACTTCACAGTTGAAGATACGAAGCGCTTGTATGAGCTGGCATTCGATCTTGGCTGTAAAGGGGTAACGATCTACCGTGACGGCAGCCGCGATGTACAAGTGTTGACGACAGAGAACAAGGACGAGAAGAAGGAAGAGGCAGTAGAGCAAGGCAAGGCTGAAGCAGCAGTTGCTGCTGCGCCAGCTCCAGCAGCTCCATCTGTGCCGGCAGCGACTGGCCACGGCAGCAGCTACATGCGCCGTCCGCAAGTGCTCCGCGGGGCAACCTATAAGATCAATACGCCATTCGGCATGGCATATATTACGATTAACGATTATGATCACACACCAGCTGAGATCTTCCTGAACGTTGGTAAGGCTGGTTCTGATGTATTTGCAATGGCGGAAGCGCTCGGCCGCGTATGCTCCTTATTCCTGCGCTATGGCGATCATGGCAACAAGGTTGAGCTCTTGATCAAGCACCTTAAGGGTATTGGCGGCACCGGCGCGATCGGCTTCGGCGCGAACCGAGTGGAATCCATCGCGGATGCTGTAGCCAAGGCGCTTGAGACTCACCTCGTTGAGCATGGCGGCCACGATCATCACATCATCGAGCCTGCGCCGATTGCAGCGGCCATCGCGCCTGAAAATATCGCGATGAAGGGCGAAGTGCAATCGCGCGACCTGTGCCCTTCATGCGGCGCGGCAGCGCTCCTGAACGTGGAAGGATGCAAGACTTGCGCGAACTGCGGATACAGCAAGTGTAGCTAAGCGAGTAGAGTAATCAATAAGATACAATTTTTGTGATTAAAATGAAAACCCCTACGATATTCATCGTGACTGCATAATTATGCGACGTGAATATTATAGGGGTTTTATTTTCATTTGGTGGTGAAAACGTAAAATGAATGTACAATCCCTGACGACGTGTTGTCAGGGATATTTGTTTTGGCAGAAGCATAGTGTGGAGGAGGCGGCCAAGTGACGGACCTAGGTCGTAACGAGAAGGATGGGAGGGGAAGATACACATTTTCAAACGGAAACGATTATAGGCATTGTACATGGGTGACAGCTTCTTTTGGATCGTGTCAGCGCCTTGAATCACGTATTTGTTTTTTAATAAAATCATGCTTTAGAACAACAGTAAATCCGCGTAAAACCGCTCGAGCCACAGCCTGCTGATAGCGTTCTGGCGTCAGCATCACAAAGAAGTACTCCTCCACGTCATTCGAGATCGACCACAGTCCCACGTCGATGCGGCGAGCGATCTGATTACGGTTCGCGCAATGCATCGTATCGACGGAGATGTCGGACGTAAGATTAGCTTCTACGAAAACGTTCCTCCCCCCGACCTTGAACTGAGCGTCGAAGTTCGTCGGACCTTCCAACCTTTCTTTATCTGTAGCCGCGCCGTGAACATCACAAGCTTGATGGCCGGCTCGTCCTTGTACCCCTGCAGTTCCTCCTTGATGTGTTGTACCGCATGACCGCCCGTAACAGGGCACTCCTAGGTGATTAGAATCATTTAAGAAAGAAGAAAACCGTACTTTGCGCTTCGAAAAAGATGAGTCTTGCAGCCTACCCAAATTGTAACAAGCACTATAGAAATTCATAAAAAACGGTAATATTCGGAAGCATCTTATTATTGGAGAGAGGGAAACGGAAATGGATTTGCGTAGGTTGCGCAGAAGTAAGGGGCTGACCGGATGGGTTAGAATCCTTACAGTAATTTGTGTGTTGTTTACGAGCGTAGTGCCGGTAATGCCGATGCTAGAGGCGACGGCGGCGGCACCGGATGCGATCACCTCGGTCATCGCGACGCCGAGCGCCGTGCGTCCTGGCGAACAGGTGAGCCTGAAGGCATTTGTGACGGCGTCGAAGAGCCAGAACATCCGAGTCGAGCTTGAAATCATCGACGCCGCTGGCGGGAAGGTTTATCAGAATCGCGTGGATCATCAAGCGGTAACGGCGGGGGAGACGTTGACGATTCCTTTCGTCTGGGACGTACCCGTCACGCAAGATGGAGGCACGTACACGGTGAGCATTGGCGTCTTTAAGGCCGTTGGAGCTGCGAAGCTCGCGTGGCATGCCGGCGCGGCGACGATCCACGTAGGCGAGCAAGCGAAGGGAATCAGCTTTATGGCGAACGCCACGCCGAATCCCGCGACCGCCAGCGATGCGGTGGAAGTGATGGTGCGCGCGGTGAGCACGGCGAATCTGCAGGACGCTTTCGTCGAGGTCAGCGTATTCACGGAAAAGGGGTTCGTCGTTGCGCAGGAGCGGTTTAAGAACGTTGGAATGGCCGCGGGCGAGGAGGCGACGTTCCCCCTCGTCTGGAACGTTCCAGCAGATATTTTGTCGGGGCAGTACGCGGTCGGGGTTGAGGTATTGAGTGCGGACCGATCTACAGTCTACGCCAAGGAAACGAACCTGCTGGGGATTCGGGTAAACGCTCCGAACGAAGGGCAAAAGCCGCAGGAAGCCGAATCGTACGAGATGTCTGCCGTCGCGATGCCGGCGCAAGTCGAAGCGGGCGGTCTTCTCGAAATTAAAGCCAGCGTGAAGGCGTCTTCGGAGTCCTATGCGTTGGTGAACGTTGAACTGTACAGTCCGGCAGGCGGGAAGGTGCATCAGAAAGTGTTCGATCACCAAGTTCTCAAGGGAGGCATCGCTTCCGATTATGCGGTGTCCTGGAAGGTGCCCGATCATGCCGAACGGGGTAAGTATTCGGTTCGGATCGGCATTTACAAGCCGGTATGGGGGAAACAGTACGCCTGGAATGGAGATGCGGGCTCTTTTGTTGTGACCGATCCGGTCGAATCGCCGACCGTTCCAACCGGCGTGACGGCCGTGCCCGGCGACGGAAAAGTAACACTGACATGGTCGCCTTCTCCGGATGCAAATACGGCAGGCTATCGCATATTCGTGAGCGAGGACGGTGTGAACTGGACAGTGGCAGGAACTGTCGGGAATGAGGCGTCTTATACGGTGACGGGGCTGACGAACGGGAAGGCATACGCATTCGCGGTGTCGGCGTTCAACGGTGCCGGCAACGAATCGGAACGGTCCGAAGTGGTGCGGGCAACTCCGTTTAAAGTGCCTCCGGCCGGGACGGTCGCGGCACCGAAGCTGACACAAATCATTCCGCAAGGGGACGGCCGCCTGATCGTGCTTTGGGAGCCAGTGAACGAAAGCGATCTCGCCTATTATCGTGTATATTACTCATCCGACGCGGGGGGAACATGGACGGCGGGACCGAACTGGTCGGCTGCCTTTTATCCGTTGGCAGGCCTGACCCCGAACACGAAATACTGGATCGCGGTCGTCTCCGTGGATATTCACGGCAACGAGTCCGTGAAATCGAACATAAAAACAGCGATTCCGGTCATCGGGCAAGACGCGAACAAACCGGACGCGCCGACGGGGTTGAAAGCCGTGGCCGGCGACGGCAACGTCGGTCTGACGTGGAACGCGTCGATCGAAGGGGACTTGTCGAACTATAAGATTTATATGGGTTCGAACGGTCAGCCTCCGGTCGTCATGACGTCGACGCAGGCGACGTCGTACCTGAAGACGTTTCTGGAGAACGGCGTGACGTACACGTTCCAGATCTCCGCCGTCGACATCTATGGCAACGAGTCGGCGTTATCGAGCGCCGTAGAAGCGACGCCGGTGTACGTACCGGATACGACGCCGCCGCCCGTGCCGATCGGGGTCGTCGCGACGCCGGGTGACATGAAGGTCGACCTGACGTGGGATGGCAGCCAATACGGGACAATGACCGATTTCGCGGGGTTCCGCGTGTATCGGTCTGAGAACGGAAGGGAGCCGGTCGTCACGATAGCCAGCTACAACCAGCACACAGCCTCAGGCCTGACCAACGATACGACTTATACGTTCACGGTGACGGCGTATGACACGTCCGGCAACGAGTCGGCGCATTCCGCACCGGTCACAGCGAAACCGTTCGGTCCGGATCGGACGGCGCCAGGCGTTCCGACCAACGTAACTGCTGTTGATGTGGAAGGCGACGTTACCGTCTCGTGGACGCCGGCGTCAGACGAAGATGTCGCGAAGTATAAGCTCTACGTGTCCGAGGATAACGGGACAACGTGGCAGCCCGCGATCGACGTCGGACTCACGTCGTCTTACGTCTTCCCGTCTTTGACGGCCGGGAAGCAATACGCGTTCGCAGTGACGGCGGTCGATACGAGCAACAATGAATCGGCGAAGTCCGAGCCGGCGGTCCTGCAATATTCCGGCTTCGTCATACCGGAAGGATTGAAGGCACAGCCGGGCGACGGCACCGTCACGCTTTCTTGGGACGCGGCGACGGATACCCGATTGGCGGGCTATAAGGTGTACGTCTCCGAGAACGGCGGCGCCGCCTGGTTGCCCGCGATCAACGCGGGCACGAACCCGGCGTACGTGGCAACGGGCCTGACGCCCGGCAGCACGTACACATTCGCGGTCACCGCAGTGAGCGCAAATGGCAAGGAGTCGGCGAAGTCCGACACGGCGATCGCGAAACTGGTGGAAGCTGCGTTTATACCGCCGGATCCTGTCGCTGTTGCGCCGGTGTTGCCGACAACGGGCTACACGTCGTTCGCCGACACGATCTCTTTCCTCTATGAAGGAGAGACGCCGATTCAGCAAGGCGGTCGTCCGGGCGCAATCGAAGCGGAGCAAGCGACGGTGCTGCGCGGCCGCGTGACGGACGCCGCAGGCGCGCCGCTCTCCGGAGTGAAGATCACCGTCCTGTCGCAGGCGGATGTCGGCCGTACGTACAGCCGAGCGGACGGCAGGTTCGATATCGCGTCCAACAGCCGTTCGACGCTAACGGTGCATTACGAGAAGCCGGGCTACGCGACGATCCAGCGGTCGTCGGAGACGCATCCGGAAAGCTTTGCGTTCCTCCCCGACGCCGTCATGACGGCGCTCGATACGAAGTCGACGGAGATAGCGGCCAACGCGGCGGACTATCAGTTGGCGCAAGCGAATCCGGTGACGGATCAGGACGGCACGCGCCAAGCGAGCTTGCTCTTCGCACCGGGTACGACGGCGACGATGGCGCTGCCGGACGGCACGCAGAAGCCGCTTCGCGAGCTTACCGTCCGCGCGACCGAATTTACGGTCGGGGAGCTAGGGCAGGAAGCAATGCCGGCCCAGCTCACGAACATGGTCGCATATACGTACGCCGTCGAGCTTTCGGTAGACGAAGCGATCGCCGCGGGTGCGGAGCAGGTCATTTTCAATAAACCGGTTTATGTGTATGTGGATAACTTCCTGAACCATCCGGCGGGCATTCTCGTACCGAACGGGTATTACAACTTCGAAACGGGCAGCTGGGAGGCGTATGAGGACGGTGTCGTGATTAAAGTCGTCGACGTCGCGAACGGCGTAGCGTCGCTCGATGTCGACGGAGATGATCTCCCGGATGGCGAGGAGAAGCTGACGATGCTCGACCTGCCGGAAGCGGAGCGGGTGCAACTGGCAACCCTCTACAGTCCGGGGGAAAGCTTCTGGCGGGTGCCGGTGAAACATTTTTCCACCTTCGACTTCAACCAAGTGCGCGCAGCGCTGCCGAAAGATTACATTGAGCCGCCGTACGTGTCGCCGGAGCTGAAAGAGCAACTGTTCAAGAACTTGGAGGAGAAGCTGTCACCGAAAACGGCGGATAAGAAAGACGAACCGATCGAGTGTAAGGAGGGCTCCCTGATCGGCTGCGAGCAGCAGTCGCTTGGCCAGTTCATCCCGATCGCAGGCACACCGTTCGATCTGACGTACGACAGCAAGCGCGCGCTCGGCTACTCGGATAAAAATCGCATCGTTGTGCCGGTGACGGACGACCGCAATCTGCCTCCAGGCCTGAAGCGCATCGAGCTGGATGTGTTCCTCGCCGGCAAACGATACTCGCAGACGTTCGGTCTCGAGAAATACCAGAAGTACGAGATCGTATGGGACGGCAAGGATGCGTTCGACCGTCCGCTCGTCGGGAAGCAGCCATATTTCGTGGAAGTGCGGTACATTTACAAGAACGATATTGAAGCAGCGCGTAAGGATTACGCGAGCGGCGACAAGACGTCCGTCTTCGGACGGATTCCGGGCGGCGACATCGCCGACGGCGGCGCGGGCGTGTCGAACACGCTCGATACGGAATACGTGGGCGGCCGTGACGAGATTGCGGTGAAGCAAGAGTGGAACGGTTACGTGGAGAGCCCGACGGACGTGTTCCAGGAGATGGGCATTGCGGGCTGGAAGCTGACAGACCATCAGTTCCTGAAGGATTTCGATACGTACGCGGTCGAGGATTGGACGTCTTTAATCCCGAGCACGCTGACGAGTCCGCAAGGCGTGTTCGCGCAGCAGATGGTGTACGGCGAAGACGGCAACATGTACTACATCATCGGCGAAGGACCTTATAACAATATTAAATACGTCATTTATCGGATCAAGCCAAATGGCTTTAAGGAGAAGGCTTTCGAGTCTTATTTCAACTACCGCCTCGTTGCGGTAGGCGCCGACGGTACGATGTTCGCCGCGCTTGACTCCGCGCGCATCTTCCGGAAGCTGCCGGGAGAAACGGCGTTCACGCATTTCGCGGGCGGCGGCGACAATTCGGAATTCGCCGACGGCTCTTCGGCCATCGAGGCGCAATTCGGTCATACATTCGAGAGCGACGCCGAGGTCGGACCGGACGGCAGCTTGTTCCTGATCAACGGCGACAGCGGCACATGGAAGCTCATTCGGATCGATACGAACCGGCGCATCTTCTCCACGTTCCACTACGTGTCGACGACAAACTACGGTGAAAATCTGCTACGCGTCGGTGGGCTGCTGGACGGCAGCGTCACGACGTCGAACTTTGGCGCGATCAACAACTTCGAGGTGGCACCGGACGGCACGATCTACGCGGCGAAAGGCGGCGTCGTATGCACGAACCCGGAACTGGGAAAAACGTGCGTCTCCGGGAACGCGATGTGGACGAATATGGCGATCCGCACCGTATCGCCGGACGGCACGATCAAGCATGTAGCGGGCAAATACAAACCGTTTAATTTCACGAATTTTCCGAACGACGGCTACTATCACCAAACGAAGATGCCCTCGAGTATCGTGAACGGGATGGACGCAAAGGAAGCAGCGTTTAACCCGCGCCATATCGAGCTCGACGATAACGGCTATCTGTATTTTGCGGACGTCGATTTGAACCGGATTTACACAATTACGCCGGAAGGCGTCATCCAGCCGTGGGATCCGGAGACGGTCGAGAAGATCAAAGCGATCGGCGGTCCGAACGCTCTGAACGTCGACGCCGACTTCCGCATGAAAGTGCAGCCGGACGGCTCGATGTACTTCTGGACAGGTGAGAAATGGTTCCGAGTCGCGAAGAAAAACCAAACGCCGGGCGACGTCATCGTACCGGCGGCATCCGGAGCGATCGCCTACAAGTACGACGGCTCGACGGGCCGCCACTTGCAGACGCTGAACGGTACGAACGGCAAGCTGATGGTCGAGTATCTGTACGACGACAAGGGTCTCCTCGTGGGCCTGAAGGACGCGCTAGGCAAGGAGATCGTTATCGAACGAGATCCGGTCACAAGTACACCGACGGCGATCGTCGCGCCGAACGGGGCACGTACGAAACTGACCGTCGTCGGCGGGGAACTTCGAGCGGTCGAGAATCCGATCACGCAGACGTACCAGATGACGTACGACGATCGGGGTCTGATGGAATCGTTCATCGATCCGGAGGACAACGAGAAGACGTATCAGTATGATGATAAAGGTTTCCTCACGAAGGCTATTACGCCGGAGCTCGGGGAAAAGACGCTCGTACGCACGGAGCTCGAGGACGGCCATCGGGTGACGTTCACCGACCCGGATGGCCGCGTCACGACGTACGAGATGCGATACGTCGACGGCACAATGATCTTTACGACGACCGAACCGACCGGGGAAAAGGTTGTCTCGACAACGAAGCCCGACGGCACCGTCGTGGTGACGTACGGCGACGGTTCGACGAACACGACGAAGATGGCGGCTGATCCGCAATGGGGCATGGCCGTCCAGTACGCGAGCGAGATCAAGCTGGTGACGGCGGAGGGAAAGACGTCCATCACGAAGATCACGCGGGAAACGACGCTCGCCGATCCGGCGGATCTGTTCAGCGTGAAAACGGCGAAGACCACCGTCGACACGGATGGCGACGTGAGCTCCAGCTTCTACGACGCGGCGACGCGGCAGAAGAAGTACACGGGCATTGACGGCGAGTCGTACATCTACACGTTCGACGAGCACGATCGCCTCGTTCGTGAAGAAGAAGGTAACGGCGTCATCGCGCCGACCGTATACGACTACGACGAAGCGGGTCGGGTGAAACGCGTCGCGCAAGGAGCTGAGTTCCTCGACTACACGTACGACGCAATAGGGCGCGTGGAGACGGTCACCGACGCGGTCGGCAAGATAAAACGTTATGGCTATGACGGGCTCGGACGCCTCGACCGTATCACGACGCCGGAAGGCAAGGTATACCGGAACGAGTTCGACGACAACGGCCGCGCCGCGAAGGTGATTTTGCCAGACGGCACCGTCTATGGGCAAAGCTTCACCGCGAACGGCCTGTACGAAGGGCTGCTGCTCGGCAACGAACAGGTATCGACAACGCTGTATTCCGCTGGCGGCTTGAAGGATCGGACGACGCTGAAGAGCGGCCGCGTCATCGAGTACGTGCGCGATTCGTCCGATAACACGGTGATCGGCGTCAACGATCCAGACATACAGCGCACGTTCGGCTATGACGACCAAGGCCGGATGGATGACGCCACGACGACGCTCGCCGGAAGCACGCAAGGGCTCGGCTTCACGTACGCGAACGCTGACATGCGTTTCGGCAGCATAACGTTTACCGGCGCGGCGAACGGGTCGTTCGACTACGGCTACGACAGCGGTTCAAACTTGTCCAACATCCACGCGACGCTGACGTCGGCGACGGGCGCCGCGACTTTCGACCTCCCGATCGTCCGCAACCCGGACGACACGCTGGCGCAGTACGGTCCGTTCCAGTATAAGTACGAAGCGGCCGGTAAGCGATTCAGCGCCATGAACGATGAATCGCTGCGTGTTTCGGTAACGTACGACGAGCGCGGCCGTATCGACGGCTACGTCTATACGCTCGACGGCGTTGAAGTGTACCGGAAGAAGTCCGTGTTCGACAACCGCGGTATGCTGGAGTCGATCACGGTGACGACCCCGGACGATAAGGTGACGTATGCGTATGAATATGACGGAGACGGCCAGCTGAAGATGGTTACCCGCACGAGCGCCAAGGAAGGCGTCACGACGGAGTCATACGATTATGACGAGAACAAGAACATGACCAACCGCAAAGCTTCTGGACGCCCGGATCTCATCAGCGTGTACGGAGACTACGATCTCCTGCAGCAGGTAGGCGACGACGCATATTCGTACGATGCGGACGGTCATCTGTCCGGACGCGGCAGCGATACGTTCCGCTTCGCGGCCAAGGGTGAACTGCTCGAGGCTACCGTGGACGGCGAACACGTGACGTATACGTACGACGCACTTAGCCGAAGAACGACAAGGACGGACGCGGCGGGTACGACGCAATATTTGTACGGAAATCCGCTCGACTACAACCAGCTCACGCATTCCATCGATCCGGCCGGTATCGTCACGGCGTATATCTATAACGGCTCCGGACTGCTGATCGCGATCGAGCGGAACGAACAGCGTTATTACGTGATCACGGACGCGGTCGGTACGCCGGAGCGCGTGCTGGACAGCGAGGGCAACGTAGTAAAGCAGCTGCGCTACGACAGCTTCGGTGTACTGTTGTCTGATTCCGCGCCGGACATCGCGCTTGAGATCGGCTTCGCGGGCGGCCTCGAGGATAAGAAGACGGGCCTCGTGCGTTTCGGCCTCCGGGATTACGATCCTGCGGCGGGCCGATGGACATCGCGTGATCCGATCGGCTTCGAAGGAGGGCAAGCGAACCTATACGCATACGTGAAGAACGACCCGATCACCCAGCGGGACCCGGGCGGGACGTTCTCTTGGGGAGGCGGATTCTACATCGGTGTCGGCGGCGGGCTGACATACCATCTGTCGCCGCAAGGCTGGCGCGTTTGTTCCGAGATGGGCTTCGGCGCCGGCGGCGGGCTGAATCTCGATCCGGATCCGTTCTCCGAGCTGCCGGCTAACGAATCGTTCACATTCGACGCAGGCTTCTCCTTCGCAGCCGGACCGTTCGCCTCCTTGGAGCTCGGGGAAGTATACGACCTGAACGCGTTAAGTAAGGGCGGCAGCATCTGCTCGAACACCGACTTCGTCGGGAAGGGCAATCTCGGTCCGGTCACATTCGATGACGAGGAGGGCTTCGATTGGGACAGCGAGAAGCCGTCCGACCGCAAGTCCGCGCAGAAGGACCTGGAGAACTTGAAGAAGTTCAACTGGCGTAAACCGCAAGAATGGGAGAAATGGGGCAACAACTCCGGCGGCAAAGCCGAATTTCACCTGAAATTCACCATTTGTACGGGGCAAGATTTTTAAGCGACTAAAGAGTGGAAGTCTCGAGTAAACCGCAGATATTCATTCGATTTGTAAAAATAATCAATGGGCTGGGCAATTATGAATAATTGTCCAGCTCATTTTTTTATCAAGGATGATAAACGTGCGTGCATCTCGATTATGAACTTCAAAAAGCGGTTACTCCTTGATATAATTGGCTATACTTTGTTTGCATACTGAGACTTTCTCATACACCTCGGAGGTACTCCGTGTTAAAAAAGAGTTGGACATTAGGGCTAATTATCATACTTCTTGTTTTCTGCTGTTTTTTATTCCAGTTTATATCTTCCACGTTGAAAATCGATCATTTGGTTCAGGAAATGGATCAGGGCAGAGTCGAGAATACACCATTGAAACACGTTGTACTGATTGCTCAAGAGTTAGATAATCCGTTCTGGAGAATGGTGGAAAAAGGGGCGAAAGAAGCAGCGGAGCAGTACGGGATGGTGATCGATTACATGGGTCCGATTCGCATCGACCCTTCCGAACAAACGAGGCTTCTGAAAAAGGCGATTGCTGCAAAGCCGGATGCTATTCTCGTGCAAGGAACCAAGGACCAGCAATACATTCAACTGATCAACAAGGCCATCGATCAAGGTATTCCCGTGATCACCGTAGATGCGGATGAGCCGGAGAGTAATCGGCTTGCTTACGTAGGAACCGATAATAAGGAAGCAGGAAAACTCATGGGAGAGCTTGTAGTAAGAGAGGCTGCCGAGAGAGGCTCGATCGGCGTCATCATCGGAAGTGAATTCGCAGACAATCAACGGCTAAGGTTGGAAGGGTTTCGTTCCATCATTAACGAAACACCGGGTTATGAGATCGTCGCCGTTCGCTCATCGAATATATCTCGAATTCAAGCCGCGCAGCAGACAGAAGCCTTGCTGAATGAGTACGCGGATATTCAGACGATGGTGGGATTTAGCTCCTTGGATGCTGCAGGAATCGTTGAAGGAATGAAAATGGCAAATAGAACGGATGTAAGTGTATTCGGATTTGATGATTTAAAAGTAACCAGGAAAGGTATCTCGAGTAGAGCCATAACGGCTTCGGTGGTTCAGCAGCCGCAAGTGATTGGAACCCAAGCTGTTGAATTGTTAAATACGTTTTTCAACGGGGACTCTATCCCGATTCAGAACTTTATACCCACGAATATTCTGGATCAATATCAGTTGAAATCAGCGGTGGGTAGCCCATGAATATACGCAGAATGCTGTTGATTGTGATTCCGTCCCTTTTTGTTGTGAGCAACGCAGTCGCGTTCTACATTTTCCAGAGCGGAATAACGGTACAGCAAAGTTATAATGTGATGCTCGATCGGGTATTATTATACAAGCAAATTGCCGAGCAGACGCAGGACAATCTCCGTGATCTGAATGTCTACATAACGGATCGAAGCGATCTTAGCCGACAGGCATACATACGTCAACGAGATGAGCTGAATCTTCTGCGGGAAAGCCTGTCTGCACTAAACACAATTCCATCGACAGAGCTTACAGTCCGCAGCTATAACCATATGTTCGACACCTTTATGGAGCAAGAAGATAGTGTAATTCAAGCTTTAAGCCGTACAGATTCATTAGCGTATGCGACTTTCTATGAAGAAGCTGATCAAACAGCCGCGTTCATTCAGGAAGAGGGACATGATCTCATTGACTTGGAGCTTAGTTATTATCAACCCTTGTATCAACAAATTCTAGACCAAACGAAAAAGATGAATTATTGGGGAGTCGCGGTCTTTATCCTGAATACGCTGATCAGTGTTATGTTTGCTTATTGGATTTCTCTAAGGATTACCAGACCGATCAAGCAGTTGACGAGAACCGCACAGCAAATCTCGAACGGCAATTTACAAGCTCCTACTCCACAGATCAACGAACATAATGAATTTGGGATATTATCCAGAACATTTGAGCATATGCAAGATAATCTGAAGGAACTTATTGAGAAAGAGAAAGAAAGCTTCGAGAAGGACAGGCTGGTCAAAGCACTGGAGCTGGAGGTGCTGCAGAATCAGATAAATCCGCATTTTCTCTTTAATTCCTTAAATGTTCTATCCAAGCTGGCTTTGCTCGAGGGCGCTGAGACAACAAGCGATCTGACGGTCACCATGTCGAATCTTCTTCGGTATAATCTCCGAAAGTTAGATCGTCCGGTACCGCTCAGGGATGAGGTGGAGCATGCCAAAGAATACTTTACCATTCAACAAGCTCGTTTTCGTGATCGGATTCGGTTTGTAACGGATATTGACGAGAGAGGACTGGATGTGTGTGTTCCAGTGCTAACCCTCCAACCTTTATTGGAAAATGTCTTTGTCCATGGCATTGAGGGTATGGAGGATGGGGCTGAGATTAAGCTTGTTATTGCATGCGAACCTGGGGAGGTCAGGGTTTCCATTTCAGATAATGGGATTGGGATGAGCGAAGAGGTCCGAAAGTCGCTGCTTCAGGTGGATTCCGAGTCATCGCCTGTGCATAATAAGGGACAGTCTACAGGCTTAGGAACGCGCAATGTGTTCAAACGACTTGAATTATTTTATGATAAAAAAGATCTCATTGACATCTACAGTGAGCCGGGACATGGAACGACTGTTAGGATTCGGATTCCTGCTGCAGAAAAGGAGGGTGGAGATGTATCGCCTAATGATCGCAGATGATGAAGCCCTGGAGCGAGAAGGTATTGAATGGATCGTTAACCGGATGATGCCGAATACTTTTGAGATTATTCATGCGGAGAATGGTCGCATCGCGATTCAAAAGGCCTATGAATTTCGTCCGCACATCATTATGATGGATATCAAGATGCCCGGAATTCAAGGACTTGAAGCGTTAAAGGAAATCAAAGCTCACAATCCGCAGGTCAAGATGATTCTGGTTACAGCCTATGAATATTTTGAATATGCCAAGGAGGCTCTTTCTATAGGAGTTAAGGAGTATTTGGTCAAACCGGCAAAACGCGATCATATCGTCGAGCTCCTGAAGCGGCTGTTAGCTGAGATTGATCAGGATCAAAGAAAGCGCGATGAGGAATTCGCGATAAGAGATAAGTTCTACCAACTGCTTCCGTTAGCGGAAACGGAACTGGCGCTGGTCTTTATGACCGATCAAGTGAATGAGATGGAAGCAGGACAGCTTGTTGATATTCTCGAGCTCTCCACAGCTAAAGGATGTGCGCTTGTGCTCGCCTTGTCGGATATGAGTCAGCCATCCCAAATGGAATTGGACAACGAAAAGAAAAGGATTTACGAAACAGTCAAAACCGTTGCAAAAGGATATATCAAGGGTAGAATCGGCTGTGTGGTCAGTTCCATGGTTCATTGGCATATGGCCATTTTTCTGCTTGAGGAGGATACTGTAACGGATAATACTTTACGGGAAGAGGCTCTCGGTCTCGCTGCGAAATTGATAGAGAATCTTTACGAACAGCAAGGTATCGACGTTATTGCAGGCATTGGCTCCGTCCAGGTAGATATTGAGGGAATCCGAAGATCGTATTTTGAAGGTGTATTCGCATCTACGTATCATAAGCAATGGGGCAGTGTATGTCATTTTGAGGATCTGATCATTCCTTCCCTAGAAGGACCACGAGGACCTGCCGATTCTGATATTGCAAACCATTTAACTGAGCCTACTTACGTGGAATTAGCAATCCAGCAAATCCGGGAAGAACGAGAACGGCGCACATGGAGTGTTATCGATGATGCCATCACATTCATTCAAGAAAAATTCTGCGAAGAGCTTTCCCTTGAGGATGTGGCGGATCATGTCCACTTAAATTCACACTATTTTAGCAAAGTATTCAAGCAGCAAACCGGGGAAACCTTTATTGATTATGTGACAAGGCTGCGGATCAACAAGGCCAAAGAATTGATAAGGGACGGCCAACTCAGCTTAAAGGAAATCTGTTATTTGGTGGGATACAAGGACCCTAATTATTTCAGCCGGGTTTTTAAGAAGGCGGCGGGGGTATCACCTACAGAATATCGCAATCAACTATAATGCCAAATAGAAGGTTCATGCGGGTGCGCATGGACTTTTTTGTTGTTTGGATGTCTATATAATGCTAGTCCAAGGTTATAACTCCTACTGCGAAAGGATGGAATTAATATTATGCTGGTAAACATCAAATAAGTGAAGGTAATTAGCCCCTTAGTTGAACAAAACACATGATATAATGATCTCTCATAACATCGATTTGCTATTTTGTTATAAGAAAAAGAAACCGTATGCAGTTATAGTAAGTATAGAAAGGACAGTCGTTTGTGAAAATAAGCACTAAAAATGAAGGTCAACAAGCAAGTATGAAGTTTGTAATCCTTGTCTCCATCGTGGCGGCTCTGGGAGGATTATTATTTGGATTCGATACCGCCGTTGTATCGGGTGCGGTTGGTTTTATGAAAGAACACTTCGCCTTGAATGAGGTACAAGTAGGTTGGGCTGTCTCCTGCTTGATCGTCGGATGCATTGCAGGAGCTGCAAGCGCTGGCGTACTTGGCGATAAGTTTGGTCGCAAAAAAGTGCTGATGATGGCTGCGATCCTCTTTATCGTTGGGTCTATCGGTTCCGCTATTCCGGCTACGTTCAACGGTTATATTGTTGCCCGGATCATCGGCGGAATTGGGATTGGGATTACCTCAGCGCTATGTCCGCTTTACAACGCGGAGATAGCGCCCGCTAAATATCGCGGTCGGCTGGTAGCCCTGAATCAGTTCGCAACGGTAACGGGCATTTTCCTCACCTATTTTGTCAATTTGGCTATTTCCGGATACGGCGATAACCTGTGGGACATTACGATGGGCTGGCGCTGGATGTTTGGTTTCGGGGTTGTTCCTGGGGTGCTGTTCCTGGGGTTGTTGTTCTTTGTGCCTGAGAGTCCGAGATGGTTGATTAAACAAGGAAGGGCAGCAGAATCCCTTCCGATTCTACTGAAGATCCATGGCGAGGAATTAGCGAAACAAGAAGTATTGGACATTAAAAAATCGTTCGAACAGGAAAACGGATCGATCCGTGAATTGTTCAGTCCTACGTTGCGAATTGCTCTGATCGTAGGTGTTGGATTAGCGATTCTCCAACAAGTTACGGGTATTAACGCCGTTATGTACTACGCACCGGAAATCTTTAAGGAAACGGGTGCAGGCACAAACTCTGCGTTGATTCAGACCATCTTGGTTGGATTCATTAATTTCGTGTTTACCATACTTGCTATCTGGCTTATCGACAAGGTGGGACGCAAGGTATTGCTGCTCGCTGGGACGGCTTTAATGACACTGAGTCTGGCTGTGATTGGTGCTGCTTTCCACACAGGGCATACTTCAGGACCATTGGTACTCATCTTTATTTTGGTGTATGTAGCCTCCTTTGCTATGTCGCTTGGACCTGTCGTATGGGTGATGATGTCCGAAATATTCCCGAATCGTATTCGAGGTAAAGCAACAGCTCTTGCAGCTATGGTGCTATGGGCTGCGGACTATATCGTGTCCCAGACCTTTCCACCGATGCTTGCTTCCGCAGGACCGGCGATTACCTTCTGGATCTTCGGTATTATGTCCTTGATCGCGTTCTTGTTCACTTGGCGTGTTGTACCCGAAACCAAGGGGAAATCGCTGGAGGAAATCGAAACCATGTTGTCTTCGAAGAATGTGTAAATAGAGAAAATGACAGAGAAGCCGGAACAATGATTCCGGCTTTTTTGGCATTTGTATACTTGGCTGATTATCGCCTGCTCGTTTGCTCATTTGCGGAACAGCAGTACCATGTTTGGATGGGGAGGCTCGAGTGAGGTAACAGGTTTTTTCCCTGTTACAGCGGTCGAAACTTGCAAGTTAGGTGAGATAACGGGGAATAACCGTGTTACAGAGACGAGGCACTGCAGGGATGGGGAGGCATGAGCGAGATAACAGGTTTTTTCCCGGTTACAGCGGTCGAGACTCGCAGGTTAGGTAAGTTAACGGGGAAAAACCGTGTTACAGAGACGAGGCACTGCAGGGATGGGGAGGCATAAGCGAGATAACAGGTTTTTTCCCTGTTAACCAAGCGGGTGCCCCTCATCAAGCGAGCAATAAACTTCTAATATTCAGACAAGTGTGATGTTTGTTATGAGAAGATACATTAGATTTAAGGTATTATATTGGTCTGAAAACATGGATACCATCGTAAGTTCTCAAATTGAAAAATGGAAATCATGGGAATATTACATGGTAAAACCACATTAACAAGAGCTTAGAGGTGGCTAGGTGAGAATCGGGAAAATAACATTGAGACTGCGGACGACGATTACCTTGATGATCTGTACCGTTCTACTTATGGTATTATTCGTTGTTTATGTATTGTTCGGTATGAAGGTAACCTCAATGACAGAAGATGCGCTGCAAAATAAAGCTCTCTCCATCGCCCGTACTGTTTCATTAACACCAATCGTAATTGAAGGACTAGAGGGTCAGGGAGATCCTGAGGCTATTCAGCGATATGCAACGGAAATTCTTAATCTCACCGGTGTAGAGTTCGTGGTCGTCATGGATATGAACGGCATACGCCTTTCCCATCCCGATCCGGCCATGATCGGGAAGCACTTTATTGGCGGCGATGAAGTTGCAGCATTACATGGAAGTGAAAGCGTATCTATAGCCAGAGGTTCATTGGGGGATTCCGTAAGAGCATTTTCACCGATATATGGTGATGATGGAACACAGGTTGGTGCTGTAGCGGTAGGTATCACACTGGAAAGCGTCCACACTGCGGTGCAACAGAATCGGTGGATCATTTATCTGGGATTGTTGATTGGTGCTGCAGTTGGGGTAGCGGGAGCCGTATTTCTAGCGCGTAAAATTAAAAAAATGATGTTCGGCATGGAGCCCAGCGTCATTGCGAAACTGCTGGAAGAGCGCAGTGCCATGCTTCAATCCGCGCGTGAAGGTATACTAGCCGTGGATAAAAATCTAAATATCACACTGGTGAATACGGAAGCACGACGATTGATGGAACGTATTGGTGTTAATGAGGATCCTGTAAATCAATTGGTAGGACTTATATGGCCGCAACTACGGATGGAGAAGGTGCTGGAAACGGGTGAACCGCTGCAGGATATCGAGGTGGAGCAGAGCGGGATCACGCTGCTGGTCAATATAGTTCCAGTCCGAGTTGGCGGGCAAATTGAAGGTGTTATCGCGAGCTTCCGTGATAAGACGGAAATATCCGTTCTGATGGAGAGACTGACTGGTATTTCGATGTATGCCGAGACACTGCGAGCACAGACTCATGAATTCATGAATAAGCTTCATGTCATTACAGGGTTGACCCATATGCAGCGATATGAACAATTGGAACAATATCTGGCAGGTATCTTAAGTCATATTCACAATGAAACGGATGCTGTAATCCGGTTGGTGAAGGATCCGGTTATGGCTGGATTTTTGCTCGGCAAGCAAAGCAGGGTGCGCGAGGCGGGGATTAAGCTGGAGCTGCTGGAAGAGGGTATGCTTCCTGAAGCCGCTGATCCAGATCTATCGCGTGAACTCGTAACCATCGTTGGTAATTTATTGGAAAATGCGTTGGAGGCCTGTCAAGGCAGCGAAGGCAAAGTGATTTGCATCGGCTTCCAGTATGAAGACGATACCCTGTATATCCGAGTTGTAGACAACGGAATGGGGATACCTGGAGACAAAGCAGAGCAATTGTATGAGCAGGGTTATTCTACAAAGGGCAAAGACCGTGGAATTGGTCTGTATCTGGTTAAAAAAAGCCTGGACAAGCTGGGGGGCTCGATTTCCTGGGAAAGCCGCCCTGAACAAGGTACTGAATTTACCGTACAGTTACCCTATGAAGTGAAGAGTGAGGAGTAATTATGAATAACTCGATAATTTCAGTATTAATCGTCGAAGATGATCCGATGGTTGCGGAGATGAACAAATTTTATTTAGAACAGGTAGAAGGCTTTAGAGCGGGAGGTTGGGCTTCGTCCGCGAATGAGGCATTGGGTGTACTAGAACAGGGTAGCTATGATCTGATTCTGCTTGATATTTACATGAAAGAAAGCAACGGACTCGAACTATTGTCTGAAATACGACACAGAGGGATTAAGGTCGATGTCATTGTCATCTCGGCTGCCAGCGATAAGAAGAGTATTCAAGTGGCCCTTCAAAACGGGGCTGTCGATTATTTGATCAAACCGTTCGAATTCAACCGATTCCAGGCTGCATTAAAAGGCTACAGAGAGCAAAATCAGCTGTTCCGCAGTCAAGAAAGTCTCAATCAATCCGATCTGGATGCAATAAGACGCGTTCGTCAAGAACAGAGAGTGTCGCAGGAATTGCCCAAAGGGTTTACCAAGCAGACGCTTCAAACCATCTGGAATGTTATTGAGTATTCTGGATTAGGATTGTTTTCAGCAGAGGATATATCGATATTGTCAGGAATCTCGCGGGTATCGGTCAATAAATATTGTGCCGGTCTAGTGGACATGGGCGTGCTGGAGATGGACTATGTATATGGAACAGTAGGGAGGCCGGTTCAGAAATACCAGATCACGCCAAATGGAAGAACGACGATATCCAAGTATATTGTATAAATATGAATCAAAAGTCAATTTTTGCTGCCAATTTGGCAGCTTTTTTGTTATATAACAGCAAGAAAATGACAGCGCTTACTTAAATAATTTACAAAATGTATTCTTTATTTACATAAAAACAAAAGCGCTTTCAAAACGTTTATGATGGGGTTGTAAACGATACAAGGAGGTTATGACGACATGGAAAACGCAAAAAAGATGTCAGTCCAACTAGAGACAGAGCAACCGAAACCTAAAGAGAAACAAGGATTATGGCAAAGATTTATGAACCTTAAAGTAGGTGTCATTCCGTTACCGTTATATATCATATTCGCATTTATAATTTTCGCTGCCGCCGCACTTGGTGAACTTCCAAATGATATGATTGGCGGGTTCGGGATTATTATGATCCTGGGTATACTGCTAAGTGATTTGGGAATGAAGATTCCGATATTGAAGAACATTGGTGGTCCTGCGATTCTGTCGTTAATGGTTCCTTCATTTCTAGTATTCTGGAATGTATTGAACCCTGCAGCTGTTGAATCCGTTACTACATTAATGAAAACGTCGAACTTCCTATATCTATACATCGCTATTCTAGTAGCAGGTAGTATAACAGGGATGAATCGCACCACGCTAATCAAAGGTTTCAGTCTTATCTTCATCCCGATGCTGCTTGGAACGGCGGCTGCTGTCGCTGTAGGCGTTGGAGTTGCTATGTTGTTCGGATACACTGCACATTATGCTTTATTCTACATCGTTGTGCCTATTATCGGCGGTGGTGTTGGTGAAGGTATTCTGCCATTATCCATTGCATTCTCTCAAATCCTTGGCGGCGAATCCGCTCAATATGTAGCACAGATGATTCCGGCTGCGGTTATTGGTAACGTATTTGCGATTATTGCCGCTGGTATCCTTAAAAAGATGGCTGATAAAAATCCGAAGATTAATGGCAATGGCGTACTGGTTAAATCTAAAGATGGCACGAAGCTCGGCGGAAGTACCTTTGATTCATTGAAACCTGACTTTTTGCTCATGGGAGCGGGATTGTTGTTCGCCTGTGTTCTGTTCATCACAGGTCACCTGTTGTCACCGTTCGTAGGAATTCCAGGACCGATCTTGATGATCTTTGCGGCTGCTTTGCTTAAAGTGTTCAATCTGCTTCCAGAGAAAATTGGGCAAGGCGCTTATCAATTGTACAAATTTATATCCAGCACATTGACATGGCCCGTGATGGTTGGTCTAGGAATATTGTATATTCCATTGCAGGATGTAGCAGCACTGATCTCTATTCCTTACATTATTGTTTGTGCATCTGTTATCTGCGCTATGATTCTTACTGGGTTCTTCGTTGGCAAATGGATCAACATGTATCCTGTGGAAGCGGCGATTGTAACAGGCTGCCGCGGCGGTCTTGGAGGTACAGGCGACGTAGCTATCCTGTCAGCATCCGGACGTATGGAGCTGATGCCGTTTGCTCAGATTTCTACACGTATTGGCGGTGCACTTACGGTAGTTTTGGCTACAATGCTCATTTCAGTATGGGGCGGCTGATTATAGAACTAAATGTTTGAACATCTGGAAGATCAATAGTAGATAGAGAAAGGCATTAGTCAGATATTAGGAGGAGATAGTATGGAACTATTACAAGAAATCATGAATTTGCATAAAGGCGGCAAGCTGGAAACGACATTGAAGAATCCGATTCGCAACAAAGAAGACTTATCCAAGGTCTATACTCCAGGTGTAGCTAAAGTGTGTCAGGCGATTGCCCAAGATGATAACCAAGCGTATGAACTGACCACGAAAAAAAATACAGTAGCGGTCGTATCAGACGGAACTGCTGTATTGGGACTCGGCGACATTGGTCCAAAAGCAGCGATGCCAGTTATGGAAGGGAAGGCTGCGCTGTTCAAACAGTTCGCTGACGTGGATGCTGTGCCGATCTGTCTCGATACGAAAGACACAGAGGAGATCATCAAAATCGTTAAGGCGCTTGCGCCGACATTTGGCGGTATCAATCTGGAGGATATCTCTTCACCGCGCTGCTTTGAGATCGAGAAGAGATTAAGAGAGGAACTAGACATTCCGGTCTTCCATGATGATCAGCACGGAACTGCCATTGTTGTACTCGCCGGATTGCTGAATGCATTGAAGGTATGCGGCAAAGATATCAAAGAAGTTAAGATCGTCGTGAATGGTTGCGGTGCTGCTGGTATCTCGATTTCCAAAATGCTGCTGCACGCAGGTGCCGTGAACCTGATTGGGGTTGACCGTGAAGGTGCGATTAGCCGTAGCCTACAATACGATCGTCAACACTGGAGTGACTTTGCTCAAATCACCAATCCTAATCTCGAAACCGGTAAGCTATCGGAGGTCATTAAAGGGGCAGATGTATTTGTCGGTGTATCCGCACCGAATATACTGACCGTAGAGGATCTTCAAAATATGGCGAAGGACCCGATTGTATTTGCAATGGCTAATCCGACGCCGGAAATTGATCCAATCCTAGCGGCTCCATATGTAAAAGTAATGGCGACGGGTCGTTCCGACTTCCCGAATCAGATTAACAATGTACTGTGCTTCCCTGGTATATTCAGAGGCGCGCTGGATTGCGAAGCGACGGATATTACCGATGAGATGAAGCTTGCGGCAGCAGAAGCTATTTCTTCCGTGATTGATCCAGCAGATTTGAATGAAAACTACATTATTCCTGATGCATTTGATAATCGTGTGGTAGAAAGAATCCGTCAAGCTGTTGCTGAAGCAGCGCAAAAGAGCGGTGTAGCGCGTAAGAATCTGATTCCAAGCATGAGCTAGAGCTCACGACTGTTGGTAGAATACACATAAGATGTCGGCAAATAAAAAAATAAGAACAACAGAGGATATTGCGTCTAATGAGTAGGCGAACATCCTCTGTTTTTTTGCGTTTAACGTGAAGTTCTTATTTCATATTCTGCTGTTCTTCTCTTGTTGGTCCTAATACACCTGGAACAGGCAAGCCTGCTTGACGCAACAATACCGTCATTTGACCGCGATGATGTGTCTGATGATCAATCATCATACGGAGCACAGCGCCTCGCGGTGCTGGACCCATAAATGTCTCAACATTTTCAACCATTGCTTCATCTGTTAATGTATGTACTGCTGCACTGGCTAAGCGATCTACCATAGTTCTGTAAGCTTGAACGATATCGCTCGCTTGAGAAGGAACCGACTTCGAATCACCGACTGGCTCCATCTTTAAGCCGGCCAAGCCTGCGAAGAACATAGGACTATTTGCAAGATGCCAGCCTAACCAGCCAAGAGTGCTATGACCTTCTACGATGGATTGATTGAGCTTATCATCTGTCAATGCCTCAAGCACCTTAATCGTTCCACCTGCTGCACGCGTCCACTCAGCTGTAAAATCTTCTACTGTTCTATACATCTTAATCGCTCCTTCGTAATTGGTGTAGAATAGCACACTAAACAACGTTCATCATTCATAATAGTCAAATTTGAAGTAATTATCAAATAGCTAATTTGACCGATTATCGATAAGAAGGCAATGGAATGATGGCTGTCGAATTATTCAAAATTTATTAAGAACGCGCATTAATCGCATGCTATTTCGCGGTTCGTTAACATTAGCGCCTCAGCCGCTGAACGTTTCGGTTTCAGGCTGAGATGCAGAAAAACGACGTCTCAGCTACTAAGATCAGCCTCGCCGAGCCTAAAACAAGGCTGAGACGTCGAAAAAATGCATCTCAGCCTCCAAAACGTCTCGTTTGCGGGCTGAGATGCAGAAAAACGATGTCTCAGCCGCCGAGACAGGCCTCGCCGAGCCTAAAACAAGGCTGAGACGTCGAAAAAATGCATCTCAGCCTCTAAAACGCCTCGTTTGCGAGCTGAGATGCAGAAAAACGACGTCTCAGCCTCCGAGCCAGGCCTCGCTGAGCCTAAAACAAAGCTGAGACGTCGAAAAAATGCATCTCAGCCACCAAACCGCCCCGTTTGCGGGCTGAGATGCAGAAAAACGACGTCTCAGCTACTAAGATCGGCCTTGCCGAGCCTAAAACAAGGCTGAGACGTCGAAAAAATGCATCTCAGCCACCAAAACGTCTCGTTTACGGGCTGAGATGCAAATAAACGACGTCTCAGCCTCCGAGCCAGGCCTCGCCGAGCCTAAAACAAGGCTGAGACGTCGAAAAAATGCATCTCAGGCACCAAAACGCCCCGTTTGCGAGCTGAGATGCAAAAAATCGACGTCTCAGCCGCCAAGCCGGCTCCGCGGGGCCTTACAACAAGCCCAATATCTCTTCAATTTAAGCTCTTCTCCACACAAAATACGATAAGCTGATCAGCAAGTCGATTGCCAGCACGGCGCACCATAACGTGGATATGCTCACCAAGGCTTCGGTCCGAGCACTGTCGTTGATCCAATATATGATGCCCCACAGCATTCCTTGTCCGATCACGAATGCCAATGCATGAAGAAGCCAACTGCCAAAATACTGTTTCGCGTAAGCCAATCCGGTCAAGCGAATCGGCTTAGGCCCCTTCATCACATAATAACGAAAACGTTCATCCGCCCATGCGATCATTCGCTTTCCATAAGCGACGGAGACGCCGATGTATATAGCGGCAAGTCCGTGAGCCGTCGTAGCGGTTGCACCGTTCTTCATATCGATTGCCGTTGCGACGAGCAGCACGAGGTCAATCAAAGGGGTTAACGCGAATAGTATCCAGCTTAATCGCTCTTGTTTCCATATGTAGCGTGCGAACAAGCCTGCTAATATGACAACCCAGAACCCAATCTCACAGCCAATGATAAAATAAACTAACATATTCATAATGCATGCTCACTCTTTCATTTTTGATATAAGAGTTGTTAATGATTTACATCAAACTCTCTACAGAAGTATACAAGATGACGTTACGTCACATGCAAGCATTCTTTCTCGAAATGAATGAAAAGCAGTTGTAAAGAAAGCATGCAAAAAACCGGAGGCGAAGGCGCTCCGGCTTAAGGGAATTGAACTGGTTATTGCACCTTTTTAGAAGACTCCTCGGAGGTTGACTGCTGCTTGAATACTTCTGCCGCTTCCTCTGCTGAGAATTCAGTGTCGGACGCGCCTGGCACTGGAAGCTTGTTTAGTTTAGTAGTTTGTACTTCTGCTTTCGTCGCTGGCTTCTGTTGCTCGGACATGGTAACACCTCCTCGTTGTGCATTTAATTACAGTGTTAGGTTTCCGATTAGCAGATGGGATTATTCCCAGCCTTACGTTTCAAACGGACTAAGCCGTACGCGTGAGAAAACTTCATAGAAAATTCACTATCAAAAAGTAAGTTTGAGAGCCATAATTAAAATGTAGTATATTTACTTATAAACAATATTGAAATAAAGGAGTAGAGTGAAAGATGACAACAAAGCATATCGTAGGTATTTCCGGAAGCTTGCGTAAAAATTCATTGAACACAGCATTGCTGCTTAACGCGAAGGAAATGCTCCCAAGTGAGTATACATTCACATTAGCTGATATTTCAGCTCTTCCTTTGTATAATCAGGAACTAGAAGGCGATCTGCCGCAATCTGTAAAGGATCTTGCGGGGCTGTGCCAAACAGCGGATGGCTTCTTGATCAGCACACCAGAATATAACGGCTCGATCCCGGGTTCTTTGAAGAACGCGTTGGATTGGATGTCCCGCCAATTCCTAGGCACTCCGCTTGCGTTGAAGCCAGTAGCAGTTATGGGCGCAACACCAGGCCTTTACGGTACTTCCCGCGCGCAAACCCATCTGCGTGATATTCTGTTGTATCTGAATATGGATGCAGTTACGCGTCCGGAATTGCTGATTGGACAAGCACATCAGAAGTTTGACGAGTCCATGAACTTCACTGACGAGATGGGCAAGCAGTTTATGAAGCAGCTGATGGACAAATTCGTTACAAAAGTGGAGAGTGCAAACTAAGCAGCATAGCGAACATTAATAGAAACGAGGCTGGTTCGAGGCAGTAGATATTGCTAAGGGTCAGCCTTGTTCTGATATCACAAACGTTAAGGAGTCGTACGGTGGAATATAAGCAGATTAAAGATCATTTAATTGAATTATCGGAAGAGGGGTACCGGCAATTCTCCTCAAGACTGATACCTAATACGGATCATATACTAGGGGTTCGGCTGCCTGCATTGCGCAAATTGGCACAACAGATCGCTAAGGGAGATTGGCGAGCCTTTCTTGCGCATGCTGAGAGTGAATATTTCGAGGAGATTATGCTGCAGGGCATGGTGATCGGGTATGTGAAAGCGGATGCTGAAGAGATTCTCAAGCAGGTTGCCAGCTTCGTGCCTAAGATCAGCAATTGGTCAGTATGTGACAGCTTCTGTATCGGACTGAAATTCACCAAGAAGAACAAGGAGCTCGTATGGAACTTCATTCAGCCCTATTTATCTTCAAATAAGGAATACGACATACGCTTCGGAGTGGTGATGCTTCTCAATTATTTTATCGACGACGAACATATCCGCAGTGTCCTGCGACTACTGGACGGTGTGAAACATGAAGGGTATTACGTCAAGATGGCAGTGGCATGGGCGCTTGCTGATTGTTATGTGAAGCTTCCCGAGCAGACGATAGAATATTTGAACAGCAATACGCTGGACGACTTTACTTACAATAAAGCGCTGCAGAAGATGACGGAGTCCAACCGTCTGGATCAGGCTACGAAAGCAATGATCCGCAGCATGAAACGCAAATCATGATGTGAAGGTATTGAGGCTGAACGATGGTCCACAGAATTGGACTCGTATTAATTTTCCGCATTAAGGTTCGAATCCGTGTTGACTCACATAGAGCTGGTCTTCTGGAAAATGAAGCTTGAATTGGTCGTATACCCTGTTGTAGGCGGCAGGGTGATACCATTCTTCTAAGTCCGGCTGTTCATATAACTGCTGGATGCCTAATTGGCGGGTGCGCCTTCCGCCGCTTCCGTCTCCCATAAAGTAATCGTCGATGCAGACTCGATTCACGAACGGCCGCAGCGCTTCCGCAAAACGATTGCTGCATGGCAGCATTGGCGCAACTGTGGCTTGTGTCGGAATACCAGCCTCTGCTAGCAACTGAAGTGTCTGTAATCTAGCGGCAATAGGAGGGGCGCTCGGCGAAAAATGCTTTCGAAGCTCTTCACGGTCAGTCTCAACCGTCATGCTTACACGAACTTTCTTTCCAAGCTGCAGCAAGAGATCGATATCTCTTCGCACCAATGGGCTTCGTGTCTGTACAAGAACAAAGTCAGGCGAGTCGCTAACCATTACCTCAAGCAGGGATCTTGTGATCTGTTCTTTGTACTCAATCGGTTGATAAGGGTCGGTGCTTGAGGACATAAAGATCGTGACAGGTCCCTTCGATTTCGCTCTTTGCAGTTCTTTGCGAAATACGACTGCGGCCTCTTTCTTGATATCTACCCATGTTCCCCATTGCGATTTACGGAAGACGGAAACCGGCATCTGTCGGACATAGCAATACGAGCAACCGAACGAGCATCCTGTGTAAGGATTAAGGGAGTGGCTATAGCCTGCAAGGAAGCCGGTTCCTTTATTCAGGAGGGTCTTCGGTAATTTGTATTCATATGCAATGCCCATCATGGTCCACTCCCTTTCGTACAGATCGTATATTTCTCCTCAGCCTATACAGATAACAATTGAAAAAGGCTGGTTAGTCCCCAGCCCTCACAGTTGTTTATTTATTCTTATGCTTCATTTTCATAATTGAACTGCCACTCGATGCCGAACTTATCCGTTAGACTGCCGTAGCATTTGCTCCAGAATGTTTCTTGGAGCTCCATTGCAACCTTGCCGCCTTCCTTCAGCTGGTTAAACCAAGACTTGATATTGTCTTCATTGTTGCTGACGACCGATAAGCTGACATTGTTGCCCGCAACAAACGGCATTCCTGGAAATACATCAGAAAACATCACAGTGCTTCCATCAATATTAAGCCGCGTGTGCATGACGAGATGCTTGGCTTCCTCCGGGAGCGGGTATTCAGGGTTAGGCGGCGTAGCTCCGAAGGTCATAATCTCGGGTTGTTCTGTACCAAACACTTGTGCATAGAACTCAACCGCTTCACGACAGTTGCCATTGAAATTAAGGTACACTTGAATAGCCATAGCGAGCACTCCTTTTAATTTGAAATATTAATAATTTAAGTGGTTTGCTGGGTTATTATAACATAGTTTTCTTGGGATGCAAAAAGCTCGATAGCGGGAGTACTTAAGCTTGTTTCGACATTCAAAAATGGGTGTACCGGATTGATGCTGCAAGGCGATAGTTGTGCATTATCTTGTTCGTGATAGGGTGTAATTGCGATATACTAGAGACAGGGCAATTGCTCATCGTTCAGCAGAGGTGATAAAAGTGATCGTTATATGGTAATAAACGAACTGTATATGTCATATCGGGACCTGCGGGAGTTGGCAAATCCACCACTTCTCAAGCACTCGTTCGACGATTCTGCAACAGCGCATATGTGTCTGGAGACGACATCAGCCATATGCATATCAATGGACGCAGGAAGCCGTGGGAGAGCCAAGAAGAGCTGTCGCTCATATGGAGCAATATCCTGCAAGTGACTAGAAACTTTGTGGAGCATGGTAATGATGTAGTTGTGGATTATGTTGCATTTCCAGATGAAGTGAAGTGGTTCAAAGAGCAGCTGAAGGGATTGGACGTGCTAGTCGTTTATGTGGTGTTGTGGACGGATAAGGAAACCTTATTGAGCCGAGATGCGTTGAGAGATCCAGAGTGTCAAGTGGGCGAACGCTGCTTGATTCTAATAGATGAGTTTATGGAATCGGGATTAGATCCGAAGCACGTGCTCGATACGAGCACGATGTCAGTTGCTACCCTTGATCAAACGATTGATGAGATTATCAATTTCCCAAGATACCGGTTGGTCGAATCCTAGTAAGTTGTGCATTTAATAGCGCAATATATGAAAATATGATAATATCTGCCTATATTAATTAGGGCGGTGAGCATACTCTCCTATGGAACATGTTGCGAAGATCATGGGGATTCCATTTCCCAAGATGACATTAGATCAGACGCTGCAGCGTGTCAGTGAGGTTATTGATCAGGATAGATCTGATCTGTTTCATGTGGTTACGGTTAATCCAGAAATCGTCATGTCGTGCCAGAAGGATCAGCATCTGCGGTCCATTGTGGATGAGGCGGGGCTCATAACGGCTGATGGTATCGGTATCGTCATGGTGTCCCGTATCAAGGGTGGCAATCTTCCAGAGCGGGTAACTGGCTGTGATCTTCTTATTAAAATGCTGGAGGTCGGCAACGAGAAAGGATGGTCCTTCTACTTGCTGGGTGCAGACGAAGAAACGAGCCGCAAAGCGTCAATGGTGATTGCGCAAAAGTATCCGAACGTCTCCTTGCTAGGTAGGCATCACGGGTTCTTCCGTCAGGAAGAGGAGAGCGGTATCGTTGAGGAAATTCGAAGTCTAGAACCTGACGTACTCGTTGTAGCGCTTGGCGCTCCATATGCGGAACGGTGGATTCATAAGTATAAATTATCTCTACATTCGAAGATGGCAATAGGTGTCGGCGGGAGTCTCGATATCATTGCCGGCAAGGTGAAGCGGGCGCCGCTGATCTGGCAGCGCATGCATCTGGAGTGGCTGCACAGGCTGCTTCATCAACCGTCCAGATGGCGCAGACAATTGATCTTGCCTCGATTTGCGATAAGAGCCATCTTATATAAGGAAAAAAATTCATAGACTAGTAATAAGAAGACATCACACCAAAGCTGCGAATGGCGATACCATGACAGTGAGGATGCGTATGATGCAGTTACTATCCCCATTCAGCATGACTGGTGAACAGAAGGGTGAGAGTGGAATGAGTAACCTGAACATATTAGTCGCTATACCGAAGGGAAACATCTTTAATACTTTTTTTAATGAGGAACTGATTCGGAAGCTTGAAGAAGTAGGGGAAGTCTACTGGAATGAGCAGAGCGCGCACTATACTCCAGAACAGTTCAGTGAGCAGCTGAAGGATATGGACATCTGCATAACAGGCTGGGGAGTGCCTATTCTGGATGAAGCTGTGCTGCAGAATGCGAACAAGCTGCGCTTGATCGCGCATACAGGCGGATCGGCGAAACCTTATATTACGGATGCGGTGTACGATAAAGGTATTCGTGTCGTCACCGGGAATGAGGTGTTTGCGGAGTCGGTTGCAGAAAGTGTCATCGCTTATGCCCTCGCGGCGTTACGAGACATTCCTCGGTATTCAGGAGAATTAAAGCAAGGGAAGTGGCCGTCCAGCTTCTATAATGAGGGGCTGCTGGATAAGACGATCGGCATCGTAGGGTATGGCATGATCTCTCAGATGGTCGTCCAGATGCTGAAAGTATTTCATGCTAAGATTAAGGTCTATTCAAGGCATATTTCACAAGAGGAGCTGGATAAGCACGGGATGCAGAAGGCTTCCTTGGAGGAGATATTCTCTACTTGTGATATTGTGTCCATTCATAGCGCCATGACGTCTGCTAATTATCATATGATCACAGAAGAGCTGCTGGATATGATGCGGGATGGAGCTTTACTAATTAATACCGCTCGCGGAGCGATTATACACGAAGAGGCGATGTGCAGAGTGCTTGCGCGCAGAAATATAAGAGCCGTGCTCGATGTGTACGAAGTTGAGCCTCTTCCTCCAGGTCATCGACTGATGGAGCTGGATAATGCACTGCTCATGCCTCATATGGGAGGACCTACAATTGACCGTCGCCTTATCGTAACCGAGTCTCTCATCGATAATATTCATCGATATATCGAAGGCAGAGAGTTGAAGTGCGAGATCGATCGCTTCTACGCGAGCAAGATGACGAATGCATAAACCAAAAGGACCGTGGATGCGTTGTATCCACGGTCCTTTTGGTTGTCTGCCGGGGCTGAGCCGCCAAAGGCGTGCTCGTGGCGGCGAAAAAGAGGCTGAGATGCAGAAAACGAGCATCTCAGCCCCAAAAAGGCCCCGCACGCGGTTTGAGACGTCGCAAATTGGCGTCTCAGCCGCCAAAGGCGCCTGCGCGGCGGCAAAAATGGGGCTGAGATGCAGAAAACCAGCATCTCAGCCCCAAAAAAGCCCCGCGCGCGGGCCGAGACGTCGCGAATTGACGTCTCGGCCGCCAAAGTGGCCTGCGCGGCGGCGAAAAAGAGGCTGAGATGCAGAAAACCAGCATCTCAGCCCTAAGAAAGCCCCGCGCGCGTGCTGAGACATCGCAAATTGACGTCTCAGCCACCAAAGGCGTGCTCGCCTTTCAGAGCGTGAATATTTCCGCTGACAGGGTTAATTACATACTCCACTTCCACACCATTTTCGTTCACTGCAAAATAATACCCGCGCTCAATAAACGGATTTCCAGTATTGTCAAGGCTAATGTTCTGCTTCTCCATGTTTTGAATCTGGAATTCTCGGGCATCTAGCTTGTGTGTCATGAGCAATGTCTTAGCTTCTTCGTAGGAGTAGTTAGGATAGAAGACTCCGATGATGATCGGAATTAGGAGTAATAACGTGATCTGCAGGCCAGTTAATATCTTGAATCTTATAGGTGATAATTGCTTCGTGAACGTGCATGATAATAAACCAATCAAAGCCAATGAAAGAAGAAATCCGCTGCTCATAACACCGCTATAACGTGTGAATAGATCATAGAGTACGAACAAGACCCCGATGAACTCCACTGTAAACAAGAGTGCAAATAGGAGCCGCAATTTTTTCATCCGATCACCTTCATTTCATGTGCAAATAAAAATCACCAACAGGTTGGTGCATAGCCATTCAACTTATCAATTTATACAGAGTATACCTTCCCTGTAGGTATGTGGAAAGGAGATTATCGTAAACCAAGTGTACAATTTACCTTTACTGGGGAAGAATACCGATGATAAGGGCTGTCAGACATAAACAACTGCTTTAATGTGTGAAAATATATGGCGATATAGGCTGGTTTGTAGGATAATAAAATATTGAAACTAATTTTGACTGATGGACATGCTTTCTCGAAAATGCGATTCCGTTGAAATTAGTGGAGGACACTCACAATGAATAATGGTTTTGATAAGCCACAAGAAAGGAACATCCAACATGAGAGCAGTAATTACAGTAACGGGGAAAGACACAGTCGGCATTCTTGCTCGAGTCAGCACAATGTGTGCAAATCATAACGCAAACGTAATCGAAGTTAGCCAGACTGTACTGCAAGAATTGTTTGCTATGATTATGATCGTGGATATCGCTCGAATTTCCTGTGGCTTAAGTGAGCTTGCAGATAGAATGAAAGCAGAAGGCGAACAGCATGGACTGGTGATTCACGTGATGCACGAGGACATCTTCAATTCAATGCACCGCATTTAAGCTGCATTTCAGAAGAGCTTACAACCACATATTGCACATCTAAGGCTTGAAAGGAATGTACGTTAATGATAAATAACTCGGAAATATTAGAAACGATTCAAATGATTCAGGATCAGAATCTGGATATTCGCACGATCACGATGGGGATCTCGTTGATTGATTGTGCTGACACCGATATTGAGAAGAGCTGTGAAAAGGTATATGCGAAAATATGCCGACTGGCACGTGACCTTGTTAAGGTTGGCGACGATATTGAAAAGGAATACGGTATCCCGATTATTAATAAGCGGATCTCGGTTACTCCGATCTCTGTATTGAGCGCAGTAAGCGGCGGCGACCCGGTTCTATACGCAAAAACACTTGATCGCGCAGCCAAGACGGTAGGCGTTAACTTTATCGGCGGCTACTCCGCTTTGGTGCAGAAGGGCTTTGCAGCGGGAGACCGCGAGCTGATCGAATCGATTCCGCGTGCGATGAAGGAAACGGAGCATGTCTGCTCCTCTGTTAATGTAGGATCGACGAAGGCTGGTATCAACATGGATGCCGTCGCGTTGATGGGCAAGATCGTGCGTGAATCCGCTGAACTGACGGTGGACACCAACTGCTTCGGACCGGCTAAGCTGGTCATCTTCTGCAACGCGGTTGATGACAACCCGTTCATGGCAGGAGCGTTTCACGGTGTGGGTGAAGGAGACTGCGTGATCAACGTAGGCGTGTCCGGACCAGGTGTTGTTCGTGCCGCAATCGCGAACGCGCCGGACGATATCGATCTTACACAAGTAGCGGACATCATCAAGAAGACCGCCTTCAAGATTACACGGATGGGGCAGCTTGTTGGTACGGTAGCGAGCGAGCGTCTCGGCGTTCCATTTGGAATCGTGGATCTCTCGCTAGCGCCAACACCTGCAATCGGTGATTCGGTTGCCCATATACTCGAAGAGATCGGGCTGGAATCCTGCGGTGCCTACGGTACGACTGCAGCGCTGG
The DNA here is from genome assembly GCF_058791835.1 of Paenibacillus sp. EB106-04-04-XG159. Taxonomy (NCBI): domain Bacteria; kingdom Bacillati; phylum Bacillota; class Bacilli; order Caryophanales; family Paenibacillaceae; genus Paenibacillus; species Paenibacillus sp. EB106-04-04-XG159. The sequence continues at coordinate 14,721 of NZ_JBYTDY010000021.1, read as the reverse complement.
CTATGCTCAATGACGCTGTGAAGAAAGGCGGCGTTATGGCGTCATCGAGAGTTGGCGGCTTGTCTGGCGCATTTATCCCTGTATCGGAAGACGCAGGCATGATCGCGGCAGCGCGTTCCGGCGCGCTCAGCCTTGAGAAGCTGGAAGCGATGACGGCTGTCTGCTCCGTCGGACTCGACATGATCGTTATTCCAGGCGACACGCCGAGCGAAGTGATCTCGGGTATCATTGCGGATGAAGCCGCAATCGGCATGGTGAACTTCAAGACAACAGCAGTTCGCGTCATTCCTGCCATCGGAAAGAAAGAAGGCGAACAACTAGAGTTTGGCGGACTGTTCGGCACAGGGCCAGTCATGAAAGTAAACCAATATTCGCCGATGAAGTTCATTAAGCGCGGCGGACAGATTCCAGCACCGCTTCAGAGCTTGAAAAACTAAAATCGCAGCAGATGCTGCCATATGCACCCTCTATAGTCCGTTAGGAAAGTACTTTGATGTACTCGCCTTCCGGTGCTGTGGAGGGTTTTTTTTGCGAATTTCAGCTTTTTTGATGGAAACATTTTCAATATAGATGCGTCATAAGTATTATGCTTGAGTATATATTTCGAAATAAAGTGCCATTGTTGGACAAAGTGCTACACGACTGTCATGCGATCAAGGAGGAAAGACAATGAACCCCAATCATACCGTATTGACTAGAAAGAGGCCGAAGAAATGGTATACGAGGAAATGGGTAATTGCTGTATTTGCAAGCGTCATTTTGCTTGGCAGCTTAGGATTCATCTTTCAGAAGCAGTTAGCGGTAGTGTTGTTTAAGGCCACTATCGCCCCTAATGTAGTGGAAGCAATAGATAGAGCTTATGTTCCAATTGGTATTGAAGTTGAAAAAGAGGAAGCCGTCGATCATAAGAAGCCATTTTCGCTCCTGCTGCTAGGGATTGATGCGCGTAAGAACGATAGTGGACGCTCAGATACGATTATATTCTCTGTACTTAGACCAGATGACAATAAAGTGCTGTTGGTATCGATACCGCGAGATACGTATGCTGAGATCGTCGGTCGTAAAAATCCTACGAAGATCAATGAAGCTTATGGGTATGGCGGGATCAAGATGAGCATCGATTCGATCGAGCTGCTTATGGACAATCGAATTGATTATTATGGCACGATTAATTTTCATGGTCTGATTGATGTAGTCGATGCAATAGGCGGTGTGAAGCTGCCGATCACTAAAGTTATTGAGAATAAGAATCCGATTCATGAGAAGTTAAGAATTGAGCCAAATAAACCGATATATAATGGTGAAGATGCTCTGAGCTATGTTCGTTACCGCGAAGACTCGGATGAGAATCGAACGATGAGACAGCGAATCTTTCTAAGTTCTTATATGGATCATTTGTTACAATTGAAAAATATTACGAAGGTACCGGAACTGATCGAGATCGCTGGGAACAATTTCACTACGAATATGACGTCAGACTTTATACTAGAGACGGCTGAAAGCATATATCTGAAGGACGGTATGCCAAGCATCAGCAGTTATATGCTGCATGGAGAGGGCGCGATGCGAAACGGCATATGGTATTACGATGCTGATGAAGAGGATCTTACTTATACGAAGCAGCTAATCGCGAATTGGCTTGATCCGAATACGACGCTGGCAACATTGATGGAGCCTAAGTCCCTGACGAACTAAATTTGGATGATGCATGCGATGGTACATGTTAAGGCTCTTGCATAGTGCGAATGAAGCTGCACTTGTTGGGAGCCTTTTCAAACCAGTCCGTTTCGCACATTATACATAAGCTTGCAGAATGGCTGATAAAGGAGGAGTCACCTTGAAGAAGAAAGTGTGTTTACTCATCTTGTGTACTTCCGTTCTATTTTCGATGGTGAATCCGCATATGGGACAAGCTTCAGAGGTCAACAATATCTCGAAACAGCTGCAAGAGCTGGAAGAGCAGAGCCGCTCTGCGGAGAAGAAGCAGCAGGAAGCGAAGGATTCCATCTCGACAGTGGAAGCGGATAAGAATCGGACTGAGGCCGATCTTAATCTCATCACTTCTCAGATTGATTCGAAGATGAAAGAAATGGCTGAGGTTTCGAAAGATATCGAGCAGTGCGAGATGAGTCTGGAGGAGAACGGATATCAGCTGGAAGCAGCGAATCAACGTATTGAAGAGAGATCCAAGATGTTGGACTCTCGAGTTCAGCTCATGTATATGAATGGCAGAGCATCCTATCTGGATGTGCTGTTCGACGCGACAAGCTTCTCCGATTTTATCAGCCGAATGGATTCGCTGGAGATGATTGCTCGAACGGATAAGAAGATGCTGGAGGATCATAAACGCGACAAACAGCTCGTTATCGAGAAGAAGCAGGAGATTGAGAAGGAGCTTAAGCGAGTTCGCAGTCTGTACGCGCAGCTGGATGCAACGAAGCAAACGCTGATTCAGAAGGAGCAAGAGAAGGAAGTGATGATCGCGGGCTTCGATCAGGAGATCGAAGAGATGCACAGCTTAAGTGAAGAGCAGGACAAGCTGTTGGTCGAAATTGCGATGATGCGCTCTGGTTTGCAACAGCAGCAGCTTGAAGAGATCGAGAAGGAGCGCAGAGCGCGCGAGGCGGAACGGAAGCAGAAGGAACAGCAGAAACGCGAAGAAGAACAGCGGCAACGCGAAGAAGAGATGAATCGCGAGGATGAGCAGAGTAACTCTGAAGCAGAGAATCAGGAATCGGAGTCAGCGGAAGAGACGGAAAGCGAGAGCTCGAGCGGCTTCGGTGTGATGTCGATTCCTCTGAAGGATGACTATGTGATCACGTCGCGATATGGTTCGCGCACCGATCCAGTCACGGGTAAGCAAAATGTATTCCACAGCGGCTTAGACATGGGTGCTCCAGCGGGAACGCCGATTTATGCTGCGGAGAGCGGTATTGTTACAGTAGCGGAATGGTGGGGCGGTTACGGCAACTGCGTCATCATTGACCACGGTGATGGCGTATGGACGTTATACGGTCATATGCGTGAAGGTGGCATTAAAGTATCTAAAGGGGATATGGTCAACGTCGGTGATCAGATCGGTGAAGTCGGAACGACTGGGAATTCGACGGGCAACCATCTGCATTTTGAGGTTCGACTGAATGGCAATAAGGTCGATCCTGAGCCGTATTTGTGGTAATAAGATGCGGTCATGGTAAGAACCGTAATCGCTAGATTAATATTGGACATGAACAGGGGGCCCTTGGGCTCCTTGTTTTTTTTCATACGAACGAATCCGCAAGAAATTTACTGGCAGTCTACTACTTTTGAAGGATTGTATCTGAAGGCAGCAGCGAATATGATGAGAATATGTTTTGCAAACCATTCAACAAACTTTAACAACATCTTAGCGACTATCCTTTCTTATATGAACTAGATGTAATATAATGGATGTAATTTTGCATAATCATGAACCATAATCAGCATAATAATGAAACTATAATAGGACGAAAGTGTGGATATTGCTAATGAAATGGATTGAGGTAGAAAAAGCGGCACCTATTAATGGAAGTGTCATCATCCCAGGAGGCAAGAATAGTTCACTGGCGCTTATACCAGCAGCGTTGCTGGGTGATACGGAAACCGTGCTGCAAGGGATACCGAATATATATGACGTACAAGCGATTGAACGAATTGGACAGTCTATCGGGTTAAAGATCGAGCATAAACTTAATGGTGATCTTGTCGTCAATTCCGACGATGTGTTTTCTGCTGAACTGGATATTTCATTAACATCTTCTTATAGAGCATCCTATTATTTCATTGGTGGACTACTGCATAGATTTAAGAAAGTAAAGCTAGGTTATCCTGGCGGCGATAACTTTGTAGACCGTCCGATTGATCAGCATATTAAAGTATTTAAGAGCTTCGGCGCGACTGTTACTCTGGAGAATAATACATATACGGTTGAAGCAAAGAAATTAGAGGGCTGCAGCATCTATTTTGATGTCATCACATCAGGCGCAACGATTAATGCGATACTGCTTGCTTCCTTAGCAACGGGTAAGACCACACTTCTAAACTGTGCGAAAGACCCTGAGATTGTGGATGTATGCGAGATGCTGAATACGATGGGCGCGAAGATTACTGGAGCAGGTACGGATACGATATCGATAACGGGCGTACAATCTCTAACTGGATGCACCTATAGGGTTATTCCGGATCGCTTAATTGCGGGTGCATTTCTAATGACCGTTGGCATTACAGAGGGAACCTTGACATTGGAAAATGTAATTCCTGAACATCTGAAATCATGTATAAGCAAACTTGAGGAAATCGGCATGGAGTTTGAAATTGGTGATGACAAGATCATCGCGTACGGCGGCAATACGATTAGAGCCACTCGAATTCGAACAGGAATGTATCCGATATTTAATTCAGATATACAGCAACCGATGACAAGCCTTCTCTTGAAAGCTAAGGGAAAGAGCATTATTGCTGATAAAGTTTATCCGTATCGTTATAATCATCTGGCGCAGCTGGGAAGATTAGGCGCAGAGTATCAGTTGAGAAAGGGAGTTGCTCGCATTACAGGCGGCAAGGAACTGTATGGCAACATCGTTCATGCTACGGATGTCCGTGCAGGGACATCTCTCATCTTAGCCGGACTGATGGCGGAGGGAGTCACTAAGATTACGGGAATCGAGCATATTGAACGCGGATATGAAGATGTAGTCAAGCTCTACGCGAGCGCAGGAATCACGCTTAGAAAATGTGAAGGTGAGTTTACCAACAATATGATCGGCGGCGATCAAATTACGATTGCATAATTTTAGATACAAACTGAACATTTCATGATCAAGTCTCGTACGAAGAGATGACGATTGCTTTAACTCCAGCCCTCTAGCTGGAGTTTTTTGCCAGTTAAATCCCTTCCTTTCATTTACAATAGTGTAATATGATAGGTTTCTGAATAAACGTTTCTTCTCATGAGGTGAAGTGATGAAAAGATTAATGTTAACTTGCTTGTTGTTCGTATTGCTTACTGGCTGTGCTAAGGCCGAATCGAGTAAACCAATTACGTTAAAGGTGGTTTACCATAACGAGAGTGAGTTCATGCAGAACTACGGAAATGTATACAACATGAAATATCCGAATGTTAACTTCGAAGTTATTCCTCTTGATCCTTATAACAAAAGAGGCCTCTCATCGGCAAATTACGACGCGTTAATCGATAATGAAGAGCCTGATCTATTGTACAACTTCGGCATAGAGTGGTTAGTACAACAAGGGAAGCTAATCAATCTCGATCCCTATATTAATCAATCGAAGAGCTTTAATCTGGATCAGATAAATCCGAATCTTATCGCTGATTTACGCAGCAAAGGAAGTGGTAATCTTTATGCCCTGTCTAATACGTTTGTAGGGAAAGCTTTATATTATAACAAGGAGCTGTTTGATGAATACGGAGTCGAATATCCGGTGGACGGCATGACTTGGAATGAGGTATTCCAAACAGCAAAGCAATTCACGGCGATGAAGAATCGCGATCAAGCAGATGGTATAACCGGACTCTATTATGCTGGACAAGATCTGTTTAGCCTGGCGACTGAAATGGCCTATTCACAGCAACTTAGATTAGTAGACCCTGCAGGCAAGCATGCGGAGATTAGCTCTGATAAATGGCAGACGATATTTTCTGAAGTGATAGAAGGTTCTAGGAGCGGGTATATCAGTACGATGAAAGATGTAGATGCTTCTCTTAATCCACTGGAAAGTGGTCTATTCGCAGAAGGTAAGGCAGCGATGACAGTAGATTACTCGTATTTGCTCTATAACATGAAAGAAAAGGATTTCGCATGGGATATTGTATCTGTTCCGGTTGATCCTGTCACCCGTGGCAGTATATTTTCCACCATACCTAATCAAGTATTTGGGGTCAACAGCGAAACAGCGCATGTAGAAGAAGCATGGAAATTCCTCGAATATATAAATGGGGAAGAGTTTGCTAAGCTGAATCAAATGAGCAGCGTCTATGATTCACTGTCAGCGCGAGAACCCTACAACAAGCAGAGGGATAAGGTTCATCTGCAATCCTTCTATACTGTTCAGCATGTGGACGAGCCTAGTTCTCCTCTGGATTTGCAGAAAAGTACGGATATCTATTCAATCGCTTCCCATACAATTGAAGTAGCAGTCCAAACAGATTATGACATGGATCAATTCATGGAAATGCTACAAGCTAACATGCAGGCTGTGCTGGATAGGCCCTGATGAACGACTCTATTGGGATCAGACACTTTTTCATAATGAGAGTTATATTCCGGTTTGATTCCCGTGGAATATTTTTAAAATGAACTCACGATCAGGTACCTCGAACTTAGCGTAAGAAGCGAGGAAGGCGGTATTGTCGTATGCTGCCGCCTTTAATTCTATATGTATTCCCTGTTGACTGATTAACACGATCGCGTATCTCGCAAATGGTTTATCGTAACAGCCTAATGAGCCCGGATTCAGATAGATGCGGTTGGCACTCTGAATATAATGAACAGGATGATGATGTCCAAAGGAGATTAGATCGAATTCATATCCAGCAAATAATCGCTCTAGTTCATCTAGCTTCGGTTCAACTATGGAACTGAATGGATCCTGCGCAATCGGTGCAGCGATCAACTCTTTGTCGATGTGGTAATGAATGAACAGTGCTGAATGACCTTCCACTTCTGCAGACAGCATACGAGGGAGGGCTTCCAATCGTGAAATATAGGTGCTGTCTAAGCGCTTAGCGATCCATTCATGATGCTCCCTTACGTGCGTATGACTTGTTGGGTACTCTCTGCCCTTCAATAATGCCAATACCGCTTCATCATGATTGCCAGTAATCATAGAGACATCTTCTCTATCGAATAGCTGCTCCAATACCTCATTGGAATCAGGACCGATTCCAATCATATCCCCTAAACAATAGATGTGATCAACTGTATACAGATGATCTATCTCAGCTAATGCCGCACGCAGTGCGGGTGAATTGCCATGCACATCTGTTATAATAGCAAGCTGTTTGCTCATCGACTGTCCCCCATAAAGTTTATTACATTTCTATTTAGAATTTAGTATTTTTAATGAGACACCCATATTCAAGTTTATTCAAACCGAGATCTTCAAGACGTCATAGGCCACCAGTATCTGATGAGGTTCAAAAAATGCGCATAGATCTTCATGCGTATTGATTGCGTTGTGAGAGAAGCACGTTACGTTTACTATTGATCTCCCATCGATACAACATTCTGCACGCAACGGTTCCTTCGTCTTCAACATGGTCTCCGCATTCATATGCGTGCCTGAGTGCGGCAGTAGCCCAGAAGTGCATAACAAGATGACAATGTCCAAGTGGTAATTTTTTAAGTACTGCCAGGTTTCCTCTGGAAACCTGGAGCTGTCATGGGCGTGAAGCAGCTTGCGGTCGTTCTTCTCGATTAAATAGAAGAATACAGTTTCTTCCATAATGTGATAGGCCATCAGTGGATGGATATCGGCCGTTTACGTTGTTACTGGCTTAGAGGGTTGAATTCAATTCATCTCATATTTGCCAGTAAGTCCGTTTTTCACCTTATCACTTAGATCGAAATTTATAAAACCAGTCACGTCAGGATATCGAAAAGAATTAATTCTGCTTAAGTAAAATCATCATCCACAACAAATAGGGTTGTTGCAATATCTATGCATTTATTGCTCTTCCTGCAGAAAATTTTCTAAAGAAAGCTTACCAGCGTTCTTATCTAGTTCTTTCTTCAATTTCAAGATCTTTTCCACTGTTCCCTCAATTTCCATACCTTAAAAATTTGCTTTCACCTTCTCTTCTTCAAGATATTCAAAATGGCTGAACTCACTCCATATTTCATAAAGGATCGTACCATCTCTTCTCTATGGTCTCTTATACCGCAAATTCAACAATTGATACCACACTTAATTGCCACCTTTTTTCACTAAGTTCGTTTTTCATATTTTCCTTATAAGAGCCTCATTTCAAATAGTCAGTATGAAAATATAATTATGACCACGCAATTTTTATGTGGGATATACTGGAATACATTTCGTTCAGTAATAGTTATGTAAATGTTATATTATGTATGTAACAAAATTCGTGCAAAAAAACCTAAGTACAGCAGACAATAATATTAAGATGATTAAAAATTCGAGATCAGGAGTTTTATCTGCCGCTGAAATTAATGAAATTGAATCGGCACAATATGCTAAAGCAGATAAAGCAATAATGCTTGAGACTGATGCCCTTTTAGAAGAATATGGTTGGGTGAAAATACCACAATCTGAAGAAAATACGATTTCTCCTAGAACTACTTCTGCAAATGCCCAAATATCAAGTTCTATTTATGTAAATACTCAAACAGGAGCTTACAGAGCTGAATCTACTTTAGCTTGGAGTCAAATGGACGAGTTACACGACGCGGAAGACATAATTTCAATTGGTGCTGATAAAAATCTTAATATCAGACAGACATATGGTAATTCCTATAGTAGAACTGGTATCAATACAGGCACTTCTTCCAATGGTAGTTGGAGTTCTTGGAGCTTAATCACAGACCGTAAAACAGAATCAAACGGTTTTTTATGGAACGTGATCGATGAATATCATCAAGCATACAAGGTTACTGTGTCAATTTATTTCGAGTTAACTGGTCATGCTAAACTTTATTCATCCTATGCCCATAATTATAAAACGAAGGAAACTCAAGTTTCTGCGAGTATTGGTAATTCGGGCTTACAGGCTCTTAATGGACAATTAACCATATCTTATAATACTGTGAACTCAGCTTGGGGACCGATTCAAGGTCCACTTATGAATACACAGTATCCTGATAATCCATAATTATTGTTTACATAGAACCGTAACTTATTTAAACTTGTTATGGTTCTATGTTTTTTTTGAAAGGAGTTTGGCAATGGAAGGGAAATTCATGCTATTTTGTCTTGTTGTGTTAATTTGCGCGGGAAGTTCGAGAATCGATAGCAACAATAATTTAAATATAGATTTAAAGAGCGCGATTGAATACAAGGTTAGTGGTAAAATTGAGATTCTACAGACAAATGAGACAGATACAAACAATTTCGTTATTTATAAAGATGAGTCATCAAACATTATAGGTAATACTTATTTTAAAGATCAATATGGTATGTTTAAATATTCTAGCGATAATGAGCAATCATTTCAATTTGATATCAATAAAAAAAACAATGATACTTTTCGTTGGGCTATATACCCTCTAAATGATTATAATCAAATTATTTGGGGAGTAGTATTCGAGCCAAATGATTCGAAAGAGATTTCATTTGAGTTCGTAAATGAACTTAATGAAAACTCCTCATTTAGAGTGCCCATAATTAATAATTCATTTTGTATCAGTCTGAATAATTCCTTCAATATCAAGAATGTTACTTCAATTAAGGTTTTTAACTCAACTGGTGAAAATATAGCGACATTCAAATAGTATAATATTCATTCTATTGTTCAGGGTTGTTACAACAGACTCCAATCATGACATGCCAATCGCTCAGAACATCCTGCAACAAGACTTCACTGCAACGAAACCAAATGAGAAATGGATGGCCAACATCACCTACATTCCGTGCTGCCAAGGAAAGCTCTATCTCCCCAGCATCTTAGACCTATACACGAAACAAATCGTTGGATGGAAATTAAGCGACAGAATGACGACTAGTTCGACTTATTCCTATCGGTTCCTTCCTGAGATTATTCATTTACACGTGAGTTATACAATTCTACGATCCCGCTTCATCATGTTATCGATAAATGTTTTATGTTATTTTAACTTTATATTACGTTCAACTATGCTATATTGGATGCAGGTTTATGAAATTTACGATTAGGGAGAGATCATAATGTCACTGCGCATTGGTAAGATTAGCTATTGGCATGTACATGCTTGGGATTATACGAAACAAGCGGCAGAGCATCCAGACACTGAGATTGTTGCAGTATGGGATGAGCTTACAGAACGCGGGAAGGAAGCTGCCAATAAGCTGGGAGTGCCTTTCTATGAATCTTTAGATGAAATGCTCGCTAGCGATATCGACGCTGTTATCGTTGATGCGCCTACACGCATGCATCGAGATGTCATGATTGCGGCTGCCAAGGCAGGCAAGCATATCTTCACTGAGAAAGTTATTGCGCCAACCTTGCATGAGGCAAATGAAATACTGAAGGCTGTCGAAGAAGCGGGTGTTAAGCTTACCGTATCTCTTCCTCGTCTGAATGACAGTTATACACTGACGATTCAACAGATTCTGGCGGAGAAGCTGTTGGGTCAGATCACGAACGTACGAGTGCGCTTGTCGCATAATGGAGCGATTGCGAATTGGCTACCAGACCACTTCTACAGCTTGGAAGACTGCTTAGGCGGTGCACTGATCGACCTTGGGTGCCATCCGATGTATCTCACAGCTTTGTTCTTAGGAGAAGAGCCGATCGATGTAGCTGCTCAATATGGATACGTAACAGGCAAGCAAGTGGAGGATAACGCGGTATCTGTGCTGAGAACGAGCTCAGGTGCAGTAGGAATCGTAGAAGCTGGTTTCGTAAATACATATTCACCGTTTACGATCGAAGTACATGGTACTGACGGTTCGCTCTTCTACGGCACTCCGGAAGAAAAAATGCTGCTGCGGACGAATCGCAAAGGAGCAGAAAATGCGGACGGATGGCAGGAGCTGTCGTTGCTCGCTAATCGCGAGAGCGCGTTCTATCAATGGGTCAACCATATTCAGAATGGAACAACAGCTGACGTAAATATCGCAGCGGCACTGCAATTGACGAAGCTGATGGAAGCTTCCAACCGCTCGGTGCAAGAACGTCGCGCGATATCCCTGGAATCGCTGGAACAATAGGCAATAACGAATAGATAGCAGCCGGTGCCGTGAAGATAGGCTTCACTCATCGGCTGCTATATTTGTTTAGGTATGTATGCCGCTTAGCGCTTCGTTCCAAGCCGCAATGAAGGCCTTGATCGATGGATACCGTTCGCTTCGATCCGCGCTGACGGCTTTCTTGGCTACCTCGTACAGTGATGGGGAGGCTTTCCACTCTTCCAAGCAGCGGTTATGGTTGCTGCCTAGCAGCTCATATGCCGTCGCGCCCATCGTAAATACATTCGTGATCTCATCGATCACTCCGCCCTGTTCGAACTCTTCAGGTGACATGAAGCGAGAAGAGCCCCACATTCTGCCTATCGTGTTGATGTACGGCGCTCTTTGGTAGAAGTCGATATCGCATATCGTAGTCTTATGTGTGTCGAAGTCATACATGATGCTGCCGTCATAGAAGTCGATGGCGACATAACCGCTCTCGGCAACATTCTGATGCAGACTAAAAATGGTCTGGAGGCAGTTCAGCTTGTGCTTCAATTCCAGCTGCTCGAATCGGTAATTTGGCGATTGGGGATGTGTGTATTTCGGATACTTGTCAAAGTTCCAATGCGCATGCAAGGATTCGCCATCGGCCCATTTATATACCGCCGCATATCCGCTGCCAAATTCAGATTGCTCAAGCAATTGAATCAGAGCAGGATGCTGGATATCCTCATATACGGAGATCGAATGCTTCAGCCTTGCAACGGCATCTTCAGTACTTCCCCCATAATGAATCGTTGGTGCTCCTGCATACTTGATAAATAATTTCTCATTTCCGCTCTGTACGCCGAAGCATAGATTGCCGGAATCCTGCTGATCGAATACAGCAAACACTTTTCCATACCTCGCGAGCCAGTCGAAATCATGATCTTTCCTGAGCGTGAACGAGATCCCGTCAATGCATTTCTCAATACCTGTCATTCATACACCTCACTATTTTTTGTTTATACGTAACTCAGCATCAACTCAGACTCGGCAGTGAATCGCACTGTTAATGACCCATAGGAACTGTTGTCATCTGCATACAAGTTAATACTGTAATAGTGTATTTCCTAGCGAAATGGCATAATTGCGGCTTAGCATAGATAGTGATGAACATGGTACAATAATCCTGTTAAACTTGCAATAACATTATGGGTATCGGAAAGGGGAAATCACACATGTCCACAACGGTTGCCTTCATATTTGCGCATCCCGATGATGAAACGTTCTCTTCGTCATGTTTAATTCGTGAAATCGTTGCACGCGGCGGCAATCCCGTATTGCTAAGCGCTACACGCGGGGATGCAGGCAAGACCGGTCTGCTGGCGCCGATGAGCAAGCAGGAGCTCGCCGTTGTTCGTGAGCAGGAGCTGAAGACAGCTTGCGAAATATTAGGAATGACGACGATTGAGCACTTGGGATATCCAGACGGACAAGTGACTCAGGTGCCTCGAGAAGAGCTGGTTCGGCATATAGAGAAGTTTGTCAAAGACCATCAAGCGGACATCGTCATCACGTTCCCGGCGGATGGTGTCAGCGGTCATGCCGATCATATTGCGGTGCATCATGCCGTCAATGAAGCGATTATGAACGGACACTGTCCAAGTGTGAAGAAGCTTTACTATTGCACGCCGGTGCTGCCGGAAGATCGTCATAAAGTGACAATTATGCTCGATATTACACCTCATTGGGAGTGTAAGGCTCGCGCGCTGCAAGCGCATGAATCGCAGAGCTTCTCTGTACAGCGCGTGTTTCCGAATTTGCCTGAGATGCCAAGCTTGGGAGCGATGCGGACTGAGGCATTTACATTAGTATGGGAAAACGGCAAGCCGTCCGAGGGTAAACAAGAAGACTTTATTTTCTAGTCCAAAGTAGATCATCCCATTATAAAACTTAATTATATTAGAAGTTTATGGAATCTTGTTGTCGACATCTAGTATAATAGAAGGTACTTTATGCAGAGAGGAAGCGTAATAATCGATGAAATTTACTGAATATCCGTACAAACGCCCTGAGCTAAGTGAAATTGTACAACAGTTCAAAGAGTTGTTGGACCAGTTCAATAGCGCAAGCAGCTTCGAAGAGCAAGACAAAGCGATGACTGACATCAATGCATTGCGCCGCAACATTGATACGCAAGCCACGATTGTCAGCGTTCGTCACTCCATCGATACGAATGATGAGTTCTATAAAGCTGAACAGGAGTACATGGATGAGTCAGGGCCGATCATTCAGGAGTACATAACGAATTATTATGAGGCGCTCGTGAATTCGAAGTTTCGTTCCGAGCTCGAGAGTAAATGGGGAAGCCAGTTGTTCCGTTTGGCAGAACTATCGCTGAAGACATTCAGCCCTGAGATCATTGAAGATCTGCAGCTCGAGAACAAATTGACAACGGAATATTCGCAATTGATCGCATCTGCTAAGATTCCGTTCGAAGGTGAAGAGCGGACTTTAGCTCAATTGGTACCGTTCGAAACTTCAAAGGATCGTGATATGCGCCGTCGCGCGTTTGAAGCTCGCTATCTGTTTATGGCTGAGCATGAGGCTGATTTCGACCGCATCTATGATGACCTTGTTAAAGTTCGGACGAAGATGGCGAAGAAGCTTGGCTTTGCGAACTATGTTGAGCTCGGCTACGCGCGTATGTCCCGTACGGACTATAATGCGGAGATGGTTGCCAACTTCCGTCAGCAAGTACTTGATAATATCGTTCCTGTAGCTACTAAGCTGAAGGAACGTCAACGTGCTCGGATTGAACTGGACCAATTGAAATTTTACGATGAAAGCTTAATATTCAAGTCCGGTAATGCAACGCCGAAGGGAGATCCGGAATGGATCGTGGCGAATGGCAGCAAGATGTATTCCGAGTTGGCACCAGAGATGAATGAGTTCTTCAGCTTTATGGTGGACAACAACTTGATGGATCTAGTTAGCAAGAAAGGCAAGCAGGGCGGAGGATATTGCACATTCTTCCCTGAATACGGCGCACCGTTTATCTTCTCGAACTTCAATGGAACTTCAGGCGATATCGATGTATTGACACATGAAGCGGGCCATGCGTTCCAGTGCTATGAGAGCAGAAGATTCGAAGTGCCGGAGTATAACTTCCCGACTTATGAAGCGTGCGAGATTCATTCGATGAGCATGGAATTCTTCACTTGGCCGTGGATGGAGCTATTCTTCAAGGAAGATACGGAGAAGTATAAGTTCATGCATTTGGCTGATGCGTTGCTCTTCATTCCGTATGGTGTATCTGTGGATGAATTCCAACATTTCGTATATGAGAATCCAGAAGCGACTCCTGAAGAGCGCAAAGCGGCATGGAGCAGAATCGAGCGTAAATACCTGCCGCATCGCGACTACGATGGCAACAGCTATCTTGAACAAGGCGGCTTCTGGCAGAAGCAAGGCCACATCTTCCAAACGCCGTTCTATTATATCGACTACACCTTGGCTCAATTGTGCGCATTCCAGTTCTGGAAGCGCCTGAACGAGAACTATGAAGCAGCATGGACGGACTACTTGAAGCTCTGTCAGGTAGGCGGAAGCCAATCGTTCGTAGAGCTGGTGAAGTATGCGGGACTCATCTCACCGTTTGAAGACGGCTGCATATCCTCCGTCATCGGGGATATTGAAGGCTGGCTGAACAGCGTAGATGATAAAGCGCTGTAATTGCATATCATCTTAATAAGGCGTTCCTTGAGCATCTCCGTGCTTGAGGAATGCCTTTTATCGATTGCGTGCCCAGAAGCACGCTTCATCTAACCGGTGTAAGTCCGGTCACGGGAGGGGCCAAGCCCCCGTGTAGCTTGG
>NZ_JBYTDY010000020.1:32629-84797 GCF_058791835.1 Paenibacillus sp. EB106-04-04-XG159 | reverse complement strand
CCTGTACGAATACGAAGCAGTTCCTCCTCCGGTACGTCCTCACACCACCGGTACCATTCTTCCCTGACCAACCAATTATAACGGAACATAATTTGCATGATATTTCTCCGCTTCTTTCACTATTTAATTTAAGCTTACTATTCTGTCCAACAAATAGCCTAATGTTGAATCGTCCTTCTCGTGATCTATATACTACCACATATTAGAACTATTCTGCCTGTTAGAGCAACGCGGCTGCCGATCTATACTAGCAGCCGCGTTTTAGATTTATTTATCAAACTAAAGTTCTTCGTTAGCTCAAGGGCATCCACGATTTGACGCCTACTTCAATAAAAAAGAGAACAGGCCACCGTGGCAGTCTGCTCCCTAATTATCTTGAATGCTCCTTACTTCGATATAAAGGAGTAATAAAACACCACTTCACTTCGACCGCCTTGATTTTAACGAGCGAAACTGATGAAACTAGCCGGTCATATGGCTATTCGGAAGGCTCGACAGGGCAAGAAAGGCATCGGCAAAAACCAAGCAGACACCTATTATTTTGACGTGGAACAGTGCAAGCGTTGTCCGTTTAAATAGCTACATCCTCGGGTCTGATTGGTATGGAATTACAAGGTGCGATGACGATATTCGCCGTGAACTTAAAGCGGATATTGAAGTTAACAGATTGAAGACATAGGAATAAATTGAATAAAATAGAGCTAAAAAAGAAGACATTCTCCCTAAAAATGGGGTTGAATGTCTTCTTTTTTGAAGTTTATACATACTCCTTAAGAAAAACGTGAGTTCTTCAGTGCCCTGCAGATCCCTTCGGATCGTCAGTTGATTTCTATGGTCAGGGAGCTTGTGAAATTCGTCCCCGGCTCCAGGGTGATAATTCCCTCTTTAGCTTGAAGTTCACCTTCGAAGACGTCCATATCCGCTACTCCTTGCCAAGGCTCGATGCATATGAAGGGAGCGTTCAAAGGCTGCCAGATGCCCAGGTCGGGAAAACCCTTATAGGTGACAACTACGCTTTTGGCGGAGTGCTTGCTTCTAAGCGAAATCTGCCGAGAGTTCACATTACGGAAAATCAATGCGCCTTCGGCGAACATTTCATGGGATAACGGCAGGATGGTCTCTTGTTTCAGAACGGGCTCCGATTTGCCGCTGATCAGCAGGCCGTCCGAATTCAAGAACAACCTTTCAAGGTTTTCCGATTCAGCGAACTCCAGATAGTAATCGCTCAGGCTACCGTTGTCATCAAGCGGACAATTGAACGCAGGGTGGGTTCCGAGCTGGAAGAAGATATCCTGTTCATCGCTATTTTCCACCCGGTAACTAAGTTCCAGTGTGCTTGCATTCAGTTTATATGTAATATATAGGTTGAATTTAAAAGGATAACTGGCCAGGGTTTTCCCATCATAAGAGAGGCGGTAAACCGCGTGGGTGTCGCTTTCTTGGACCAGCGTAAATTCGCTGCGTCTGGCGAATCCGTGATTGCCGATCTTATAGGCTTTGCCATCCACCTTAATCTCTCCGTTCCGGGCCGCACCAATAATGGGAAACAGCACCGGAGAACGGCCTGTCCAATACGTGGCGTCACCGCTCCAGATGTATTCAGCTTCCGGGTCCAGCTTTCTGAAGCTGATCAGTTCCGCCCCAAGGGTATTAATCTCAGCTTCCGCCGAGCTGCTGCGCAAAATTTTATTCATTGTTGTACTCACCTTTCATACTTATAGTCCAGATACCCATATTATATCAAAGTTCTTGAGGGAATTGAGAAAACGACAGCCAATTCATCAGCTGCCGTTTCTCCGTGCTTATTGAGCTATCGTCTCCCGTTAGCGTAATAATCGTTTCCCCTGTGAACAGAGTGCATTATGTTCGCAGGAAATTTTTATCCCAACACTAACTCAAATCGAGCGAAAATATCTTCTTCATACCACATCGTGAAATTAGTTCCCCATGTTGTGTTCAATAGTGTAAACGTAAATTTATTGTTGTCTTGATGGTATTTGTTGTTATAACTTAGATTGTTATTTGTTCCGATTCCCAATAGAGGGGCATCAATAGGTTTAATATTGATTTTTTTATCACTACCATCGTAAATTAACTCTTCAATCATGTGTTGCAACTTATTTCCGTGACCTACCACTTCAAAAGGTGAAATAACGGTATCAATTTTACGAATCTTAGTTAAGTACGGCGAATTCAAACGTGGTGTAATGTCAAAAGAATAAATTTCTGGATAACGAATTGCATCTTTATCCTTTAATAAAAGTGCAATTTCAACTTTATCTCCAAATTGATATTTAACCTTTACAACTCTTGGAGCACCATACTCCTCCACAGCTCTTTGGCTATACTTTAAAGTTGCAATAATCGAATCATTTTCCTTAACTAATTTCACAACATGTGGTGTGAAATTTTCATTCAATTGAATGCGTTTTTGAATTTCCATTCCTGGCTTTAAGAAGTCAATTGCCCACCAATTATGTTGTAAATCACGCAAATAGTTGTAACGTAGGTTATCATAGTCATTTTGCCCAGCAATTGTATAGCTCAGAACCCCGAGTTTGTTGTCCTGATCAAAGTAAAGTATTCCATCCTTTTCTAAGTGGTTAATTGAACCATCGCTAGCAAACATAACTTGATACCCGTTTACCGAAATCAATTCTTCCAAACCACATTCAATACCTTGGTTTTCAAAGATATGATATGGAACTTCGATAAGTTTTTTAATGTTATTTTGATCTTTAGGCTCCAAACAAGCTATTGCACGATCAACGTTCTTGCGTTGTTCTTTCCATGAAGACTCATAAAATTTGTATGAACGATCAGTCCACTCATTATAAGTGAATTGCATTTCGCCAACAGTTGCTTCTTTAACAATTCCATAAGCGTAGGTTAAATCAAGATCGGTTATTTGGTCTAAACTACGCGCTCGTTGGAAGTCTTTCTTTTCATAATTCATATAGTCACTGAAATAGCGTTTGATATCCATTCCCCAAGTATGCTCTGGAACTAACATCGCATAGAAATTAGCATCATCATTTTCTATTTTGTTATCATACATGTAATTAGTTAAAATCCGATAATCACGAATGATTTTCGGATCAGACATCATTCCGTGAATCCATGTGTCCCCAATCTCCTCTGTAATAACTGGCAGTTGGTCACGTACTTCCCAAATTTCATTTGCAAACTGATCCATTGAAGTCATTTCAAGCTCATAGTCTGGATACTCATTCGCCATTTTTGACAAAAAGGCGTTAATTTTCTCTTTTGTTCCTGGACCACTATTATCATGAGTATGCATAAACGCCAGCTTGTTATCCATGCAATCAATTCCGATTACGCCACCATAGTCGTCTGAATAAGAGACAATTATCTCACTTTCGCCATTCTTCCATAGAAATGTATCTGGAACTTCTGGAATTGAGCTCGAGCCATTTACACCAATGTGTAGGAATTTAATTCCTTGACGATATAACTCATCAACAATCCCGATAGTATGTCCTGGGACGTCAGTCATCTTTGCGCTTGTTGTTTTGTATCCATAACGAGCATCTAACTTCTTTGAGATTGAAGTCATGTAATGTAAAGTTTGAGGTGTCATAGTTTCAGATTCAAACGTACACGGGATTGCGTGCCAGCGAATGTAACCTTTCTTTATGGCGTCGTCTAGCTTTTTACAAGCTTCTTCATCCATGTTTTTGAAGTAATATTCAATAATAAAGCTACCTGTTGTCCAAACAAAGTCTTTGCCCTCTTTTCTTAAATCTTCAGCTAAAGTGATTGCGTTTTGAATGTAATCATGGCAATACTTGTGCAAGACATTTTCTGCTAAATCGGTAAAACCAATGTCAAAATGAGTTTTGTTTACCACATAGATTTTTTTCATTACTATATTCACGCCTTTCTTAGTCATAATACGTCGTGTAATAATTGCTTTCAGGCTTTTTTATTGGTATTTCACTTAACATCTCCACATATTGTGGGGTATTCTAAGTAATAATAGGTCATTCCATACGTCTAGTATTTATTTTATACGGACACATCTTTATAATATCCTGACATATTAATGTGTCTACCACCTGTTTCATACGATATAATCTGATAAAACCAAATCAATCGTGAAAAAGTCATTAATACTCTAATTGAATTGTTTAATTAAACTGCCCGTTAGCGAAACGCGGCTGCCGATCTATGCCGGCAGCCGCGTTTTAGTAATTTCATTAAGCTATAGTTCCCGTTAGCGTAATGGATATCATTAGCATACCGTTTATTTGTCAGAATCTCTTTTATTTATTAATACCACTCCAATAACTAAAGGGATAATTAAAAAAAGAAAAACTACAGGTGGGATTTGACTAAACCAACCTCCATATGTTCCATCGATTTCATCCACATTCTGTGACATCTGGGCAAGTGTATATATTACTGCTGCTGTTAAAAATGAGAAACCGATGAGCAAAAATCCAGCAAGTCTATTCACTAAAAATCCTCCTTTCACGGCATAATCAGTTTGCAACATTTAACACTCCAGTTATTGGAAGATTGCGTTAAACTGCCCGTTAGCTTAATTAAGAATGGGAGCAACTGAAATAGCAAATTTCCTTTTTTTGTTCAACTATATTACCCGTTTGTTCAATTAAGTTATTCAGGAGTTACCATCCATAACCTCTCTGTTTTAGTTAATACTCCTTCATCAAATTCCATCTTGTAGATATCAGGTTTTGAAGTCTTTAATAAAAAGTCCAAGTCGAACTGAGGATCAAAGTATCCCATCATCATAGTCATAACGGCTCCATGAGTTCCAATAGCAACTTTCTGCCCCTTATATTCGCTTATAATATTTTTCAAGATAGTTACAACACGATTCTGACAATTTGTAAAAGACTCCCCTCCAGGCAACGAAAAGTCAGGGTCTGAAAACATCTTCTTAACTAATGGATACACTTCCTTATCAGGCATTATTTTATCATTTCCAATAAATACCATTTCTTTCAGATCCTCAATAACAATCATTTCTTTGCCTAAAGATTTGGCTAGTCCCTCTATTGTTAATATTGCCCGACTATATGGACTTGAAAGAAACGTGTCTATACCCTCGTCTTTCAATAATAGAGCTACAAATTGGGCATCTGATCTGCCCTTTAAAGTCAGCCCTCGTATTCTTTCATTCCCTTCCATTTTCGGAGATTCTCCATGCCTGACCATGTATATATATGTTTTCATAAATTACCCCCAAAGACTTCACATAATCACTCTCAACCATTCTGACAGATTTCTATTTACAAAATGTTTTTCAATAATGCTAAGGACATTATCCTTGCCCTGATAATGTTACTATAAGGTGGCTCCAGAATATTATAGAATACAAAATATTTCATAAAGATAAATTTTTACACATTATCTTTACATGTTTTTCTAAGTTCATTTCTACGTTAACCTGCCCGTTAGCACAACACGGCTGCCGATCATGCCGGCAGCCGCGTTTTAGTTATAGATTAAGCTATAGTGTCCCGATAGCTTAATCGTTAGAGAAATCAAGCTCCTCTGATGAAGGTGGCTCAAAAATTGGTATCCATTCTTTAAGTTTCGCTTCTGGTATGAAAAAAGTCCCTTCTGAATGGTTATCATTTCGAGCTTTTAGCCGTTCAAATAACACTTCCTCAGGCACATCAACAAAATGAATTTTAAAGTCAGCCCCTAGAATTTTGGCCCTAGAACGAAACTCGTCTCGTTGACTTCTAACCCAACACCCAAAATCAAGAATTACATCAACCCCAAGAACTAAAGTTCTAACTGCCACATCCCACATTATGGATTCTACTGTTTCATGCCTAGAATCATGCATAGCTTCGTCGGATTCCGTCATGTTATCCCCGAAATCATGCCCAAACAATCTGATATGCCATTCATCGGGAGTAAAGCGAAGTGCGGAGTATTTCGTTTCAAGTTGTCGAGCCAGAGTAGTCTTACCACTACAAGGAAGACCAACCATTAAATGAAGTGTCGCCACGTATTTACACCACCTTATATAAACGGATATTTACAAAATGTTTTGCTTTAATCTGCCCGTTAGCTTAACAGTAAGCTATCATCATTTTTCAAATAACCATTTTAATTCCGTTGCCCCGATGTCTTTTTCAGCTATCACGGGTACTTTCTTCGAATCACCTAATTTTTCAATTCGCAATTGATATGGTTTAAGCAACTCTTTCCAATCATTTGAAGGCGGTGAATTTGAAGCAGCATGACTGAGATAATCAGTAACAATTTGCTTCAATTGTTCATTATCTATTTGACTCGGGTCATATTCAATTCCAACCTTAAATAGTTTCTCATTTGGGTCTGCTGCGAACCCAGTTAATACTATTCCAGATTGTTTATCAATTTGTTTTGTACTTTTTGACAGTCTTTGGCCGACTTCAGGAAAAGTATCCTTACTGCTTTCTCCCTGGCATCCCGCAATAATTGCAACAGACGCAATAATAACCACGAGCACAAATAGATGTAAAGTACGCCGTAGCATATTTAACCTCTCCCCCAAATATTGCAAAATACTTATTTTTGATCCCTTAGTAGCTTTCTATAATTATCCATAAGCTCAATAAACATAGCTGCGTCACCGCCTGCATCTGGGTGATATTTCTTTGCTAGCTCCCGGAATCTCTTTTTAATGGTAGTCTCATCAGCATTAAATGGCAGATCAAGTCTTGAAAGAATAACAGAGTCATAAGTTCCATCTTCACCAATTATTCCGCTTTCTTTATAAAGCTCAGAATAAATCAATGAAAAATACTCATTTATGACGTTCATATATTCTTCATGATTCATCGATGCCAACAAATGCAATGAGTATTTCGCTTTACTGTTACTTGTGTCACTAAGCTCGAAGAAACTGTCCCAAATGAGATTTTTATCAGGCTGATTGATACCGTTAAACCGGATTTTTACTTCAAGCTTCTTAAGTTTTCGCACTTTCCGTTTGATCTCGTCCAGTCGCATCATATTATCAGCCATTGTTCCACCCCACAATGCAAGATTTCCCCTGTATTTAATGTATGATTCGAATAATTCTTAGCACTACGAAAAGAACCCACATTTTATCACTATCCTTTGAAACACCACTATACTAATCTGCTCTATAATTTAGCCCTATTGTTTCCACTCTTCCCGCAAAATAGCGTAGTAATATTCGTCCCACCATTCATTCTCATGAGGTATACATTTCTGAAAATAACCTTCTCGCCTCATTCTGATCTTCTCCATAACCCGATAAGATGGAGTATTTTCTGGTTGACAAGTAGCAATTATGCGGTGCAAATTCATTTCCTCAAATCCATATTTCAATATGCCTGATGCCGCTTCTGAAGCGTATCCTTTGTTGTGAAAGTTGGGATTGAATACCCATCCGATTTCATATGTATGCTCACCAAAATATTTATGAAAAACAATGTGACCAAGTAGTATTCCGTCATCCTTTAATATAACAGGGAAGTTTTGGGCCAGGCTGCCCATGTTTTTCTTTATAAATTCTTTGACTGCCTCTTCGTTATAAATTCCTTCTGGTAGATACTTCATAACACTTTTATTCGAAGTATATTCCAGTACTGCTGACCAATCTTCGTATTCAAAATTCCGAATTATTAATCTATCCGTCGTTACGTACATTCATTTCCCTCCAACCTTCATTTAGGTAAATGTTTTAGCCATATTTCTTTTGAGTATTCTACTGAGAATCCTATCGAAAGGTAAAATTGTTGATCGGAATCTACAAATAATTTATTTGCGCCTTTATTTTAATTAATCAAATCGGAATTAAGTTAACCGCATCAGTTCGGTGACCATGCGGATCTATATGAATTAACCTTATTCGTCCGTCTGATTCAACTCTGAACTCTATCTGTTCTTTGATGTGCAGCGTAGTACATATTAAGATGTTATCTTGTACGGAGAGCGGAACAATTTCGTACTTAAACCAAGCTCCCCAATTCAAACTGGAATGATGGCGCTACTATTTGTAACGTGAGTCACCTGTAAATACTGTAATCATAATCAAGGATTATTACATGGTCTACGGATAAAACATTTAGAAAAATACTCTACACGATTGAAGTGTATATTATAAAGTCCTGTAGCTTAATGAAAAAAGAGCAGCTGCCGCCGGCAAACTGCACCCTGGTTCGTTGCATTATCGTTCCTCGTTAGCTGAATAAAGATTTTCCAATGTTAAGAGTTATCCATGTTTATATTTGCATGATTCACAAACCGTTTGGAACTCATTTAAATCTTTGAACGCACCCGTATGCTTAATCCAATCACATAATTCCTCCGCAGTATCAGTAGGACCACCACGTCCAGCGAAGAAATATTTCCAACACAAGCCGTGAGCTATTACCTTCTTTACGGCTGGACAAAACCATTCATGTTCCATATAAATTCCTCATCTTTCAATTACCCGAGATATTCAGCATAACTGCCCGTTACTTCAATGAAAACGGCAGCTGATCGTTTGACCAGCTGCCTCTATATCATGATTCAACTATCGTGTCCCGTTAGCTTAATTATGAGTCCGAAAGTCCATACATTCATGAAGTACGTCTCGATTCCTTCAATCCTCTAAAATTTTTATTTTGGGGGTAATTATTAATCTTAGCTTGATGGCTATGTGACGCTACCCCAAAAAAAAGTGTAAACTAAAATGTTATTGCTTCATTGCTTTTTGATATTCTACTTTTAGTTTTTCAATGATTTTTTGGACGGGAAGGATCTCCTTGATTTCATCTACTCTTGCACCAGCAAAAACGAGACCATTTTCAACATCACCTTCTAAGGCTTTAACCAAGGAATCGAGCGTACAAAAACGATAGGAGCAATTCTTAAGGCAATTATGGCATTTCGTAATTTTTAGTTTCTCTGATCCACTAATTAAATCAGTGAAATTATTGGTAATTGCTCTTCCTTGTAACCCGACAGTCGTTTCAACTAAAATTGTATCTTCCTTACGAGCATTAACATATTTTTGCTTAAATGAAAGAGGGGCATCACATTCCTCGCTTGCAACAAATCTTGTTCCCATTTGAACACCAGATGCACCCATTCTAAGAGCTTTAGCAATATCATAGCCATTCATAATTCCTCCTGCTGCAATAACTGGGACGGAAACGGCATCGACAATTTCAGGAAGTATGTCAAAAAGAGGCCTATTAGTTCCTAAATGTCCTCCTGCTTCAAAACCTTCAACAACAACAGCAGCAGCTCCAAGTCGTTCAGAAATTTTTGCAAGTTTAGCAGAAGAAACAATTGAGATGACTGGAATTCCAGCTTGTTTCCCCCAAGCATACATGTCTCTTGAAATCCCAGCACCTGATATAATGAAATCAACTTTTTCTTCAAGTGCAGCTTTCATTTTTTCGGCAAAATCATTCATGGCAAACAATACGTTGACTCCGATGTACCCTGTATCCTTTAGGAGACTTCTAGTTTTTCTAATATGTGTACGCATATCTTCAACTGAAATTCCTGTACCAGATATAATTCCAACACCTCCAGCATTTGCTACAGCTGAAGCTAGATTGCTTAATGAAATTCCGACGCCCATTCCACCTTGGAGGATTGGAACTGTAGGCATAATATGCGAGATTTTCAGTTGTGGAAAGTTCAATTAAATTCCTCATTTCATATAACTATTTTGTTTTTATCATATCTAGGATGTCATAATAATTCCTCTTCTAATAGTTACATTCGTCATTGTCACAAAAAAATCAAAAAACCTAAATTATTCTTTCTACACGGCTCCTTTAGGATGGGAGCATATTAATTTACTAGGAAAGTACCATTTTAATTCAGAGAAGATAATCTCATTAGATTCTTTAAGACCATTAAAACTTCCTTAACGTTGTTAAAAACGCGGGAATCATCTAGAAAATGGGCTTATCGTTGTAAATCCGTATTTTCCTGACACTACCCGGGTACCGCCAACAAAACGCGGAAAACGTACACTAAGCAATTCGTTGCATAGAAAAGCGAGACCCTTCTCTACAAGGGGCTCGCTTTTCGTAAATCGCAGCTGAGCAAAGTTAAATTAACGTTCCCCGTTAGTTCAATAAGCACGCTTTCTTTTATTATATAATATCGTCGAATTGTGACATAATTTTTGACTTTGATTCTATTTTTATATGGTAATTTTTATATAAATTTGTTATATTAAGATTTACTATAATTTTCTAGGGGTGTCTTATGAGTAGAACAGTTGAAGAATTACAAAAAGAAATCATATTGGAAGCAAGAAAAGGATTTCCACTTTTACTGTCCGGCGTAATTGTCTTTTTAATTATCACCCTTTTGCCCTTATTTTTTCCTATAGAAGTCGTGTACTTAATTTGGATATTTGGCTTAGGCGCAATTTTTCCTCTTGGAATTTTAATTAGTAAAATTCTTGGTGTTAATTTATTCACTTCTAACAACACTTTAGGAACATTAGGAGGATTAGTTGCAGCTCCCCAAGCTTTTTATATTCCTGTGTTTATTATTGTATATCTGAATATACCTGAATATCTTCCCTTTACTATCGGTTTACTTGCAGGCTCTCACTTTCTGCCTTACATGTGGATTTATAAAAGTAAAGCTTATTTATTTGTTACGTTAGGAACCTGTTTTTCCTCTTTACTCTTAGGTGGATTCCTTGTTGATCAAGCATTCACTCTAGTGCCCTTATCAATATCTATTGTGTACGGTATTGGTGTTCTATTAATTCTTAGAGAACTTAAAACTAGTTTTGATTAATCACCTTTTATTAGGTGATTTTTTTATTTTAAAAAAGAGATCCTATTTCTCAGTATGTGTCAAATGCGACATAAAACCTCCACTTATCTTGTTCAACTAAACTGCCCGTTACTTCAATGAAAACGGCAGCTGATCGGTTGACCGGCTGCCTTTAAACTATCGTTCCCGATAGTTTAAATAAATTGGACGATTTTATGTGTAATGCCTTTAGGCCTTCCGATAAGAAATTAGTTAGGGAACCTCCTGTTATACCCACATTTTAGATGATTATATCTATGGTCAAAATGATAGAGCCTCTTCATGTAGCCCCCATATTAATTGGCAATAATAGATTTTTTTAAAAGCTCATTATGAATATCCCCATATGCTTTATTTGATGAAGTAGGCGTAGCCTGAATGACCGTAACCATGTTAGCATATGGCAGTACATTAATTTCTTGTCCGCCAAATCCTCTGCAGCCGTAACCATCTTTAAATATCCACCATAAATAACCGTAGGATTCATTGGTTATGCCCGGTGTAACCATTTCTTTCAAGTACGATTCGGAGACAATACGCTCATCTCCCGCCACACCATTATTTAGTACAAGCAGTCCCAGCTTTGCTAAATCGCGTGCGCTTAAATCGGACTGCTCCTCTCCTTTCATTACGGTATAAGATACGCCGCAAGGGCTTTCTGGCCATCTACCGCTCGAAATGCTCAACGGGGCAAATAAAAACTTTTCGCATAAGTCATACGACGGTTTACCATATGCCTTCCCTATTACGGCTGACAACAAGAGAACATCCCATTCTTTGTACAAATGTCGAGTACCTGGATAGTCTGAAACCGCTGTGTCTGCCAAGTGTGCAATCCAATCACACGTTCTCATCATTTGTGCAACCATAGGACAATGATAATGAATGCCCCCATTCCAGTAAATGCCCGAGGACATCGTAAGAAGGTGACGAATCGATATTACATGGTGGTAAGGATGAATGCTCTGCCGAAATTCAGGCAAATAATTGGCGATCGGCTCATCCAGACTCTGTATCCATCCTTTTTCCAGACAGATTCCCGTAAGGATCGCGAGAATGCTTTTCCAGATTGACTTCATTGGATTTTTACTATGTTCGGTGAACTTATTAAAATATCGTTCATATACGATGCGGTCGTTTTTCACAACAAGGACGCTGTTCACGAGCCGATATCTCTTGACTCTAAGGTAGTCATCAAGACTAGCTAACCGACTAGAATCTAACCCTTCTGCTTGAGGCGTTGAGAATTGCCACTGAAAACTCATTTTAAATACCTGCCAATCATAGATTTATTGTTTTGCTTCAGTTCGGCAGGAGTGCCTTCGGCAATAACCGTTCCGCCGTCTGTACCGCCTCCTGGGCCCATCTCGATAATGTAATCGCAATTGCTCAGAACAGCAGGATCGTGTTCGGTTACAAGGACTGTATTCCCAGCGTCCGTCAGTTCAAGCATTAACTTCATGAGCCTCTCCGTGTCCGAAAAAGATAGTCCTGTCGTAGGCTCATCCATGACATATAAGCAATCTTTTCCTCCTTGCTTGCTAAGCTCTTTGGCAAGTTTAATGCGTTGGGACTCTCCTCCTGATATGGTCGGCGTTTTTTGTCCCAGTGTTATGTATCCCAGCCCAACGCGTTCCAGCACCTGAAGCGTGCGATGAATGATTTTATCATAGGATTGTTTTTGCTCATCCCCAAAGAACACCAGCGCTTCTGAAACACTCATCTCAAGGACCTGCCGAATATTTGTGCCTTCGATTAGAATTTGCATTGCTTCTTCGATAAAGCCGGTGCCGCCGCAGGAATCACAATGCAATTCAATGTAGGTACCGAAGCCGACATGATATTGAATAATGCCATCACCCTTGCATGCACTGCACCCACCCTCGGAATTGAGCGAAAATATGCCTGCAGTGTATCCTAATTCAATTGCAAGTTCTGTACTTGCATACATGCTGCGGATTCGGTCATATATACCCGTATAGGTTGCCGGACAAGATGTACGGCTTCTTCCAATTGGCTTCTGATCAATAACTAAACATTTTCTAATAAGAGAGGCTCCGCTAATACTTGCATTCGTTCTTGATGGAGGCCGATCTTCCACTTCTTCCTCATCGGCTGCATTTTTGCTTCCTAGCAGCTCCATTAGCTTCGGCACTAGAGTGCCAGAAATCAAGCTGGATTTTCCGCTTCCGGAGACGCCCGCGATGCCGACCATCAAACCGAGAGGGATGTTTACAGTCACATTGCGCAAATTATGGAGGCAAGCGTTTTCAATCATCAGCATTTTAGTACGATCCACCGGCTTTTTATTGCTTTTCACCGTCAATTGCTTTGCGGATGCCAAATATGGCGCTGTTCTTGAAGCTTCGCAGTCCATGAAGGACTCGAATGTGCCTTGGAAAATACGTTGACCACCATAAATCCCAGCATTAGGTCCTATATCGATAATATAATCGGCGGCCCTCATAAAATTTTCATCATGCTCGACCGCAATGACCGTATTCCCGCGCTTTACAAGATTTTGAATAATTCCAATGAGCTTTTCTTTCTCAACTTCATGGAGTCCGATGGTCGGCTCATCGAATATAAAGATGATCGATTCCATTTCTGCGATAACGAAGGTTGCAAGAAATAGCCTTTGAATTTCTCCGCCCGATAAGGTTGGAACCGGCCGTGACAATGAAAGATGGTGAAGGCCCACATCCACCATACAGTCCAATTTCAAGATGATCTCATGGATGAGGGGGCTGGCTGTAAAGGCGTCTTTCTCGAGTCGCAGGAACTCATTCAGATCGTGGATGTACATACTTTCCAGATCTGTTATGGTTCTATCTGCAATCATCGTGTACATGGCTTGTTCACCTAAGCCGGTTCCGTTACATTTGGGGCATTCTTGTTTTATAAAATAAGCTTCCTGCAGCAGGTAATTTTGCCTGCCGCTAAGATCTCCTCTTTTGAGTCCGTTTAGAAGCAATGGAATGATGCCATGGAATTTGGTCTTGCCGTTGTCTCCATACTTTAATGCCGTCAGTTGCTCGCCACTTAATGAATGAAGTGGTTGTCCGACAGATAAACCATGATGGTAACAAAACTCATCCAGCTTCTGTCTGTTCTTGCCGCGATATAATATTCCCTCGATGAGTAAATCTTTGATTGGCGTGTTCATATTCGAAAATATAAGCGGTTCATCTATTAGATGTACGCTGCCGTTTCCCAGACATTTCACGCACATTCCTTTTGGTGAATGCCGCTGAAACATGTCCATCGTTAAAGGAAGCCCGTCATCATGCTCCGGATCCCTCTTCCCATAGGCAGCAAATAACATGGCAAGCATGTTACTGATTTTTGATCGAGTGCCTACTGTGCTACGTGGATTAGATTGTCGAGTAATTCGCTGTTCCACGGCAACTGTAGGGGACAATCCGATTATTTGATCAAACTCGAGCTTTGCATCCACCATTAACTGTGAACCGGAATACATCAAATAACGGCGCTTTCCTTCCTCGTACAACGTATCGAAGGCTAGACTGGACTTACCGCTTCCTGATACGCCAGTAATAACGGTCAATTTACCTCGGGGTATCCGGACGTCAATATTTTTCAAATTATGAATCCGAGCTCCTCGAATCTCAATATACTCGCTCATTAGTTACTCATATCAATTAGGTGTAAATTTCCATAACTAACCCCTATTTTATCATATTTGGAACTGTACTTTCCGTTACTTCGATGAAAATAGGGAGCAGCTACTGCAATAATCTGCTCCCTGGCTATTCAACTATCGTGTCCCGTAAGCTTAAGAATCGCTCGAATAGAATGTCATCTCTTGTTATGGTATTAATGGAGTATCCGCTTTGATTTTATCTGCTACAACTGTATAGAATGCTGGAAATTTGTTATTTTGTGAATTAGGCTCTTCTTCGAGGATTCTTAAGTACATCCCTTGGCTGGCTAAGGCGGACAGAATTTCCCCAAAAGTCCACTTTCTCAATAAAACCTTTTGCAAGCTAGAGCGTTCGTGTTCAGGTATAAAAGAGGTGTAGGCGATATTATCTTCACGAAGTTCGGCATCGAAATAATTTCCATTTTTTTAGAACTATACCATTTCCTTCATCAGTCAATAGCTTGGATGCTAAAGGGTGGAAGTCGGTAAGAATAAATCGACCATTTGGTTTTAGCATTCGAGTAACAATAGAAAATAGTACATCTAAATCAGAAAAATAATGTAAAATACCGAATTCCATCAAAACAACATCGAAATTCCTTAAATCCTCTTCGTGCGGAATGTTGAGAACATCTGCATTTATGTATTGCACTTTAACTCCCGCCGCATCTGCAACTTCTAGGGCATACCGCATATTTTCTTTGGAAATATCAACGATACTGACTTCTGCACCAAGCATCGCTAAAGGGATAGCTTTCCCCCCAGCTGACCCTAATAGATTTATGATACGTATGCCTTTTGGCTCCCCTATGAACTTCAACCATCTACGAAGTGGATGTTTAGGGTCTTTTTGCAGTTTCTCTGCCTGTTCGGATGGCGTTCCTAAATGAGTGATCCAAGCATCATAAGCTTTTGTATTCCACGCCAGTCTGTTTGCTTCGGTTTGCTTTTCTTGCATTAACCCACCTCTTTTTCAATTTATTGTATGGGATTAGTTTCCACAATACCAAAAGGATTTATCGCATTTCCCTTGAATTGTAAACGTTTTTTGAACAAATCTGCCCGTTAACTGAACAATAAATACTATTCGTCCTTCATAAATCGTTTCCTTTATTTGTAACCATTCTGCCTAGTTATGTTGTAATATCGAGCTCTTGTGCCTGCAACTTCAACAACTGTCCCCATATCATCTTTCCATCACTATATGTTCCCGTCCATACATTGTCTGAATTTAGATTTTGGAGGTAATGCTCATACATTAACTTTAAACTCAATGGCATCTGTAAATCGGACAATTCCGAAAATTTAATCCAATGTAATTCGCCTTCATCACAACCAATAATATTTCTAGTGCTCGTACCGCCAAAGAAAATAAAATGTTGATTTAGCTCAACGTCCTTTTGTCGGAGCAATATGTATCGTAATTTTAGATTTATGATTTCATTATGCAAAATACCTGTTTCTTCTTCAATTTCACGAAAACAAGAAGTCTCAGGTGAGGCATGCTCATGGGGTTCCACATGACCTCCTATGCAAGACCATAATCCTGGGGCAATCTTTTTGTTATTTGACCGTTTCAGCATTAACACATCATTATTATTAAAAAGAAAAGCCCCGGTCATTGTACGAATTCTAATCATCGTATCATCCTCCGAATTCCAACTCATTCAATTTTGTTAATTTTCCGTAAGTGCCCCTTACTCCAACAAAAAAAGGTGCTACCACGTAGGAGCCCCTCCACTATCTCTTGTTTCTCGTTAGTTTATATTGCTGTCGTTTGATTTAAGATAGTCTGAAACAATATTCACCCGTTCTTTAACGGTATGATTTCCCTCAATCCTCAATATAGGACAAGACAAATTCGACATCCAATATTCATGTAGAGATTTGCTTCTAACCTCTAAGCCTGCCTTATCATATAGCGATGCCCATTCTAAAAAAGCTTTGTATTGCTGATACTTATTTCCTCCAGGTAATATTTCAGTGCCATATCTTCGAAATTCCCTTTCACTTAACCTTTGGAGTCTAGCTTCTGCAGGCACATAAAGAAAAATAACCAAATCAAACTCTGACTTTAATTCATCGCCCCAACCACAGACAGCCCCAGATAGAATCCATTGCTTATGGTTCGAAAGGTCCCCTTTTAATAACCCAAGCCTTTCTTGTCGTTCTCTCTGTTTAGTAAATTTGTCAATCCAAAAATAATCATCCCCATCAAAATTAATATAGGATAATCGCAAAGATAATTCGTATCCTAGAGTCGTTGCTCCTGAACCAGAGGCACCAAAGATATGAATTTTATTTATCATAATAACCTCCAAAAAAATCTATTGCCTCTCTTTTGCTAATCTGGTTACAAGTCTAATGAATTCCGTTTTATTGTCTGTGTAAGCTTCCCTATCATACTTATAAGTTTCCGCTAATCTAAGCTTGAGTTCTTCATACTGTTTGGCAACAGTAGGGTTCTCACGTAGGTAGTCCCTAAAATACACTCTATCCCATAGAAAGTCCAAATCTTTTGACCCCATGTGAATATGGAAGGATTCCTTTTCAAATCCTGTCGGAGAATAGCCTTTAATAAACATCAAATGATTTTTCTGCTCTTTCATGTGTATATAGTTATTTTCATTCATCTTGCTCATTATCAATTCACAAATACCACTTTCATTTGGAATCTCCACTAAAATATCAATTGTTGGCTTGGCTGATAAGTTTGGTACAGCGGTGCTTCCGATATGTACTATTCGTAGAGCTATTTCTGAGCCAAGAAGATTGATCAAAAATTGTTTTTCATTTTCAAATAATAAAGTCCAATTTCCATCGTAAGGGACAACTGTTATTGGATATAATTTTCCAAGTTCATCTTTGTTCATAACGAATTTCCTCCTTATTGGTACGATATCCTAGGTAAGTAAATTCCATATCATCGTTTCGTTGTACTTATCGATACCCGTTAACGTAACAAGCGTGTTATACTACGGGACTCTACGACACTCTCAAAATTGTCTATTCATTATTATCGAATCGAAAAATCAGCTTATAACCATCAAAAGTATCACCATACAACTCGACATAATTCTCTTTACTATATTTTGAAATTGTCTTTCTCCAAAACTTTTATCGCTGCTTGTTCAGCTCCCCCTTGTCCTCTAAAGGGGCGAAGCAAAAAGAATTCATTATTTATTTTCCCCAATACTCGATTGTTACATCTGAATATTCGTCTACGCTTAGAACAAATCCGAAATTTAATTCCTCCGAAACAACAACCAAATCATCGTGCATTTCTAACATTAATTTCGTAATAATCTTCTTGCAATCCAATAAAGGCGTTATTATTGCAATTGGAAAATCTAAATAAAGTTGATTGCTACTCCTAAAGTAAAAGCCGAATGTAGAAGGGTAAAATAGAACTGTTTCGTTTTCATATTTCTTAAAGTAATCAAAAATAAAATCAATCTT
Source organism: Paenibacillus sp. EB106-04-04-XG159 (assembly GCF_058791835.1). Lineage (NCBI taxonomy): Bacteria > Bacillati > Bacillota > Bacilli > Caryophanales > Paenibacillaceae > Paenibacillus > Paenibacillus sp. EB106-04-04-XG159. The sequence goes on along the minus strand of NZ_JBYTDY010000020.1, from coordinate 66,877 downwards.
CGACTTGAGTATTTCTTTGTCATATTGGAATTTCAACAATTTGATTTCATCCGTTTTAATACGCTCATAAACTTTTTTATGAACTTCCTCGGATATTTGATAATCAATGTGTTCCTTATCTGAAATATCAATGTCGTGGTATTTTTTTAAGTCTTCTACAAGCTGTATCTTCGCTTGTTTTACTTTGTTGTCCTTTAGTAACTTCTCTAATTTTCTTTTTCTATCATTATCCATAACATCACCCTGCTACAAGACTTCGTTTCTTATTCCGCTAAACCGAAAGAAGCCGCGATCTACGCGGCACTTAATGAGATAAAGTTCTTGTCAACCGACACATGGCTGTGACAAGTCAGGTAAAGAGATCCTGAGCTCTTTTCGTTTATAAAATTAATACGTATTATATATATTTTCACATTCTTCCGCGGTCGGTTCATAAAAACAGTGCTTCTTCCATCGTCCTACGAATGGCTGATTATACCAAGTTGGCGGACATGGTCCGGGATTTTCGAAGGATCCTGGACGGAAATACCATAGAGAGAATTTGGCTGGCCAATTCCGCTCCCCATTCACAGCCCTTCGCGCCAGACGGCGTTCCCTCTCTCTTGCGTTTTGATAGTACAAACTATGTTGCAACGCTTCGAACGCGTGCGGCTGATTGATCATTTGGGGAATTGTCCGGATATCTTTAAAATCGGAGCAATTCGCCCTTATTCGGTTAATGCCAACATTTCCAACAAGGAGCATGCCCATTTCGCCTTCGGTCTCAGCTTCAGCTCGAAGCAACCTTGCCAACATATTAACATCCTGTTCTCTGGCTTTTACGACTGCCATTGGCTCACCTCTTTATAATTCTAGATTCATCATATTGTAGGTGACGCGGATGTGTTACTCTGGCGAAATAGAGAGCGATAATAAATACCCGTTCTGCCACACCTAAACCATAAAACACCATCGAACACCAAACTTATCAATAAATGAGACTAGACATGGACTGAAGAAAATGGGGCCTATTGGGGTAATCGTTTTGCTGTTTTCATTTAATACTTGATATGCCTCTCTTAAAACTTCCTCGTTTTCAAAAATTGCGACCATTTCCATAGTGGACTCAGCTGAGGACTCTTTAGTCCCACCAAAGTCACTGAGCATTAATCTAGTTCCAAGAATGTGCATCTCCGCGTGTATGACGAATTTTTCAGGTTCTTTTTGAGTATCATACATGATTGAATCAGCTTCCGTTCTAAAGGCTTTTTCATAAAGATCGATAGCTTCAGAACAAGCGCCATTCAGATATAGCTGTGCTACTAACATAGTTCCACTCCCTTAAATAAATCTAGTATGTCTTTCAGCTTATAACAAATATCAATTCGCAGTTCTTACGGGTGTAATTAAAAACAGTGTAGACGACGGATCATCTTCTGGCTGTATAATAATTGCGCTTGCCTTTCCAGTAAATCGTAATCTGACATACTCACTATCAACACAACGAAGTATATCGATCAGGAACTTACCGTTCAGAGATGTATTAAAATCCTCGCCGTTCAGCTCCTTTATCGGCACTTCATCTCGTATATCTCCTATTTCAGCTGTTCTGGATACTAAGTCTAACATATGGGAAGTTACCATTATCCTTATTATACTTTCACCCGCTAACACAGTTGCCCGTTCAGCAGCATTCAAAAAACTTGATGTATGAACGACAACCTCTGCTACATAAGATGTTGGAATTACTTTTTTTATGGATGGATAAGCCCCCTCTATTAATGCAGACTGAATCTGGATATTGCCTGTTGTAAATACGATTTGATTCATACCCAATTCAATTTCAGTAGTGTTGTCTTCACCGTCCAATATTCTAGATACTTCATATAGATTTTTACCTGGTATTATCACATGTGCATCGGCGTCCACATCATGTTCCATAACTATAGTTCGGGATGCAAGACGAATTCCATCCGTGGCCACAAGATGAAGAGAATCATTATGATAAGCAAAATAAACCCCTGTTAATACCGGTCGACTCTCGGACGAAGAAACTGAAGTTGCAACCTGTTTGATGGATGACTTCAATGGAGTACTTTTAATTTCAAATTTTAATGGAGTATTGCTCTCTACAAATTGAGTTGACGGAAATTCTGCTGGATCCATTCCACACAACCGAATCTGAGAATGGCCTGATATGATCGTGAGAATCATATGTTCTCTCATTTCAAGAGTAACCACCCCAGCATTAAATTTACGAATAATCTCGTAAAAATATCGTGCTGGAACAACAATACCTCCAGTTCTTTGAATTGTCATAGAGCTGTTATCCTGAGCAATCTTATATTGAATAGTCATACTTGAGTTGCTTGCCGTAAAAATTAAATCACTGGGATCTGCCTGAATCATTACTCCGGTTAGTACGGGAATTGGACTGTTCGTTGAGACAGCCTTCAATACGTGCTGAACAGCGTTTATGAGAGAATCTTTTGATATATGAACCAACACAGATCTCACCTACTCATCATTGCAATTTATGAATAATAAGATTCAATAATTTTACGGATAAGTTCCGAACGAGATAATTGATGATCCGAACACTGTTTTTCTATTTTGCCCCATATTTCGTCCGTTAGAGTTAAGGATACTTTTTTAGTTTCGCCAATACTTTTCCTCCCGGCTCCTTCCCTATAACCTCCTCTCGTAGACATAAAACCTAACTGACCTTCTTTATTAGAAATTCCTATTGTAATCTTATTTTTGCTCATATTATCGTTTCCTTGTAATTGAATTTGGTAACTTAAATCATGTGTACTTATTTTCATTCTATCATACAATTTATTCACCTTACAATATTTTCTATTGAATAAGATGTTTCGAACAGTCCGTTCTTTAGACTAACAGATTGTTGGATATTGTCATTTGTAGTAGAATTAAACAATGTGATTCGATCTTATAGCACATATCTTCATACAGGAGGAGAAGGCAGTGAAAAGATTAACTGTAATGTTTTGTGTGGCACTCATGGTTTTAGCACTCGCTGCTTGTGGCGGAGAAAAAGCTGATAATCGTACAATGGATGTTTTCGTTAAAGCGTTCCAAGATGCCGGTTTTGAAGTTGATGCAGGCGAGAAGCCCTTATTTGATATGATTGGGGCAACAGATGGATTTATGTTCAATGCAGACAACAAAGTAGTCAAAGTTTACGAATTTATAGACGTAAAATCAATGAATGATGCTCAGAAAAAGAATGAACAGTTGATGGGAAAGTGGTCGGCGAACGGTAAATTCATGCTTGATACCACAAGTGAAAAAGCGGCTGAAGTATTTAAGGCAATACCTAGTGATAAATAATTTAATCTTACTCCATTAAAAAAAGCCTGAAGAATCAGGCTTTTTTGTTATGAGACATGAAATTTCATTTCATTATCGCTTAGTCTGATTAGCTTATCATCGTATAGCTTCAGCTTAGCTTCAAAACTGCCTCTATTTTCCTCAAAATCCCGTGTCCATTTATACATCATCTTCAGCATCATAAAGTCTGGTTTATAATGACACTTTTCAATGCCGAGCTTCTGCTTAAGGAATCGAGTTAGAATTCTTATTCTACGCCTCCATAAAGGAGGATCAAGAAAAATGATGGTATCTGCCATTTGATATAAACATTGATAGGATTCTCGATCTGTTCCTTCGAATATCCATGTCCCGTTACGATCTATTTCCATCAATACTTCGATTTGTTCTTCTGCTGTGCGCTTATGTCGCCCCATTGACGTTTCGTGATGGACGATGGTATCGAGTTCATACCAAGGAATATTCATGTTCTCTGATAAGCGTTTTGCCAATGTTGTCTTACCACTAGCTACGATTCCAATAATGAGGATCTTCTTCATTCCTTGATGGCTCCCTGTATCGGCGATAAATAGACATGTATTTAAACTGCACCAATAACCCGATGAGGAACATATGGCTCTTCCAGCGACATCATTTCTTCAGGTGTTAACGTAATCGAAAGAGCAGCTACCGCATCTTCGAGATGAGACATTTTCGTTGCTCCTATAATGGGAGCTGTTACTGGTTCTTTCTGCAATAACCAAGCAAGTGCGATTTGAACACGGGGAACACCGCGGTTTTCTGCGATAGCTGCAACCCGCTCCACAACTAGTCGATCACTATCTGCAGTCGCATCGTATTTAGACTTCTGTACTTGATCGGTTTCAGAACGATGCGTTATTTCCGCCCAATCACGAGTCAATCTACCTGATGCAAGCGGGCTATATGGAATCACTCCGATTTTTTCTTCTTTACAAAGCGGCAGCATCTCCCTCTCCTCTTCACGGTATATAAGGTTAAGATGATTCTGCATGGATATAAACCGAGTCCATCCATTTTTTTCAGCCACGTGTAATGCCTTAAGGAACTGCCATGCGTACATGGCAGAAGCACCTATGTATCTTGCCTTCCCAGCCTTCACAACATCATGCAATGCTTCCATCGTCTCTTCAATGGGAGTATGGTAATCCCAACGATGGATCTGATAGAGGTCAACATAATCGGTTCCCAATCGCACAAGACTCTTATCAATTTCACTCATGATTGCCTTTCGGGAAAGACCAGCACCATTTGGACCTTGATGCATACGGAAATGAACCTTGGTAGCGATGACAATTTCATCACGATTGGCATAATCCTTCAGAGCTCGCCCAACCATTTCCTCGCTTGTTCCGTCTGAATACACATTAGCCGTATCAAAGAAATTGATGCCAAGCTCAAGAGCTTTTCGAATAATAGGACGACTGCGCTCTTCATCGAGTACCCAAGGGTGAATCCACCGATCTGCCACACCAAAGCTCATACAACCAAGACAAAGTCGAGATACATCCAAGCCTGTATTTCCGAGTTTCACATATTCCATTTGATTATTCCTCACTCTCAAATAGATATTGTTTCCTTCATCTCTAGTTTATTCTTTGGAATTAACTCCAAGTCAAGCGATTGAGCTGCGCAGTGACAGTTCCACCTCCGTCCAGTTGACAACTTCCTGCTGCCATTAAGCGTACTCTCGAAAATCACTAGGCGACTTGCCGATATGATGCTTAAACAGACGATTGAAGTTGGACAGATTGCGGAAGCCGCACTGTTCTGATATATGAATAATCTTCATCTCTGTCGTCTCCAATAAATGAACCGCGTGCGTCAGCCGAAGCTGGATCAAGTAATTCAATGGAGAAGTCCCTGCTGCCTGCTGAAATAAAGCACTAAAGCGTGAAGGACTGAGATGGACTAGCGCCGCTAATTCCTGCAGTGTCCATGCGTAGCCAAGAGACATCTCCATCGTACGAACCGCCTCTTTAATCGCACATATTCCGCGTTGCTTCAGAGGAGTCTGATCTTGATCCGACACGCTCAGAAAGCGATTGGATAAACTAAAGAACCGTACTAAATCAGCTCGAATCAAACTGATATAGGCAGTATCACACTTGCTATATTCAGCCATCATACGATGGAAGAGTTCTTCAAGCTCTAGAGCAATCGGCTCCTCATGACCCACGATGTTTATCTCTCGATACGCCTTCATCAGATCCGGATCATAATTCAGATCGAAAGCCAACATAGATGGATCAAACATAATGATGTCCATCACTAGATTCTCTATTTCAAACACGCGGTGCAGATCATCGCTATTAATAAATATTAAATCCCCTTGCTTAAACTGCAGCTTCACGCCGTTAATCAAGTAGTAACCGCTTCCACTTCGAATATAGTTTAGTTCAAGCGCATGATGCCAATGCAAACGCTGAATCTCAGGGTTGACGCCTTCTGTAGTGGAGGCAGTAAACGGGAACAATGGGTCCGGAAATACGATATGATCCCGTATAATCGTCTGCGATTTGTCCATGTGTGATCCTCCTCTTTCAACTACGTTAGTTGTTACATATAATCACTAAATTTTACCACGACACCGTCAATCTATCTAGGATATGTTCTCCTCTTCCTCAAATAAAGAAGCGACAGCCCCTCAGACACACTCTTCTGAAGGAACTGCCGCTATATCATCATAGTACCCTATTTTCGTTCACCAGCAGAAACGACTGCTGCGGATTGACTCTGCAGCTGCTTCAAATAGCTTGGCAGATGGATAACCTCATGCGATAATCTTGACTGTTCAGCGGCAAATGCCATTAGATGGCTCTGAACGGATGCTTCTGCGGAAGTCAAGCCCTTGCCGCTGCCGCCTTCACGTACTAGCTGTACGAAGTCAGCAACTAGACGCATATCCCCTCCGCCGTGACCGTATGCATCTTCAAGGAGAGGCTTAATGATCTCGTATTGTTCCTGATCGAAGCGTCTGATCTCGATCTCATTCTTATCAATGTCGCCGCGAATTTCTCCCATCGTCCCCATCAGCTTAAGTGTACGTGAACAGTGTTTCGTAAAGGCGGACATCGTGAATGCGACTGTTACTTCATTTGCAAACTCCATATTGACAACTTGATGGTCGACCACGTTGTTATCGCAATGGTATACGCATCGTCCATATGGTCCTTCCTCCAGCGCCTTCTTGCGCGCTTCGTAGCTCTGATCGTCGCTCAGAGCCTGCAGCATCCAGTCCTCGCCACCTGTCAAATAGTAGTTCGGCGCATAGTAGACGCATGTATCTGAGACAGGGCATCCATCCAGGCAGCGCAGCGGTGCGCCTTCCGGAGCATATTCCGCTTTGTAGTGCGACAGACTGCCAAACGATGAGAGATGTATGCAGTCTGAGCCGACTAGCCAGTGCAGAATGTCCATGTCATGGCTGGATTTGGCCAGAATCATAGGGCTGGATTTATCAGAGTTGCCCCAGTTCCCGCGCACGTAGCTGTGCGCTTGGTGCCAGTAAGCTACATTTTCATTGTGCTGAATCGACATTAACCGCCCAATCGCACCTTCCTCCAGCAATCGTTTCAACGTATCAAAGAACGGTGTATAGCGAAGCACATGGCATATGGAAAATACGCGACCTGTACTGCGCGCCTTCTCTCCCATCTCTACGCACTCCAGCGGATCAGGAGACATCGGCTTCTCCAGCAGCACATGATAGCCTGCATCAAGTGCCCGCATCGTCGGTTCATAATGCATCTTATCCTGTGTACAAATAATGATCGCATCTGCCAACTTAGGCTGACTAAGCAATTGTTCCCAATCCGCAAAGCACATCTCATCTGGAAGTCCATGCGCCTGCTGAAACATAGCTCTTCGATCAGGATTCGGATCGGCAAGTGCGACCACTTCCATCTCATCTGGATTGGTTAAAGCATAATTGGTATAGACCACACCTCTTAGACCTGCGCCAAGCAAAGCTACTTTTACCTTGTTCGACATATCATCCATCTCCCTATTATGGTTCGCTATCCGTCTGACCGATTGATCGTGTCGACAACAGCATCTTCCTGATTCTAGCAAAATGAAGTTACTCCTATCCTATTGGATTGCCATAATGAAGTAAAGGTTTTTCGCTAGATTAAATAGTACGATTTTCCAACAATAGAATTGGCATCTCTGAACGAAAGCCTAGCCGGACTACGTAGCAGGAATTTACTTTGATCTGGAGAAGTTACAAGTTAATATGGATGAGAATTTGACTATTTTCAAGGAGTGATGATAGATGTCGTTGAGAGGAGACTTATTACATAGAAAGGGAGCCACGAAGGCAGAGAATATTCCTCATGAAGTTATCGCACTGCTTAATCAAGGAATAATGGAGAGTGTTAATCTGACGGAATGGCTTGCTGTTAACCATATTTCGCTGCTGAATCATGTTCTGCCGTCAATCGGTTTAGAAGATAAACTAGAGTATATAGCATCTGAATTAGAAAGGCAGAATGCCGAATCCGGAATGAAAGCGATACGATTGACAGGGGCTTTATTAGATAAAGTTATGAATGAAGTAAGTGAGAGTGGAAAAGAAGCTATCATCGAGAAATGCTCCACTCATGTTTCAGATAGTGTTAGGTGTTGGGCAGCATTTATGAATAAAAAAATGAACGATACAATAGAAGAAAAATTATCGTATATTATGCATTTTGCGGCAGATCATCACTTTGGGGTTCGTGAAATTGCCTGGATGTCTGTTAGAGAAGACCTTGCTCTAGATATAAATAAAAGCGTGAGATTGTTGATAGAGTGGGCAAAAAGTAATAACGAATACATTCGCAGGTTCTCTGTAGAGTCTATTCGTCCTCGCGGAGTATGGTCTAAGCATATTGAAGAGTTAAAGCATAACCCTCATCTAGCACTCCCTATTCTGAATCTGCTCCAATCCGACCCTTCTACATATGTACAAGATTCTGTAGGCAACTGGTTAAATGATGCTAGTAAAACTCAACCGGAATGGGTACTCCAATTATGTGATCAATGGGAGAAGGATTCCGATACGAAGGCGACCGTTAGAATTATAAATAAAGCCAAACGAACAATAATGAAGAATGCGTGAGACAAGATCTGTGCAGGATGCTGAATAAGGGGGCGATAACACGCCCCCTATTGAATATCAACTTATCACCAGCTAAAATGGTAAAGCTATATCATTCTGCCCAGATCAGCGCCAGCCCAGATCGCATCGAGTGCATCGCCAGTCTGATGGGCGTCTCCAATAATATGGTATGGAATATGTGTAGCCTTCACCATTTCCACTAAGCTGTCATCGCTCTTCGATCCGACCGCCAGAATGGCCGCCTCAATACCGGGAACGATCTCAGTATATCCGTCATGCTCAATCACGAGCCTTCCCTTCCCTAAGGCGATGCACTTTGCCTCCGTATAGATGTCGACGCCGGCATCTCTCAAGGCTTTCATGACATACGGCTTTGTATGAAAACCGATTCCCTTGCCTATTTCATTGGTAATCTCGATAATAACGACTCTCTTGCCCGATGCCGCCATCACCTCTGCTGTTTCAATGCCTACCGTTCCTCCACCTATAATAACGATGCCCTGCTCCTTCACAAAAGCGTCCCCGTACAGCACATCCCTTGCCTTATACACATTGCTGTCACGAGTGCCTGGAATCTCTAGCGATATCGGCTCGGATCCAGTTGCGATGACGATCTCGTCCGGATTCAAAGCTTTAATGTTGTCTGGATTCGCGGACGTGAACATATGAATGTCGATGCCGGACTTATAAGCTCTAAAGCCAAGTGAGAATGCCGCGTCTTTAAACGACCGCTTATGTGGAGATGCCCCTGCGAGTACGAGCTGGCCGCCTAAGCCGCCGGTCTTCTCAAACAATGTCACACTATGCCCTCGCTCCTGCATCGTGCGAGCCGCTTCGAGTCCTGCAGGTCCGCCGCCAATAACAAGCACATGCTTCTTCTTCTCAGCAGGTATAAGCTGATACTCCACTTCACGGCCCGTTGCAGGATTGAACATACAGCTTGGTTCGCCTTCGCCGCTGAATATGCGCGTGATGCAGCCTTTATTGCACGCGACACACCGAATAATCTCATTAGCTCGACCTTCATTCGCTTTATTGACGAAGTGTGGATCAGCGAGAAGCACTCGACCAAAGCTTATGATATCCGCCTTGCCCTCTTGCAGGATCGCTTCAGCCATGTCCGGCGTTGTAATTCGACCCCCAACCAGAACAGGGATGTTCAAATGCTTCTTAATCGCGGCGGCCACCTCAACGTGAGTCTGCTCGGGCATATATGTATTCGGCGCTTCATAACCAAACGCATCGTGATTGCCCTGCGAAACACTAAGCGCGGTTAAGCCCGCCCCTTCCAGCATCTTCGCTATCTTAATCGTTTCATTCAGATGCAAGCCGCCTTCCACATGCTCTTCCCCGCTAATGGACATCATAACGGGAAAGTCCTCGCCTACTTTATTGCGAACATTTGCTAATACTTCTATCGCAAACCTCATGCGATTATAGAGGCTGCCGCCGTATTCATCCGTGCGTTTATTGGAAAATGGACTCAAGAAGCTGCCTATCAAATAACCATGCGCACCATGCAGCTCAATAACATCGAAGCCCGCTTTCTTCGCGCGAAGCGCCGCATCACCAAACGCTTCAACGATCATTTGTATATCTTCCAATGTCATCTCCTTCGGCATTTCCTGATAGAGAGAACACGGAATGGGAGAAGGTGCTAAGAGAGGCAGGCCCGAGTCCTTCGAGCTCATTTGTCTGCCAAAGTGTTGAAGCGATATACAAGCTACCCCGCCATGATCTTTAATCGCTGCGGCAAGCTTCGTCAGTCCAGGAATAAATTTATCATCATAGCTGCCTACATACTTGGGTCCTGCGGAGGTTTCATGTACGGGCGATATACCCACCGTGTTCATGCCAATGCCGCCTTTAGCGCGTTCAGTGTGATAGGCGATCAGACGATCACCCACATACCCACCCAGCTCTGCATATCCAGTCCCCATCGCAGTCATAACAGATCTATTCTTCAAGGTCACATTGCCAATATGAATAGGTGATAAAAATGTATCGTACATCTTTTATCCCTCCCGATTCGAGTATCGATGCTACCTTCAATTCTATAAAAATCCACGCGGCAACTCATTGATATAATTCACGTCGTGCTGTTGAAAGACGTGTTTCTAGTAAAAAAAGACAACAATCCAGGTACAAGTACCGTTGGACTGCTATCTTTTGCATCGATTATATGACGCCGCTCAGGCTGTAACGGGGGCGCGGCACCTCTATGTCGCGCCCTTCAGCACCTGTAAGCGGGAAAATACCTGTTACAGCTCCACTTGGAGCGCGGCGCACACGCTGTAACGGGGTTAAACCGCGTTAACGGGAACGCGGACTCACAAAGTCGCACCGTTCAACGCCCGTAAGCGGGAAGTTCCCTGTTACAGCTCCACTTGGGGCGCGGCACCTCTGGGTCGCGCCCTTCCGCGCCTGTAAGCATGGAATTTTATAAGATTATACTCATTCTTTACCTTGAACCACTTGTTATTTCGTGTAATATGAATAGTGTTCGCTTTTTACTGAATCAACCTTTTTGTGCAATATCTTCTTGCGAGGTCGTGTTCTCCTGTTCCTGAATTCTTGCTCTTTCGAAATAGTTGGGGGTTGTTATATGAAACAAAATCAGCAATTATCCATGTTATGGTTGCTTCGTTATCTTCGTCCGGTTAAAGCAAGATTGCTGTTCCTGTTAGTCTTGCTGTTGACCTCAACAGCTCTGCAGCTTATTAATCCGCAGATTATTCAACGATTTATAGATACAGCGGCTGAAGGTGGAATCGTCTCGACTCTGTTCGTTCTCGCTGGTATCTACCTTGTCATTGCCGTCTTTAATCAGCTCATTACAGTGGCCGTTAGCTATCTTGGCAATGATGTGTCCTGGCGAGCGACCAATCAGATTCGCGGAGATCTGCTCAAGCATTGCCTAAGGCTGGATATGAGATTCCATAATCTCAAGACTCCAGGCGAGATGATTGAACGTATTGACGGTGACGTCACTAGCATGTCGAACTTCTTCGCTATGTTTATCGTTCAAGTTATAGGCAGCTTTGTGCTGCTGGCAGGCATTCTTGGCTTTATGTTCGCAACCAACTGGCCTATTGCCATCGTGATGACCTTGTTCACAGGGGTGTCTATATTCTTCATGGTATTCATTCGCGACATGGGCGTGAATTCTTCCAAGGCAGAGCGTGAAGCCAGCGCTTCCTTGTTCGGGTTCATTGAAGAGCGTATTGCAGGTATTGAAGATGTTCAGGCGAACGGCAGTGTTCCCTACGTCATGAATCGATTCCATCGCGCTATGCGCGAAGTATTCCTAAGAGGAAGAAAAGCCTGGATGATGCGAGTAGTCCCTTGGAACACGACTGTTGTGCTATTCGCGATCGCTGTTACCGCCGTCTTGCTATTAGGCGTTCACTATTACTTGATCGACGAGATATCGCTAGGAACTCTTTTCCTCATCTATCAATACACTCAGATGTTGAATGATCCGATTGAAATGCTCGGCGATCAGGTGCAAGAGTTCCAGAAGGCGAAGTCTGGTATGCTTCGCTCACGCGAACTGCTGTCCAAGCAAAGTGAAATTGTAGAAGGAAAAGAAGTTTCGCTTCCTAACGGCGCTCTTGGACTCGAATATGAACATGTGAACTTTAGCTATAACGTTGATAAGCCCGTACTGGAAGACATTACGTTCTCGATTCAGCCTGGCGAGCGGCTCGGGATTATCGGGCGTACCGGCAGCGGTAAGTCAAGTCTCAGCCGCCTGCTGCTGCGGCTGTACAATATCGACAGCGGCGTGATTCGAGTCGGCGGAGTCGATATTCGAGATATGCGCTTAGACGCGCTGTATCGCCGCATCGGGATGGTCACGCAGGACGTGCAGCTGTTTGACGGCACTCTTCGTGACAATTTAACCTTGTTTGAAAGTCAAGTCACAGATGAACAAATACTCGATACGACTACTAGACTCGGATTGCAGCAATGGATTGATGCTTTGCCGGACGGGTTAGACACTCACCTGGCGACTGGCGGGACATCGCTATCCGCTGGAGAGGCGCAATTGTTTGCGTTGACACGAGTATTCTTAACAGAACCAAGCTTGGTCATATTGGATGAACCTTCTTCGAGGCTGGATGCCGCAACGGAAGCCATGCTGCAGGGCGCTGTGGATCAATTGCTTTCACAATGCACGGGAATCGTGATCGCGCATCGATTATCTACGCTTGAATCCGTAGACAAGATCATGGTGCTCGGCGATGGCCGTATCCTGGAGTTTGGCGAGCGAGAAGCGCTGGCTAATGACGAGAATTCCCACTATGCGAAGCTCTTAAGCACAGGGAGAGAGGAGGAACTGGCATGACAGTAGGTCGATTTATTCAACGCCTGTTTCAATTTAGATTGTCCCTGTTTATCGTAAACGGACTGCTGTGGGGGCTGTTCCACTCGCTTCCGCTGCTTATTGGACTCGGTATGCAATGGTTCTTCGATAGAGCTACAAGTCAATCTCATGATTACCTGTGGTTGGCTGTCCCCTTGATTGTGATTGCTCTTGTAAGGGTATCGAGGGTGGGCATGTTCTTTCTCGCCTTCTATAAATGGATAACGTATATTTACCATATTCAAGCTGTACTGCGTACCAACATGCTGGCTGGCATTATGCGCTGGCCAGGACGCAACCTCCCTGCTTCCTCAGGAGAAGCGATGAGCCGCTTCCGTGATGATGTTGAAGAAGTTGTAGAGTATGTAGAGTCATGGGTAGATTTCTGGGGACGATTGGTATTTGCTGTCGTTTCGATCATGATTATGACGTCGATCAATTGGAAGATAACCGTTGTGGCCATTCTCCCGCTCGTAGCTGTCACCTTGCTGAACAACCTGTCCGGCAACCGCGCGCGGCGATATGGGCAGCAGAACCGTGAAGCAACAGGGCGCATTACTAGCTTTATCGCAGAAACATTTAGTGCCGTGCAGGCGCTCAAGCTGGGGCAAGCCGAAGATAATGTCGTGAAACGATTTACCCATCTGAACGAAGCTCGCCGCAAAGCCGCACTTAAGGATAATCTGTTCAAGCAATGGATGAGATCTCTCAATCAGCATGTGCTAAGCATCTGTACAGGTGTCATTCTTCTCATGTGTGCCACAGAAATGCAGGCAGGACGCTTTACAGTTGGAGACTTTGCGCTATTCACGGCGTATTTAACAAACTTCGGATTCAGTATTTCACTTTTTGGCTACATGGTGTTTCAACATAAGCGACTTAAAGTATCGCTCGATCGCATGCAGATTCTGTTCCGTCCCGGCGAACAGTTCCGAATTATGGAGCACAGCGCGATACACCTATATGATTCTCCTCCTGAGCCGCCGGCAGTGAAGAGAGGGAAGAACGATCTGCTGCGCAACTTGGAAATTGAGGGACTATCTTATACGTATCCGAATTCTGAGAATGGGATCACGGATATCAACTTCAACCTTGAACGCGGGAAATTCTTAGTCATTACAGGCCGAATCGGATCAGGCAAATCAACACTTGTGCGCGCGCTGCTCGGGCTGTTGGAAAAGTCGAGCGGGTCTATTCGCTGGAATGGGCAAGAAATTAATCCGGCAACTTTCCTTGTTCCGCCTAGATCGGCTTATACACCGCAGGTGCCACGGCTGTTCAGCGATACGCTTCGCGAAAACATCCTGCAGGGAAGCACCAAGCATAGCGAGGAATCACTTGACCGCGCGGTACGATTGGCCGTCATGGAGAAGGATATTGAGGACTTAGAGCATGGGCTTGACACAATGGTGGGACCGAGAGGCGTTATGCTCTCAGGCGGTCAGATTCAGCGCGCGGCTACGGCGCGGATGATGATGACGCAGTCAGACCTGTTTATCTTCGATGACCTATCCAGCGCACTGGACGTCGAAACAGAGAAAGTGCTGTGGGAGCGTTTGTTTGCAGAGAGAGACGTAACCTGTATCGCTGTGTCACACCGTCGAGCAGCTCTTACGCAAGCGGATCATATTATTGTGATGAAGGATGGTAAGATCGAGGCGGAAGGAACGTTGTCCGACCTGCTTGCCACAAACTCTGAGATGCAGCTACTATGGCAGGGTGAACAGACTTCAGTTGGGGAAGAAGAAGAACAGCTCGTAAAGAGCAGCTAGATAAAATAATTAAACCCTTCAGCACTACTTTCAAGCGGTGCTGAAGGGTTTTTTGCGCATGTATTGGGATTGACTCATATGAGTTTCTCCTTCCGGTCAACCTATTAAATGTGTTGCTTGAAGTCATATTCACGAATGATGCTAGGTTATTTGGAGATGTCTACAAATCCCTTACCGAATACATCACGCACATCATGAATCGTAATAAATGCCTCGGTGTCGATCGATTTGCATATTTTCTTAAGCTGGCTTATTTCTTGTTTGCAGATCACGATATATAGCATCTCTTTCGGCTCTTTCGTGTAATGTCCATGCCCATAGAGTACCGTAACACCGCGATTCATAAGTGCATTGACTTGTTCCGCGATCTGATTCTGCTCTTTGGATACGATCGTGACCGCTTTCTTCGGATTAAGTCCTTCAATGATGAAGTCCATTACCTTTGTCGCAATGTAGAGCATCACAATCGTGAGCATCAGACTTTGCACGCCAATGATAAACATGGATGCGAAGGCTACAATCAGGTCAAAAAACAATAGCGCATAGCTGACGTTCCAATCCAAGTACTTGTTCATAATTCTTGCTAGTATCGTGCTCCCGGCTGTCGTTCCGCCAACTCGAATAATTAAACCGATACCTACCCCAGAAAATATTCCGCCGTATACCGCATTCAACATCAACTCATCTGAAGCGATGCGCCAATCCGCAGTAAGTTGAAGAAACAGAGAAATGAACGTGACCGCAATAATCGTATATATCGTCGTTCTCTTATCGAGAAATTTATAGCCAACAAGCAGCAAGATAGCGTTCAGTACGAAAGATACAAGACCAGGAGACCATTCGAATAAATAGTAGAGAATGATCGTAATTCCTGTCACTCCGCCTTCACCGAATTCGTTTGGAATAACAAATAGATTGATAGCAAGCGCAAAGAGCAATGATCCTACAATAAGCATAAGTATGTCGATACATCGTTTTTTCATGTGCAAATCCCTTCTAGTTGTAGTAGTTAGTCTGCAAGCCCAACCAGTACAGCATACCATTCCTACCACATGTTGTGGTACCCCTTTTCATAAACAATTGCATTCAACTGCGACGAACTTCTTATTCCTGCTGAAGCATCATCCCCACTATTTCCCAGAAAATAAAAAAAGCATCCACTCAGCTAAATTAGCCAAATGAATGCGTTCTCTTCATTAAGACAAGCCTAAGTATTCCTTCAAGCCAGCAATAATCTGCTCAGCAACTCTCCATTGGAAAGCTTCATCGAACATGATCATTTCTTCCTTCTCGTTCGTTAAGAATCCAACTTCCAACAAGATTGCCGGCATTACCGTCTCCCGAGTAACCTTATGGTCTGCCTGCTTCACTTTTCGATCGACAAACTGGGTACCCACTAATAAATGCTTATGCATAACCTCTGCTAGCGCCTTGCTGTCTGCCCGATTAAAATAGGTCTCAGTCCCATTTACATTCGGATTCTTTTCTACACTGTTCGCATGAATAGAGACAAATAAATCTGCCTCTATCTTGTTTGCGAACGCCGCTCGTTCAGACAATTCTGGATACACATCTGTGTCTCGTGTCAACACCACGTTTAGCTTAGGCTCATTCTTAGCAAGCTCAGCAACCTTGGAAGCGATCGCCAGGTTCAGATCCTTCTCATAGCGTTTGCGCACGCTTACTGCCCCAGAATCTCCACCGCCGTGCCCAGGATCGATAACGACAGTATACTTGCCTTTCGGCTTCACATATTCAGGCGGTACACCTTCTGACTTAGGAGCAAACATGATCGATAATAGATCATCAGAAGTAGATATATTCTCATAACTCAAGGCATAATTACCGTCTACAACGAATCGGACCGTATTAGGAGACTGTGCGAACATCGCATAGCGAATACGCTGAACATCAGGATAGTCGGCAATTTCTAGACTGCCCTGACTGTTCTGATCGAATTTATACTTATCCATAAACTCTTTAGAAAACACCGTATTCGGAAGATCGATCACGACACGATCTGGATTAGTCATGACCTGAATATTGGCAGCGGCGGGCTTGTCCATGGCTATATGAAGCGTATTATCGAAAAATGCAAAATCCACGACATTACCATCGACCTTATTATCAGGCTTTGATACTTCACCGGATCCTTCATTCGTATTGTTCCCGCTGCCCGTTGAAGGTGGAGTCGTTGGCTTAGTTCCTTGTCCAGAATCGCTGCCGCCTGCGCTTTCACCAGGGGGTGGAGTCACAACCGTTTCGTCATCAGGTGTAAACAAGTATACGGCCTTCGTATCCTTATCCCACTCTACTACAAGCCCCATCGATTCGCCTACGAATCGCAATGGCACGAGCGTCGTATTGTTAATCACGGTAGGCGGGGTGCTCATCTTAACCTGTTTCCCGTTGAGCTGCGCTTCAGACTTGTCTACTACAAGTTTAATATTCGTGCTGCCGTTATGTATGTTCACCGTTCGCGTCTTCTGCTCCCAATCCACTTTATAGCCCAACTCTTCTGAAACGACACGAATCGGTATCATGGATGAAGAGTTAATCGTCCTCATCGGCTCTGGGAGTGTGATGGAATTGCCGTTCATATAGAGATTCTGCCCAGCAGCAGCATGACCGGCTTGAGGCCACGCGATTAAAAATAACATGACACATAACAACCACACACTCGTCTTAACAATTCGCTGCATCTATCATTCCACTTCCTCTCTCGGTATTACATACCTATGAATAGTTAATGAAATCTTCAAATCTATAATAGATGCACAACCTGCCATGTGCATTCATTTACCATGTTTACCATGTAAAAAAATATCTATTATTAGGATAATATCAGTAAATGAACAATATTTAAATAGAATATAACGAGATATTCGTCGAAAAGTGATCCTTTTACATTATACTTAGCAATATATCGCTTGTTGCGCTCATTTATGGCGAATTCGCAAGAATATTCGCAATCTATCTTTTGCCGTACAAAAAAAGATGACCACCCAAAACTGCGGATGGTCATCCTCTATTAAGTACAGATACGAACTCGTCTACGAGTTCAACCGCTTATGATTCTGATGCGCGATCGTGACTAATGCGACATAGAACGGCTGCAGGTTGAATTTTTTGCCGAATTCAAACATATAGGAAGCTAACTGAACATTGTTGGACTTATGATAAGGAGATGTAATGTAGTGAATCGTTAATTCGCTGTCATCAAATCCCGTACCGGCTGTTTCCATCGTCACATCAACGATCGAATCCAAGTGAATGGACGCCACTCGAGTCTTCTTGCCTGTTACGCCCTGGTGGTCAATAAAGATCAGCCGCTCATCTGTAAGAATAAACGTATCTCGAACAAGTTTAAAGCCCATTTGAACTTTCTCTTGCTGCATCAGCAAGTATCCATATTGCTTAGTCAGTTCCTCTACGGATACATCAGAATAATTGCCTATTATACCTCCAAACAAGTTAGCCATCGGCAACCCCTCCTGGTTATGATATAGAGTTGGTTCTTGCTTCATTCCACTACTTAAGTTGCCCTTTCATTATACTCGCGGTCTTTTGCAGTCGCAATCCACCATTCATAATTGAAGGAGAATATTTCCTGGGAGTAGAAATAGTTTATACGGTAGAGCACTCATTAAGGAGGAATCTTATTATTCTCGTCCTCGTTCTCGTTAAACAATCATTCTTAGTTTTTCCGATTCGAAAGATTTCATAAATCGCTCCATCCGCACCAGCGCCTCTTCAAGCTTCGACATCGAAGTAGCGAACGAGCAGCGGATATGCCCTTCACCGCTCGAGCCGAATACATCCCCCGGAACAACAGCGACTCCCGCCTGCTTCAGAAGCAGCAGTGCAAATTGTTCGGATCGAAGCCCTGTATGAGCAATCGAAGGAAACGCATAGAAGGTGCCCTCCGGCTCACGGCATGTGAATCCGATATCACTTAGTCCGCGCACAAACATTCGTCTGCGCATATCATAGGATTCCTTCATCATGTCCTTTGCTTCCATCCCATGCCGCAGCGATTCAAGCGCCGCGATCTGACCAAGAATCGGCGCGCACATCGCGGTATACTGATGAATCTTCAGCATATTCGCGATAATCTCTCGATTCCCGCAGGCATAGCCAACTCTCCACCCCGTCATCGCGAAGGCTTTCGAGAAGCCACTGATCAGAACCGTCCGCTCTGCCATGCCAGGCAGTGCCGCGAGGCTAACATGCTTCGGACCATAAGTCAGCTCAGAATATATTTCATCCGAGATCACGACAAGATTATTCGCTTTGATCACTTCAATAACCGGCAGCCAATCCTCATACGTCATAATGGCGCCCGTAGGATTGCTAGGGAAATTCACCATCAGCACTTTGGACCTTGGTGTTATCGCTGCTTGCAGTGCCGATGCCGTCAGCTTAAAGCTGTCTGCCGCCCTCGTCTCCACCTCGACTACTTTCCCGCCATGCAGATGCGAGATCGGAGAATAAGCAATATAACTCGGCGATGGAATGAGAACCTCATCCCCCGGGGCAATCAACGTACGCAGCGCGAGATCAACCGCCTCGCTGCTCCCAACCGTCACCATCATCTCGCTCACCGGATCATAGCTCAATTGAAAGCTATCCTTCAGATAGCCTGCAATCTCCTCGCGCAGCTCCATCATCCCTGCATTCGACGTATACATCGTCTTGCCATTATGGAGAGCTCGAATGCAAGCTTCACGAATATGCTCAGGTGTCGCAAAGTCCGGTTCACCCACGCCAAGTGAGATAACATCCTTATTTCCATCACAGAGATCGAAGAAAGCTCGAATGCCAGAAGGCGGAATATCTCGCACAAGCGGAGAGATCCATTCATTAGACATCACGCGTCACTCCCTGCTCATTTGTTCTCGCTTCAAGCGAATACGATATAATGAGGTCAAGCAGCTCACTAAAGGAGATCCCCGCCGCTTGCGCACTCTTAGGCAGCAGGCTGTTCTTCGTCATGCCTGGCAGCGTATTGACTTCCAGCACGTAAGGGATTCCGTCCTGAATAATCATATCCACTCGCGCATATACACTGCATCTCAGCAGTCGATAACAAGTTAATGCTGCCGCTCGCACTCGCTCATCAATCTCTGACGGCAGCTCTATGACCTGCTCCTCCGCTCCGTCAGCATTGTATTTCGCTTCATAATCGAACCATTCTGAATGAGCCGCACGAATCCCGATATGAGGCAGCAGCTTCCCGTCCAAGATCGAGCAAGTGATCTCTTGACCTTTCACGCAGCTCTCCACCATCACAGAGCGATCCCAGCGAAATGCTTCTGCTACAGCCGCTCTCAAGCCAGCGGGCTCCGTAATAAGCTGCGTACCGATGCTCGATCCGCCAGCGTTCGGCTTTACAATCACGGGATATCCCAATCGTTCAACGGCTTCCATTGAGAACTCCTCCATACTGTTCCAGCACAACCAGTCAGGAGTATGAATCCCTTCGAAGCGCATCAGCTTCTTCGACATATCCTTGTTCATGCACACACTGCTTGACAGCACTCCGCTTCCCGTATAGGGGATACCCATCGTTTCCAAAGCACCTTGTACCGTACCGTCCTCACCATATGCACCGTGCAATGCAAGCAGCGCAATATCAAGTTCCTTCGCTTTCTCGATCAGATCTTCCCGCTTCACAATGACAACGGATGTAACATCATATTTATGCGGATCCAGGTGATTTATCATTTCCTGACCCGTCATTAACGATATATCAAGCTCAGATGAGACGCCCCCCATGATGACGCCGACCTTCAATCTTGAGTTCTCACTTGCGTCCATCCCTGTCTTCATGCTGCCGCACTCCTCTATCTCCTAAGTTGTGTTGCTATTTCGCCAATCAGTTGAATACCTGCGCGAATATCTTCATCGCTCACTCTGGAGAAGCCGAGCCTCATCGTATTCTGCCCTTTCCCGTTCGTGTAGAAGATATCCCCCGGTGTGAAGATAACGCCTCGTCGAGAGCATTCCTCCAGCAGATCCCTTATATGGAATCCTTCTTCAAATTCAACAAACAGATGCAATCCCCCATCACCGGACAAGCGAGTAAATGGAACAAACTGTTCCACACAGCTCTTCGTCCATTCATACTTGCGCTTATACTCGGTTCTCGCCTTTTTCAAATACTTCTCAAAGTTACCGTTCAACAAATATTGATATAGAATCGATTGATCTAATGTTGAGGTGTGAATGCAGCGGGCCCGTTTGACGCTTTCCAAATAATAAATGAGTTCTTTGTCAGCCAGCACCCAGCCTACTCGCAGTCCTGGGAACAGCACTTTGGAGAAGCTGCCAAGATAGATCACGTTGTTTCCTTGACCTGCAGCCGCCATCAGCGGCGATACATGAGAGCCCGAGTAACGAAGCTCCTCATTGAACCCGTCCTCGATGACCGGAATCTCATAGTGAGACAAGAGCTCCATCAGCTTCAGCCGTTTCTCGGGAGACATCACGATGCCGGTGGGATTGTGATAGGAAGGGACCAGATAGGCGCAATCATAAGCTCGCTCTGACAATGCTTGCTCCATTTCCCGCAGGTTAATTCCATCCTCCTCCATGCTGATGCCCGTAATATCATAGCCATGGAGCTTCAGATTCTTAATTGCCGTCTGATGGGTCGGATTCTCGCATATGACAGCTCCGCTGTTCTTGCCCAAGGCGGATAAGACGATATCGAAGCCTTCGGTGAAGCCGTTCGTGATCAAGATATCCTTGCCCTTTACATCGACACCCTTGTGTTCCATATATCGCAGCAAATATTCCATTAAAGGTCTATATCCTTGGGCATAACCGTAATTCAGTAAGATGTCGCCTTCAACCGACATGCGATCCAGAAACGCTCGCTTTACATTTTCAAGATCAAACAGCTTCTCATCGGGCGCGATGCTCGTAAAAGATATGGTCCCTTTCTTAGCGCGTATGCCGTGCTTCATCAGATCAAGCTCTTCGGCCATTCGGGCATGCCCGTTAACACGCGACTTCCAGTCCATATGACAAATGGGTGCTGACACACTCGCAGGAGAAGCGCCAACGAAGCTTCCTTTCCCCTGAACGACATAGGCATATCCGTCCTCTTCCAAGCCTGCATAGGCGGAAATGACCGTATTGCGGCTGACACTCAGCAATGTACTGAGCTCTCGAGTGGATGGAAGCTTCTGATCGGCCTGCAAAGCGCCCTTCATAATTAAGCTTTTAAAGTAATCCTTCAATTGAATGTACACTGGACGGTCATCTATAGGTTTAAAATCGTTGAACATGCGTCATCGCTCCCACAACTATTCTGGCATAGAACATAATGTTAAAAAAGAACCACAACCTTTGATTTTTCATCTGGTCGTGGTTCTTCGTTTATAAGCCTAACAAGCTTCCTATTAAAGAGACTATGATGAAGTAAGCTTCTCTATGTATTCTAGGACTCATATGGATCAGTATACTATATTGTGCAACTATCAACTATTATCTATTATCTATCACTCATCAATCATGAATAAACACCTTGGGAATCATTTCACATTGACGATGAAAATGGTTATCAATAGAATTGTTCATAGTATCATGATCTACTGGAGGTTATGTGTTGAAGAGGATCGTATTGCTCGCGTTAGGGTGGCTATGCTTCATTGTTGGCATGATTGGGATTGTCATACCGCTTCTGCCCACTACTCCGTTAGTTCTGCTGGCCGCTTTCTTGTTTGCTAGAAGCTCCACCAGATGGGAAGCATGGATCAAAGAGCGCAAGGTATATCAGAAGTATGTAGTGCCCTATCAACGTAATCAAGGCTTCACAATGAGACAGAAGGTTGAATTACTGAGCACCACCTCTCTATTGCTGCTCTTAAGCGGACTATTAATCGATCACCTGCATGTACGACTGCTGCTCGCTGTGATCGCGGTTAGCAAATATATTGTGTTCTTGCGGTTCATACCGACCATTCGACCGGAAAAGGTTATGGAATGATACTCACTTTAAAATGTAATAGCAGACAACATAAAAGCGCATCGCTCCAATCGATGCGCTCTCCCGCTTGTTCCACTGTCACTCGATCCGCTTCTTCTTATTACCCAATGTTTCTGACATCACTTCTTCTATCGTCTGACCTTCTAGTCTCATATCATCAATCATATAATCGCCAGCGATTCTACCATCCCGCAGGAAGATAGCTCGTTCAATCACATGTTCAATCTCGTTGACGATATGTGTGCTGATCAGCAGCGTTTCATCACCGTTCAGGCTGGAGATCATCAATTTCAAAAAATCACGTCTCGTCAGCATATCGACACCCAAGAAAGGCTCATCCATCAGGATATACTTGGCCTGCTTCGCTATACCGGCGCACATTTCCAGCTTGGACTTCTGTCCTTTCGAAAATGTCTTGATTCGTCTGTGCTGCTCAAGCTCAAAATAATCCAACAAGCTATTATACCGTTCCAGATTAAATCTTGGGAAGAAATCAGCCAGGAAGTCTGCATACTGAGCAGGCGTCAGATCCGGCAGAAAACTGCCCTCTTCCGTAATAAAAGCGATATGTTCATACTGCGTTTCAACAGGACCGCCATCAATCAGAATCCGTCCAGAATGGAGCTCGCCTATTCCCATAACGGCCTTCAACAGAGTCGTCTTACCGCTTCCATTGGCCCCTAATATGCCTACAATTTCGCCGCTGTTAATCTTCAAGCTATTAATATACAACGCGATTCCTTTGCTAGGATATCGCTTTTCTACATACTGAAACTCTATCATTATATCCCTCCTCGTCCAACAAGCAGGTGATTACTCGATCTTAATATTGAAGAAGTTCCTATATTCGGTCACGTCATAAACGAAACTTCCTGCTGATTGACTATCTCGAATCAAGTCATCATTCAGGTCCGTTATCAGCTCTCCTTGATAGAGAAGCTCATCTGACTTAAATACGTACAGCATGAAACGCTGCGGCCAAATAATCGAATGGGGAATTCGATCTTCTTTGTCGCCTAAGGTCATCACCACGTACGTTTTGCCATTGCGATGGCTAATATGGGAGATACCTCGGTTGTTATCCACTTTACCATCAGTAAAGTGCGCACGATTATAGTCTACCAGCTCAACTCCATTGGAGAAGTCAACACTAAGAATCGTTTTATAAATGTCACCGTTTGTCGGAGAATTAGGATACCTGTCAAAGCTCAGATTCAGGATATGATTCTGATGATCACTGTACGCGACGTAACGTTCACTAAGCGATTCAAGCCTCATCTCTGCCTCGCGATTGATAAATTGCGGCACAACAGCCTCGCCGATCAACTCCCCGCTCTTGCTGTCGTAACCTCTCACGATCAAGCTGGTTCCTTCCGTCATAATGAGCGCAAGCTTGTCGCCCACCGACTCTAAGCCGAGCACCTGAATAGCGGTAGCTGGGTCACCACTCTTATTCTGATTCAGATCAATAGCTGCGAGTTCTCGTGACTCCGGCCATTTTTCAAGAGGAATCGAACTTCTATCACCATATGAAAATGCTAATTCATATATACCGTTAGTCCCTGTATAGTCTGCGGTTGTAGGCACCGTAAAATATACTGTATCGCCAATCTTGGCTAAGCCGTATTCAAGCGCATTGGCAAACGTTATGGTATTGTAGATCAGTCTTGGACTGACGTTCGCTTTAGCATATTGATCATTAACGTCTCGAGAAAGGATGTCATAGCCTAAGGAGTTCCGCACCTCGTACAGATTACCATCCATCAGCTTGGGTCCGCCTGTACTGTATCTGTACTCCCATAAAACACGAGTTGGTTGATCATAGATCTTAGTTTCCGTACTGACTTGACCATTGATTAGTTTGAACACCGTACTGTGATATCCATCGCTTAGATCCCCTGTGATCGTCACATCCGCAATGGCAGACGGGTCTCCACTCAGATCCCGGACATAGAACGTGCTGTTATCTTCGATCGTAGAAAGCGTGTAATACACGAATCCAAATATCAATATTAAGAGCAATAAGAATGGAACAGCTAGGTGCTTCTTCACCTTATTCATTCTGCCTCTCCTCCTTCCCTATGCAATCGAGCTTCTTCTGATCAACCGCATGCTATGCCATATAAAATACCCGCTCAAACCGAGCAGAATCGCGCTGTTTAGATACAAATTCTTATGTGAATAGAGTTCAGATGGCGGGCTTAGACGGTATGTTATTACATTGATTAGTAAAATGGCCGCTGCAAACAGCACGACATACCCCCAGTACCGCTTGCTGCGCTCACAGATGGCGCCATAATACAGTCCTGTCACGAACGTGACGATAATGGCGAATGTGGATATAGCTCCTTCTAGGCTAAAAGGCAGTATCAATCGAGCATACTCCGATCGGACGAAGCTGAGAAACAATCCGTTGCTCATCACGTGCTCTCCACTGCTATAATTGAAAACTATCGAGTGAAACATTTGATAGCCAATAAGCATACTTATCAGTTGAGCGGCGAGCAAGAGAAGTAGACATAGAATCCCTGCGGATAGCTTGCTGATATACAGCATTTCCCGTCTGACCGGCAATGTCAGATACGTATAGATGCTCTTGCTTCCCCAGTAGCTGGCATATATCGTCTTGAGAAAAAAAGCACCAAATGCCGCTATGAAGATGAACTGTGCCGCCATGCTGCCTGAAGAAACATAGATGTCCTCGAAGCGCTCGATCATATGAGTCGTGTTCGGTTCATACAAAGCTGAGCGAAGCAGAAACAGCGGGGTAATGACGGTAACTAAGGACAGAAGCAGCACTGCTCTTAACATCACGCTTATTTCAACATTCAACAATCGATAGTATCCCTTCATGATCAGCACCTCCTGTATTACTCGACTAATACACTATAGGCATAGCAAGTCAGTTCCAATGCTCGCTAATTAGATCAACGACCTTCTTGAAGGACAGGTTAATCTCCTTGGCAGATTGAATAAATTCAGTTACCATCTCTTTCGTTAACTCCGCTTCCAATTGATCGAACATCACTTCGTCTACATATATCACGCTTCCCAGCGTACTGCTCGTGCGAACGAATCCCTCATCCTCCATCAGCTTGAATGCTTTCTGAACGGTGTTTGGATTAATGCTTAGCTGCGCGGCAACTTCACGTCTGGAAGGCAGCTTATCGCCCGACTCGGCCTTTCTCAGCAGAATCTGCCGCTTCACATGCATCACGATCTGCAGGTATACAGGGTCTTTATTATTCAGCTTCAGCTCATAGAAGTTCAACACATCCATCTCACCCGCCTTGTGACTTAACTGTATTATGTTCATAATACAACAATATTGTCAATAGATGGAATTTTAGTTAGATGATTCAGATAGAGTAGGCTTAAGCCAAATAAGGGAAGCAGCATATTGGCCAATGATGCAAACCAATACGTGCTTCCCTTCACGGGTACTACGATATGGACCTCTACGGTATAAGGGTCAATTGGAATTTTGTCGCTTGATAAACCGAAGGTTTAATACTTGTTACATGGTATTGCCCCGTCGTCCAATCTTGGACCTGATTCTTGTACCACCGGCTCAGTACATGCCCGGATTGACCTGGTCCTAACACGTTGAACGACTTCGTCGGATCCGCCATGTCGATCACCGTTCTCCATGGAGCGCCGTGATCGACTTCTCCGGTCGTCTTGTTCCAGCCCGCTGCGCCGACTGTAACTCGGCCGCCGCCCATTGGAGCCGGCTTCGGGTTAAATACGAGATCAAGTGGCTTCACCGATCCTAACGGATGCGGGAACTCGACTTGGTGGAATTCACCCCACTGCCACTTTGAAGGCTCCTTTCCTTGCAAGGATACAGCATGATCAACCGCAAACTGCAGTGCTTGAACCACTATATTCTCCATGCCGCCTTTGCCATCGATCCAAGGCTCCTTCTCGCCGGCTAAGCCTTTGCGCAGCATCGCGTCCTTAACGATCGCTTTGTCGCTGAACAGCTTCATCATCTCATCCGATATCTCCGGCTTGAACAGTACATCGTCAAAGTGCTGGATCCACAGTTCATAAGCAAGCGGTGCGGCTTGATCGGGATCATTGACTTTATTCCAGCTCTGTAGAAGGGCAAGAGCCTCCTTATCAATGGATCGAAGCGCCGAGTTGCCTTCAACTTTAGCAATTAGACCATCCAATAATTCTTCGGCTTGCAGATTATGGCGATCTAACTGCAGCTGAAGCAGATCATCCTGTGTTAGCACTGGCTTGCTCGCCAGCACCTGCTGAATTCGCGCCTCCCGATACGGCTGCGACCAGCTATCCGTGATATGGTAGGGATAACTGTCCCCAACTACCTTATTATTTGCTGTAGCGATATACCCTTCTTCCGGATTCACAGAGGTCGGAAGCTCTTCCCACGGTATGTATCCCGTCCACTCGTATTCGTCTGTCCAGCCAGGCACCGGTACTAAGCCGTTCCCCTGTTTGCGAATCGGAATCTTGCCATTTGCTCGATAAGCGATCGTGCCATCGTTCGAGGCGAATACAAAGTTTTGTGCCGGCGCATGGAAATACTCCAGGCTCTGCTTGAATTCGTCCCAATTCTTCGCCTTTGCAAAGCGCTGAACCGCCTCCAATTCAGTCGTCGGCTCAAGCGCAGTCCAGCGCATCGAGATGGCGGTATCCTGCTTGTCATCCTTGGCAAATTCCGAAATAATCGGTCCATGCCTCGTCTCGACGACTTCATAGTCAACCGAAGGCTCGCCTTTGATCTTAATGACTTCCTTGAATACTTTAGCCGGTTCCCATTTTCCCATATATTCGAACTCGTAAGGATTGCTCGGATTCCGCTTCTCAATATAGAGATCCTGTACATCCGGTCCCAGATTCGTAACTCCCCAAGCGATATGCTGATTGTGACCCAGTATAATACCAGGAACTCCTGAAAATATAACTCCGCTGACCTCAAGCTCGGGTGCTTGAAGATGAGTCTCATACCAGATGGAGGGTGTATCCAGCCCCAGATGAGGGTCATTGGCCAGCATCGGCTTGCCTGAAGCAGACTTCGATCCCGCTACAACCCAATTGTTGCTGCCATTGTACGGATCAGGGACTACTGCCGCAGAAGCGAATTCTGTCAGATCCA
Source organism: Paenibacillus sp. EB106-04-04-XG159 (assembly GCF_058791835.1). Lineage (NCBI taxonomy): Bacteria > Bacillati > Bacillota > Bacilli > Caryophanales > Paenibacillaceae > Paenibacillus > Paenibacillus sp. EB106-04-04-XG159. The sequence continues at coordinate 39,157 of NZ_JBYTDY010000020.1, read as the reverse complement.
TGGGATGATCCTTGATCGCTTGTATGATCAAAGCCCCGTCCTCTGGATAAGTAGGAAATAAGGACTGCGCCTTCTCCGGCGCTAATTCCTGAACCATGTGATAACGGAATGCCTGCCCTTCCCAGCTGTCTGACAGGTCATAAGCCATGAACTTCCCGATCGTTAGCGAATCAATGGCCGTCCATTCCGTCGGTTCATAGCCCAGAATCGTGAATTCGATCGGAAGTGCTCCCGTTTTCTTCGCTTGGTTCATGTAGCTGTTCACGCCTTGCGCATACCATTCCAGCACCTGCTGGGATTGTTGCGAATACGCATTCCACGAGGCTTCCGCGGCGCGTCGAAGTCCGAATGTGAGAAAGAACTTATCGCGATCTATCGCTTTCGCGCCGACTACCTCGCTTAGTTGACCAGATGCTTGCCGTCTGCTCAAATCCATCTGGAACATTCGATCCTGGGCTGTAACATACCCTTGCGCCATATATAGATCATGTTCACTCTGTGCCTCAATGTGGGGAACTCCCGATTCATCCCGCCATACATTAACGGGCTTCTCCAGCCCTATCAGCTTTAACTCACCCTTAACAACCGGCAAGCTCTTATTGACCAGCCAATATACGTAGCCTCCTGCACAGGCAACCAGAATAACGATTATCAATGCGATGATTCCCACGACCCGCGGCCAACGCTTTCTTCGCGGCTTCACGTTAGGAACGGTCACTGCTGTTAACAGTCTCATGCAGAACTCCCCCCAATCATTATAAAACTACAGATTTCTCATACATTATATGGGGTAAAGCGTTTTCACACAAGATGACAGAATTGGAATTTACATAGGTGTTTTTACAATATATAGCGAGTGATGTCGAATGATCGATTAGCTCGATAAGCTGCAAGTTCATGCCTGAGGTAAATCGTAAATTTTCATTAAATTTAAATTAGTTGTTGAAAATGATTATCAGTATCATTATAATAGGGTTTGTTATTAGTGATAATCATTATCAATTAGTCGAAGGAGCGTCTACCCGTGTATAAATCCAGTTGGAAATTCATGCTCATTATCGCACTGCTTGCGATTATGGTTGGTTGTAATAAGCCATCATCATCCGATACAACCGCGCCGCAGTCTTCTGCGGAAACAACAGTTAACACAGCTGCACCATCGTCACCCAACGTTGAATCCTCCATCGCTGTCGATGAGGCAAAGCTTCAGGAAGTTCTGGCGCAGTTCAACGATAAGACACCAGCTAAAGTGGTGACCTTATCCGTCTCGATCTCCGAGCTATTAGGCGAGTTGGACATTATTCCTGTCGGTGTTCCGACGACATCAAGTCAGCTGCCGGCCGCATTTGATCAAGTCCAACGAGTCGGTTCATCTCATAAGCCCGATCTGGAGCAGATCGCTACGCTGCAGCCTGACATCATACTCGTTCCCGCTTCGCTTAAAGACAGCATGGGCAAAATGTTCGCCGCTACCTCCTTGCCCCTGGCTTACTTGCCAGTCGACTCGCTGGAAGAACTGAAGCTGACAACGGTCGCATTAGGGAAGGTGTTCCAACAGGAGAGCAAGGCAGAAGCATTCCTGCAGACATTCACCCAAGCTGAACAAACAGTGTTGGAAGATACAAAGGGCAAGACCCCTCCATCCGTCATGCTGCTCTTCGGCTCTGCTGAATCGTTAATGTTTATGAATGAAGATACATATGCAGGCAGTTTAGTGAAGAGTCTTGGCGCATCCAACGTCGTCTCTGACGTACTCAAGCTGAAAGAAACCTATGTTCCTATCAATATGGAAAATGTCGCAGCCGCTAATCCCGATGTCATTCTGTTGGTTGTTCACGGTGACCCTGAAGCAGCTATCAAAGCCTTCGAGGAAGATACGAAGAAGAACGGCGCTTGGGAGAAGCTGAATGCTGTCCAGAACGACAAGCTGATCGCGCTTGATTACGATCTCTTCGGTATCGCATCGCTTGTCAAAGCGCCGGATGCTTACAAGGAACTAGAGAAAATATTGTATAACTGATTCGGAGGAATACAGGGTGACTGAGAAACAGAATAGAAAGGCCGTCATTATCGGAATCAGTGCCCTATTGCTGCTCGTAGCAATTCTGCTATCTATCGGATTGGGCAGCGTCCAGTATTCGATGGCAGAAACCATCCGTACCTTGTTTGGAAATGGGGATGCTGCCTCTCATATGATCCTATGGGACATTCGAATTCCGAGAGTGATGCTGGCTCTGCTGGTCGGAGCGAACCTGGCCGCTTCCGGCGCACTGCTTCAAGCGGTCATGCTCAATCCGCTCGCGGATCCAGGGTTGACGGGTGTATCGAGCGGAGCAGCGGTAGCCGTATTGTTCATCCTGCTCGTTCGACCCGACTACATCGCGCTAGTTCCTGTGGCTGCGATTCTCGGGGGCATGGCTGCGGCTTGCCTCGTATATGTCTGGGCCTGGAACAAGCGCAAGGGCTTCACGCCGATTCGCATCATTCTGTCCGGCGTAGCGGTCAACGCCGTATTCGGCGGAGTGATCGGGATGCTGTCCTTGCTGTACAGCGAGCAGCTTCCCTCCGCCATGCAATGGCTGAATGGCAGCCTTGCCGGCAAAGGAATGGGCGCGGTAACCGTTCTCCTCCCCTACTCCATCGTCGGATGGATCGCTGCGCTTCTATGTATCCGCCAAGCGAATATATTGAGGTTGGGAGAACAAGTTGCCCATAATCTCGGGCAAAACTTGAACCGCATCCGCTTCATGCTGTCATTGGTCGCTGTTTATCTGGCTGCTATTTCCGTATCCGTCGTGGGTCTCGTAGGCTTTGTAGGTCTGATCGTACCTCAAATCGCCCGCATTCTGCTCGGCTCCGACTATAAGCTGACCTTGCCAATGAGCCTGCTGCTTGGCGCGTTGATTCTGCTTGTCGCGGATACCGTGGGACGAACGGTATTTGCGCCGATCGAAATACCCGCAGGTATCGTCATGGCGTTGCTTGGCGGTCCATACTTTCTATACTTAATGCGCAAGGGGGAAGCTTGAGATGCTTGAGGTGCAATCGTTGACGATTCGCTACGCCGATCGAACGATCGTAAGCGACTTTTCGCTTGAAGTGTGTGAAGGCGAAGTCGTGTCTATCATTGGGCCGAATGGCTCCGGCAAATCTACGATTCTCAAAGGCTTGTCTCGTCTCATTCCTTGCGAGAGCGGGCGGATCTGTATCGCAAACCAAGAGCTGTGTCGCCTAAGCACGAAGCAGGTGTCCCGCATCATGTGCATGCTCTGTCAATCGAACGCATGCCCGGCAGATATGACGGTCGAAGAGCTTGTTGGATACGGTCGGGTCCCGCACAAGAAATGGTACGAACGGTTTGACGCGAGCGACCACGAGGTGATGGAGTGGGCCCTGGAGCAAACCGGGATGCTCACGTACCGAGACCGATTGATTGTCTCCTTGTCAGGCGGAGAAGCGCAGCGTGCTTGGATTGCGATGGCGTTAGCTCAGCGCCCCAAGATACTACTGCTTGACGAACCAACTACATACCTCGATATCGCCCATCAGTTAGAGGTGCTCGAATTGGTTCGCAGACTGAATCACGAATTAAAGCTTACCGTTGTGATGGTGCTTCACGACCTGAACCACGCAGCCGCTTATAGCGACAAGATCTGCGTGATCAAGGAAGGCGTGATGCGAGAATTCGGCCATCCACGGCAGGTTCTTACCCCGGAGTTGATCCGGCAAGTATACGGTGTCGAATCCGAAGTGGAGTATGCTGCAGGCAACTCCGCTCCGCGAATTCATATTTTACAGAAAAGTAGAGGGATTGATTATGAAGCAATTGGATAACGACAAGATCAAACTGCAATATCTGACCTTTGTTAGCAGCCTGAAGACATTAATGCTGAGCACAGTTGACGAGGATGGCATGCCATTTATCTCGTACGCGCCTTTCGTGAAAATTAACGACAAGCTCTACATCTACATTAGCCAGATCGCTAACCATTACCGGCATATCGAACACAATCCAGCAGTTGATGTCATGCTGATCGAAGACGAATCGCAGTGCGGTAACTTGTTTGCTCGGCAGAGAGCACGTTTCGTGTGCACGGCTTTCAATGTGGGCAATGAAGGTCATGAGGATGTATTCGAACTGTTTGAGAACTCCTTCGGCAAGGCCATGATCAAAATGCTTCGCGGCTTGGACTTCTCACTGTTCGAGCTGACCGTTCGAGATGGACGCTATGTGGCGGGGTTCGGTCAAGCATTCGATATCGACTTATCCGGCGACCGCTTCGACCATGTTGCAAGAGACGGACATAAGCCTGCCAATCCATCTTCATTCGATAAAGGAGCGATGAAGAGTGACAGTTGATACCGTACTGCCAATCTGGAGAGCCCTGCAAGAACGATTTCACAAGACAGCAAGAAGCTTGCCTGAGACAGATCTGCCACTAAAGCTCGGCAACGCTTCAATTGGGTACATGCTGCGCCATAATGCGGAGGTGGAGTACATGTTCGCAGAGTGGTTCTTCAACCGCCCGATGCCAGCAGATCTCACGATCCTTACAGGTCGCGGGGCGGCCGGTGCCAAGTCAGACTTCGCTGACTTAGCAGAGCTGGTGGCGATCTTGGAGGCTTCGAACGAGCATTTGATCGCTGCGATGCGTGATTTGCCTGATGAGAAATGGAATGAGCCTGTCAATTCCCCGATGGGCCCGTCCACTCCGCTGGAAGCAGTCGGCAGACTCATGTACCATACGGGCATCCATGCAGGCCAGATCTCCCTCATCCAAAAATGCGCGGCTGAGAAGCGATTGGATGAGGTGCAGTAGCGATAAGTCTAGCTCTTTTGCACTCTTTTTTTCTATTGCTGAAATTAACAGCTCAGCTTATACTGACAGCATAGGTCGTGAAGCACACGCCGCTTTAATGCAACCACTCTGATCTAATATTCAGGGTGCGGTGTATTGGAGCGGCTTTTTGTGTTATTTAATGTAAAGGAGTTGGGTGTAGATGTCGCGATTCGAGCAAAAGTTGGAGGAGTGGATTCAAGCTAATCTTGCAGCGGAAGGAAACCATAGAAGACATGAACTGCTATCGAAAGGACTTGGACATGGGACTGTTGAGTTTCTGCGTATGGTCTGGTTTCCTGCGGTCGGTAACTTCGAGCACTTGTATCCTGAATGGGAGGTGCGGGATTTCAACAACGGGTACCGCTATCTTGATCTTGCATACATGCCTCAAGGTGCAAAGGGCGGGATTGAGATACAAGGTTACGGGCCGCACGCCAGAGATCTTGATGTTCGACGCTTCAAGGATCTTTGTCTTCGTCACAGCTTGTTATCTCTTGATGGCTGGACGTTTCTGCCGATCGCCTATCCATCCATTGTGGATGAACCTAAACAATGCCAGCAGCTAGTTCTCGCATTTATTGGAAAGTTCATGTCAACCGATGTATCCAGCTCATTGTCGTGCTTTGAAGCTGAGACACTTCGGTATGCCCGAAGAGTCCTACGCCCGATATTACCCATGGAGCTTGCTGCCCACCTCAACGTGTGCGATCGGCACGCCAGACGAATCCTGCACAAACTCGTTCATCTGCAAATGCTATCCCCAGCCAGCGGTAACGAGCGAGTGAGAACTTACAAGCTAGTGCAGTAAATACAGTCTAAGCACCAGCTTTGCGGACAGACGGTCCGCTTCGACTCGCGCCAACCTGTTGGCTGCCACCGTCTCTGCTTGCTCGCGGACTCAGGAGACCTTATTTGCGGGATATCGGTCAATCTGGCGGGGGACGCGGACTGACGTTCCGTTATTTGTGAACTTTCAGCTTATTTCTGCTGATTCATAAGCAAATAACGGATCTACGGTCCGCTTAGCCCTCGATTGACCCCTTTTTTCCGCAAATAGCGGCCGTACGGTCCGCTGCGACCTACGCCAGTCAGTCGACACCAGCCGTCGCAGCTGGCTTGCGGACTCAGTGGACCTTATTTGCCGCAAAATGGTCAATTTGGCGTGGAGCGCGGACTGACGTTCCGTTATTTCTTAACTTTCAGCTCATTTTTGCTGCTTCATAGGCAAATAACGGATCTACGGTCCGCTCAACCCTCGTTTGACCCCATTTTCCCGCAAATAACGGCCGTACGGTCCGCTTCGACTCGTGCGAGCCTGTTGGCGCTAACCGTCGATGCTCGCTCGCGGACACAGGAGACCTTATTTGCGCCATATTGGTCAATCTGGCGGGGGGTGCGGACTGACGTTCCGTTATTTCTTAACTTTCAGCTCATTTTTGCTGCTTCATAGGCAATTAACGGATCTACGGTCCGCTCAGCCCTCGATTGACCCCTTTTACCCGCAAATAACGGCCGTACCGTCCGCTTCCACTCGCGCCAGCCTGTTGTCGCCAACCGTCGATGCTTGCTCGCGGACTCAGGGGACCTTATTTGCGGGATTTTGGTCAATTTGGCGGGGGGTGCGGACTGACGTTCCGTTATTTCTTAACTTTCAGCTCATTTTTGCTGCTTCATAGGCAATTAACGG
>NZ_JBYTDY010000020.1:0-32530 GCF_058791835.1 Paenibacillus sp. EB106-04-04-XG159 | reverse complement strand
GATCTACGGTCCGCTCAGCCCTCGTTTGACCCCATTTTCCCGCAAATAGTGGCCGTACGGTCCGCTTCTACTCGCTCCAGCCTGTTGGCGACCATCGTTGCAGCTAGTTCGCGGACTCGGGGGACCTTATTTGCCGCAAACTGGTCAATTTGACGTGGAGCGCGGACGGGCCGCTTTAACATATGCCAGCCCGCTGCACATCATCTTCTGCAGATCCCTTCATGCCAAGTTACTGTACCTCCAAAGAATCTTCCAGCACATTCGCAGCATCCAATACCGCTGCATTAATGGCATTCAAGAAGGCCATTGCGCTCGCCTTGATGATATCCGTATCCATAGCGCGCCCGGAATAAGTCCTTCCTTGATATTCGATGCGAATATTCACTCGGCCGATCGCTTCTTTCCCGCGAGAAAGGCTGCTTATCTTATAATCCTTTAGCTGCACATCCATACCAGCCAAGGACTTGATTACGCTGTACAAGGCATCGATTGGACCGTCGCCAACGGCGCTGTCCTTGAACGTCTCAGAGCCCTTGCGCAATTCGACGGTTGCAGTAGGGTACAGATCATTTGTGACCACTTGGAAAGATTCCAGCTCATACAGATGGCTGTCGCTCACATCCAGAGTACGATGGCTTGTTACCAAGTAGAATACATCATGGTCGTAGACTTCCTTCTTCGCATCAGCAAGCACAAGAAACTTGCTAAACAACTGTTCGAAGTCCTCCGCATCGCTCGTATCGAAGCCCATCTTCTCTACCGCATTTTTGAAGGCGTGGCGGCCCGAACGCGCGGTCAGAATCAGCTCCATGCTCTCCGCACCCACTTCTTCCGGCGACATGATCTCATAGACGTTCTTATCCTTCAGCAGACCATCTTGATGGATGCCGGAAGAATGTGCAAATGCATTTTCCCCTGTTATCGCCTTGTTCACCTGCACATCCAGTCCCGTCAAATGAGTCAGCAATCTAGAAGATCGAAGGAGTTCCTGCGTCTTGATACCAGTGCTGCAGTTATAATAGTTCTCCCTTACCTTAAGCCCCATGACCACTTCCTCTAATGAAGTGTTGCCTGCTCGCTCACCCAAACCGTTGATCGTGCACTCTACCTTCTGCGCCCCGTTCTTAACCGCACTCAATGTATTCGCCGTCGCCATTCCCAAGTCATTATGGCAATGCACGCTTAAGATGACCTTATCATTCAAGTTCTTCAGTCGATCGTTGATCTTGCGAATCAACTCGCCGAATTCCTCAGGAACCGCATAACCGACAGTATCCGGCACATTGATCATCGTTGCTCCAGCTTTCACAACCGCTTCAATCGTACTCCACAAATATTCAAAGTCCGACCGCGATGCATCCTCTGTTGAATACTGGACATAAGGCAGCAATGTCTTGGCGTACTTCACTGCGTCCACACCCATCTGCATCACAGCTTCCTTCGAGCGGCTGAACTTCTTCTCCACATGAATGTTGGACGTTCCCAGCACGATATGAATAAGCGGATTTTGTGCAATCTTGATGCTCTCATATACCGCGTCAATATCACTCTTTACGGCACGGGCAAGCGCAGTTATCGAGACGGAGTCCCCTACGCTTCTTGCTATCTCCTGTACCGCCTGGAAATCTCCCGCCGATGAAGCAGGAAAGCCCGCCTCAATGATATCGACTTGAAGCCGCTTCAATTGCTGAGCAAATTCAATCTTCTGCTGTACGTTCAATTTCGCGCCTGGAACCTGTTCTCCATCACGCAGCGTAGTGTCCAATACGATAATATTTCGAGTCATCGGCACTTCCTCCTTAAGTTGGCTTAGTAACTATATGTGAAGCGGTGTTGGTTAAACCCGGAATTTAACCAACAAAAAAACCCCGTCTCTACGTATAGAGACGAGGTTGAACCCGCGGTACCACTCTAATTCATTTCATTGAAGAAATGAGCTCCTTCGATGGCCATCACCATCTATCCCTGTAACGGTGGAATTCCGGCTTACCCTACATGTCGGGCAGCTGTTCATAGACGAGTTCGAAGTAATCGACGCTGCCGTTTCGCACCAACCAACGGCTCTCTGCAAGGTCTGCTTACCTCTACTATTTCTAATCGTAACATTTCGCTGTTAATATTTTCATTATTATATTTCCATTGCAAAGCATTGTCAACCGTTATTCTGAGACAACCGCATGAATCTTCGAATAAAGGCTCCTTCACTGCGAGCTCGTTGCTTCGAGCCACTTCGTGACTACCTCGGCAAGCTCCTCTTTCTTAGCTAATACATCGTCTAAATCTGTAAATTTCACAGTTGCCCTGTCACCCGTTACCCATTCCAGCATTCCGGTTGTATCTTCGAATAGGTGTCCCTCCACTACATTCTCTTTGACCTTGGCGCCGCAATGAAAAACGAGCGTGAGAACCCCTTTACTATGTAAATTGACAGTCACCCGATCCTCGCCGTTATAACAGAAGCTTGGGGCTTTCCATTTTATATGCTCAGTAATTCGCTCATTCGTGCTTAGGATGATGTTTCGGGCTTCTTCAACTGCGGCCTTTAACGGATGATCGAGTTGGTTCATATATTCAACTACCTGCTCATGACCGGATTGCTTCTTCGGCTTCTTGCTTGCTCCCATGTCCGCTTCTCACTCCTCAGGCATCGAACTCATGTCCATGTACAGCACATTCCAGCGATGTCCATCCAGATCTGTAAAGCCCGCTCCGTACATCGGCCCCTGTCCTGACGGCTCGCTATAGATCGCGCCTCCTGCGTCAGCTGCCTGCCTCACCATTTCATCCACTTCTTCTCTACTCTCCGCATCTATAGATAGCAGCACTTCAGCAGCTTGTCTCGTATCCACAACTTCATGTTTGGTAAAATGCTTGAAAGTAGACTCTGGAAACAGCATAACGATAACCTGCTTATCTCCGATGACTAAGCCCGCTGCTTCATCACTGCCGATATGCCGCGGATGAAACTTGAAGCCAAGCTTCGTAAAGAACTCCCTAGACTTACTAAGATCCTTAACGGGAAGGTTGATCCATATTTCATTAGTCAAAGAATACTCCTCCTATACATAATGGTATCGACGCTTCCTACTTCTCCCGACTAGAACATAACATGATCATGACCGTTCAATCTTCATTTATATTCATATTTAAAAAATTAATTTTGATGTTAAATGATCACGTTCAACTTATAAGATACCCAACGATATATCATTATAGTTATTCAGTGCAACAGAAGCTATTTGATTGGAAATCCCTTCTAACATACATGATTTCTAGCCTTTATCTACTAAAATTCGTATATATCTCGTTTGAGATGGACTTAGGTGCTATTGACAAATGATGTATAAAAAGATTATGTTTTGAGTAACTACTCAATTAATGATTTTATTCATTAGAAGAGAAAGAGCTGATCACATTGTCTAATAAAGAAAGCACCCCCTCCAAGAAGGAGCGAATACTCGAAAGCGCGCTAAAGCTGTTTTCACTTAAAGGCTTTCATGCCACCACGACAAAGGAAATTGCGAATGAGTGCGGCGTTGCGGAAGGACTTATCTTCTACTATTTCGGAGATAAACGAAAATTGCTGCTCGAAATCGTAAGAAATTTCACCTTCTTATTGCGCATACAGGACGAGGAAAAGCATCTGTCACAGCTGCCGCTAGAGGAAGCGCTCGTTCAATACGGGCTGAAGTACCTTCAGTTTCTTAAAGAACATATCGATTACATTATGCTCATCTGGTCCCCTGAGATGATACAGGATGAAGAGGTATCCCAAGAAGTGTTGAAGTTGATCAAAAATATCGGCTCAGCGGGCGGCATTATGCTCAAGCATGGCATGATAGAAGTGCAGCGTAACGAAGGTACTTATGAAACAGCCATGACGATGATCACTTCGTCTATTCTCGTTTATTTCATGATCCATTCCCGCTACGGACACGACGCATTGATACTTGATGATGAGTCTTACATTCGGGAACTCGTTCATCTACTGCTTCATGGACTAATCAAGCAACCCTAAATGCGCAGATTCACCAAAAGACTGGACACAGCCGTTCATAACGGATTCGATTGTGACAGTCCTTTTTTACGCCCAATTATTGAGTGTTTACTCAAATATTCAAGGAGTGATTTAACACGATTTCGTATATTCAAGAGCTTATTAGCCTAGAGGCACTTATATGGCTGCTTCCTATCGCGTTTATAATCCATGACGGAGAAGAGATTGTAACGATGGAGCGTTGGGTGCGACATAATCATAACCACTCGAAGCTATCGTCGCATAATCGTCTGCTTAGTTTGGATAAGAACATCACCTTTCAATTTGCCATTGCCGTGCTGCTGCTTGGTTCGATTCTATCGCTCATGACCTATTACGAGGCAAAACGATTTGATCCTAGCAGTCATCTGAGTGTTCTATTTAGTGGAATCATAGCGGTCATCTTACTCGATGGTATGAAGCATCTTGGATTTTCCATCATTCTGAAAAAGTATACTTCAGGCGTTATGACGGCAGTATTAGTCGAGATCCCTTATGCGGCATATGCCCTCTACCGTTTCAACGATGCTGGAATGATAGATGCCATTGTAATATTGAAAGGCATCGTTGTTGCGCTTCCTCTTTCGATCTTTTTGGTGTGGGCTGGCCTTCTATTGGGAAGGAAGCTGGCTCCATATCGAAAGCAGGCTTGACAGTAATGTGCTTAACTAAATTCTGACCTCAACCAACAGTAAATAATTACCTTTCAAAATTAAGACAAAACATATTTACACCGTAAATATGTTTAGGTAAACTAACTACTAGTAAATCTAATTAATAGGTTATCTAATAATTAGCAAAGATTAGCAATGTTGGATGGAGGGAGATCATGGAACGGGAGCGTAGTCAAGGTAAACGACTGATTGAGGCAATGGCCAAAATAAAACGTGTGTCGTCAAAGCATCAAGTGGATGACCTTGTGCCCCAACGCGAATTTTACGTATTGGAACTTATCAATAGCCGCATGCAGTGCAATAACCCCGATAAACACGGGCAGCTTGCTCCGCCAGGTATTAAAGTATCTGAATTGAGTGAGATCCTGCACATTACGATGCCCTCAGTGTCGCAGATGATCAATGGCTTAGAGGAGAAAGGTTATGTTAAGCGCGTCACGACCAAAAATGACCGACGAGTCGTTTATGTAACGCTCGATGTTGAAGGAGAGGCCGCATTAAAGAAAGCCAAAAAAGCCTTCTTACAATTTACCGATGAGATTGTAACTCGGCTTGGGCATGAGGAAACAGAGCAGCTTATCACACTTTGCACTCGCCTCTACGAGATTATTGGCGACATCAAGAATCGTCAAGCCTAGTCTCGGCAAACCTGTTAGAGAACTCATCTGATCATCAATTTCGATCTTTACTTAAGAATTAGAGAGGAAAGGAACATGTTATGGTTAAACTCGCCAAATATTTAAAGCCCTTTATCGCGATGCTAATTATTGCAGTTGCCTTATTGTTCGGGCAAGCGATGGCGGATCTAAATCTGCCGAAGTACATGTCCGACATTGTCAACACGGGCATTCAGCAGAACGGTATCGAGAGTGCCGTACCTGAAGCAATCAGTGAAGATGGCTTCGCGCTAATGACCTCCTTAATGAAGGAGCAAGATAAAGCAATAGTCGAACAGCATTACAAGCTGGTCAACGCAGGAGATCAGGAGTACATCGACAAGTATCCCCTGCTGGAAAGTCAAAATGTATACATTTTGCAAGATCAGAACAGCACTACTATTGATGAATTAAATCCGATCTTCGGCAGAGCTGCTTCAACGTTCATTCAAGTTACGAAGCAGATGGCTGCAGCACAAGGTGATCAAGCGGCACCTGCTAAAGAGATGGATATGTCCAACATTGATTACAAAGAGCTCTATGCGATGACACCAATGCTCCAACAGCTCCCTGAAGAGAAGCTGGATGAGGCAATCGCCGCTGCGAATAAGATGGATCCTGCGATGCAGATTCAGACAGGAACGGCCTTTGTTCAACTAATATACAACGAACTGGGTGTGAATGTAGCTAAGATTCAGAGCATGTATATTCTGAAGACTGGTATGATCATGCTGTTGATCGCATTAGGCGGAGCCATTGCCACGATCGGCGTTGGTTTTCTGTCTGCTAAGATCGCTGCTGGGGTGGCGAAGAAGCTGCGCCGCGATGTGTTCGCCAAAGTTGAAAGCTTCTCAAACAATGAATTTGATAAGTTCTCTACTTCGTCGCTGATCACGCGTACGACGAACGATATTACGCAGATTCAGATGCTCATCATTATGGGTATTCGCATTATGATCTACGCTCCTATCCTAGGGATAGGCGGAGTGATCATGGTGTTGAAAGATAATAGCTCCATGACCTGGATTATCGGTCTTGCTGTTGTCTTGCTGATCGCGTTGATTGGGATTGTGTTCTCTATCGCAATGCCGAAGTTCAAAATCATTCAGAAGCTCATTGATAAATTAAACCTCGTATCGAGAGAGAATTTGAGCGGTCTGATGGTTGTGCGCGCATTCAGCACACAACAATTTGAGAAGAAACGCTTCGAAAAAGCAAACCAAGATTTGACGAGTACGAACTTATTCGTAAACCGAGTCATGGTATTCATGATGCCTGCCATGATGCTTATTATGAACCTTACTACCCTGCTGATCGTATGGGTTGGCTCTCATCAAATTGCCGATTCCGCGATGCAAGTCGGGGATATGATGGCCGTTATGCAATATGGCATGCAAATTATCATGTCCTTCTTAATGATCTCGATGATGTTCATTATGGTACCGCGCGCTTCCGTTTCTGCTCAACGTATCGTAGAAGTACTGTCAACGGAGCCTTCGATTCAAGATCCTGATCAAACCAAGTCGTTTAAGTCGGATAAGACAGGTGTGGTTGAATTCCGCAATGTAAGCTTCCATTATCAAGATGCGCCGGAAGACGTGCTGACTAATCTTACATTCACGGCTAAGCCTGGTGAAACGACAGCCATCATTGGATCTACGGGTTCAGGTAAATCAACGCTAATTAACTTGATACCTCGCTTCTATGATGTCACGTCCGGTGAGATTCTGGTAAACGGGATTAATGTTAAAGATGTAAACCAGCATGACCTTCATGAGCTGATTGGTTTTGTGCCGCAGAAAGGTGTGCTGATGTCCGGCTCAATTGCCAGCAACTTGCGTTATGGGAAGAAAGAAGCCTCCGATGAGGAAGTGCATCTGGCAGCCGAGATCGCGCAAGCAACAGACTTTATTCTCAAGGATGAGGATGGCTTCGAGAAGAAAATATCAGAAGGCGGATCCAACGTGTCGGGCGGTCAGAAGCAGCGTCTATCGATTGCACGCGCACTTGTGAAGAATTCACCTATCTATATATTCGATGACAGCTTCTCCGCGCTTGACTACAAGACGGATACGTCTCTTCGTCAAGCCTTGAAGAAATACACGGGTCATAGCACCGTTATTATCGTTGCACAACGTGTTAGTACGATTCGCAATGCAGAACAGATTATTGTATTGGATGAAGGTAAGATCGTCGGTATCGGTACGCATGAAGACCTGCTTCAGAACTGCCCGACATACCTGGAGATTGCGTCATCCCAGCTTTCGAAGGAGGAATTGCAATGAGTGAGAAAGCCTCCAAATTCGGTAAACCGAAGAACAAAGGGCCGATGGGCGGCGGGCCTGGCGGACCGGGAATGATGATGCCTGGAGAGAAAGCGAAGGACTTTAAAGGCACCTTTAAGAAGTTGATTGCTTACTTGGGTCAATATAAGATTGCCGTATTCTTCGTCATCCTCTTTGCCATCGGATCTACGATATTCAATATTGTTGGTCCTAAGATTCTCGGTAAAGCAACAACCAAATTATTCGAAGGTGTCATGGATATGATTTCGGGCACAGGGAACGGCATTGACTTTGGTTATATAAGCCAGATTATGCTGATCCTAGTCGCTCTCTATGTCATAAGTGCACTGTTTGCTTATATTCAAGGATATATCATGTCTCATGTTTCGATGAAGGTGACTTATAACCTAAGACGCGATATCTCGGAGAAGATTCATAAGCTGCCATTGAAATATTTTGACAAGAAAAATTATGGCGAAGTGCTGTCTCATATTACGAATGACGTTGATGCGATCAGCCAGACCTTGAACCAAAGCTTGACCCAGATCATCACCTCAGTAACGAGCATCATCGGAATCATGATCATGATGTTCACGATCAGCTGGGAGATGACGTTAGTCGCGCTCATCGTACTGCCGATATCCTTTATCTTCATTATGATGGTCGTGAAGAAGTCGCAGAAGCACTTCTCTGCGCAGCAGGAGTCTCTTGGACATGTCAATGGCCACATTGAAGAGATGTACGGCAGCCACACCGTGATGAAGGCATTTAACGGTGAAGAAGAGTCCATCAAGAAGTTTGATGAGCATAACGATAAGCTGTACAACTCCGCATGGAAATCCCAGTTCTTATCCGGGATGATGATGCCGATCATGTTGTTTATCGGTAATCTCGGCTACGTCGCTATCTGTATACTTGGAGGATACTTGGCTGCTAACGGCCGAATCTCGGTCGGTGATATCCAAGCCTTCATCCAATACATGCGTCAATTTACACAGCCAATTGCGCAGGTTGCAAATATCTCGAACGTCCTGCAACAAACGATGGCGGCTGCTGAACGTATATTTGAATTCCTTGATGAAGAGGAAGAGCCTGCGGATACAACAACACCAGCAGATCCTTCTCGTGTGGAAGGTTCCGTACGCTTTGAAAATGTTCACTTCGGATACAATCCGGAGAAGACGGTTATCAACAACTTCACTGCTAACGTGAAGCCTGGCCAGAAGGTCGCTATCGTAGGACCTACAGGTGCCGGTAAGACAACGATCATCAAGCTGTTAATGCGCTTCTACGATATTCAAGAAGGTGCAATTCTGATCGATGGTACCGACATTCGCGACTTCACTCGAAACGACTTGCGCTCGTTGTTCGGTATGGTGCTGCAGGATACTTGGTTGTACAATAACACTATTAAAGAAAATATTCGATACGGCAAGCTCGATGCGACCGATGAAGAACTCTACGCAGCGGCTAAGGCTGCTCAAGTCGATCACTTCATTCGCACCCTGCCTGACGGCTATGACATGGTGCTTAACGAAGAAGCAAGCAACGTGTCACAAGGCCAGAAGCAGCTGCTTACGATCGCACGTGCGATCTTGTCCGATCCGCGGATTCTGATCTTGGATGAAGCGACCAGCTCGGTTGATACGCGTACCGAGATTCTGATTCAGAAAGCGATGACGAATCTGATGAAGGGACGCACGAGCTTCGTCATTGCTCACCGTCTGTCCACGATTCGCGATGCCGATCTCATCTTCGTGATGAAGGATGGCGATATTATCGAGCAAGGTACGCATGATGAACTGTTAGAACAGGGCGGCTTCTACGAGAGCCTGTACAACAGTCAGTTCTCCGAAGGAGAAGAGGAAGCAAGCTAGTGAATTGAATGAAGCCTGAGGATAAGGAGGGATCTCCTTTTCCTCAGGCTTTTTGCTTTCTATGCATATAGAGATGGTCGGCACCGGTCCTCTGAAACGGACACAGGAGCCGCTATTCTTGAACTTTTGCAGTATATTTAAAGTTTCGCGGACACAGGAGACCTTATTTGCTCCTTCACGAGCACTTTTCTGCTAATTTTGTTCAAATAGCGGATCTACGGTCCGGAAGGATGGCAATAACGCGCTTCTAGCTTGAAATAACGGATTCTGTGTCCGCATCAATCAGAGGTGGTATATAAGAAGTATCTGCTATGGAATTAGAGATGGTCAATAGTCAGAAGCTCCCCGATACTCTGTATAACATACTTGGGCTTATAAGCATCCGTAACCGTTGCCTGGACATGAGGTGGACTTTCTCTAGTCGCAATCTCCTCCAGCAGAACATCCATTTCTATGCTCGCTGCACGCTGACTTGGTGACAGCTCCAACATCTCAGTCGGCAGTTGATGATGAACGAGAATCGAGGCTGCACCCATCTGATTTGCGAACACAACATCTTGATCGAGTCGGTCACCCACATGTGCGACGATGACACCGTCTTCCCGCAACGAATCTACCATCCGACAATCCGGCTTAGCGCATCCGGCCATCTCCGGCGTGATGATCGTATCCATGAGATCAGCTAGACCCAGCACTTTCATCACCGGATACTGATACTTATAGAATCCATTGGTCACAGCAGCAAGAGAATAACCTTCATCCTTCAGCTGGCTTAATGCGGGCACAATCGTATCTTCCAGCAGATGAATCTTCGGAACGGTCGAATGCTTCACAACCAGCTCCTCCACATTGATCACGGCCGTAAGCCCTAGCTCCTCCGTCACTTGCTTCACGATGGCATCCCAATCGTACGCCGCTACCAGTTGCAGCTCCTGCATCAGGCGGTAATGCGCTCCGTAGAGCCTATTTCGCGAATCGCACGCTTGTTTGTACTCCACGGCTAAGACCTGCTCAATCTCCGGAAATATCCACGCCCCGAACGGATTCTGCATCAAGGTCCCATCCAGATCAAACGTAATCCATCGCTTCATGTCTTCACCGCTCCCGCCGTTAATCCTTCGATAAATTGCCTGGATGCGAACAGGAACGCAATGATCATCGGCAATGACGACAAGGTCAGCCCTGAGAATAACAGATTCCACTGGGTGTCATATTCGCCGAATAGATTCAGCATTCCTAATGGAATTGTACCTTTCTCCGTCGTCTTAATAAAGATCAGCGGGTAGAAAAAGTCATTCCACACCCCGATCAGGTTCGTGATCGCTACCGTCGCCATCGCAGGGCGCATGAGCGGAAGCATAATTCGGTAGTACACCTGAAAGTCGTTGCAGCCGTCGATGCGTGCACTCTGATCCAATTCCTTCGGCACAGTTCCGAAGAAGCCGTAGAATAGGAATACCGCAAAGGAGATGTGTCCCGCTACATACACGATAACGAGCCCAGCCAGCGTATCCAGCAGGTTCAGCTTCATCAATTGCATATACAGCGGCGAGATCGCGAGCTTCATTGGAAGCATCAACCCGAGCATAAAGAAGAATAGGACTGCGCCATTCCAGCGAAAAGAATAACGTGCCAGATAGAATGCAGCCAAAGATGACACAAGTAGGATGAGCAAGACCGATGAAACACTCACGATGAGACTATTTATAAAATACTCTTCAAAGTGCACCTTCTCCCACACTTCAATAAAGTTGTTGAGGTTGAATTGCTTCGGCAAACCGAGCGGCGACTTCATAATCTCCTTCTTCGTCTTGAAGGAAGACAGAATCATTAACGAGATCGGATACAAAGAGATGAACGTGAAGAATGCCAATATCACGTATTTTAACAGCTGTCGAAGCCGGTTCTCCATACACATCCTCCATTGGATATTTGAGTGATCCAGATTGGTTTAGTAGTCCACTTCCTTGCGTCGGAAGAAGAACATCGATATCGCAGTCGCTATAGAGATGATCAGCAACAGCACGACAGCAAGCGCGGATCCGAGTCCAATCGAATCTCCGCCGCCGACCGAGCCGAACATTAATCGATAGAAGAAGAGCGCCAGCACATCGGTGGAGTAATACGGTCCTCCAGACGTCCCCTGCATCGCATAGATCATTTCAAACGACTCAAAGGAAGAGATAAACGTCAGGATCGTCATAATCATAATGGACGGCATCGAGAGCGGAATCGTAATACGAAACAGCAGCGTCCAGCCCGAAGCTCTGTCGATCTTCGCCGCATCATAGATCTCCGACGATATGGACTGCAAACCAACGAGAAAGATAAGCATCGCGAAGCCGAATCCATACCAGCTATTAATAAATATGATCGTCAAGAGAGCTGTCTTCGGGTCCCCCAGCCACGGCTTCGCGAGTTCCGCGAGACCGATTGCCTTCAGAAAGGTATTCAGCGCGCCATAGGATGGATTCAGGATTAAGCTGAACAAATATCCAACCACGATCACCGACAGCAGCTTAGGAAGAAAGAAGATCGTCTTGAACCATTCCTTGCCCTTCAATCTGCTATTGATAATAAGTGCAAGGGCATATGCGATAACCAGCTTGGAAAGTACAGCAACGACGAAGAAGATGGCGTTGTGCCGCAGCGCGTTGCTAAATGTATCCTTGTAGGGTTCCTCCGTAAACAGACGGATAAAGTTATTCAAGCCGATAAAGTCCCCGCGCGTCAGCCCCTTCCAGGAGAATAGACTGTTCATCAGCGCGGATGCGATCGGATAAACCATGAATCCAACGTAGAATAAGAGTGCCGGAAGCAGGAATAGATGCACGAAATGCCTGCCGAACCGCCGCCGTCGTTGAGGGGCAGCGCCAGTTGCGGCTGCTTGCAGCTTGTCATTCAATTCAGCCTTCCTCCATTTCATGAATCAAGTCCGCTCGGATCTGATCATGCAGCTTTCTCCGCAGCAGACGGACCGGATTGCTTCTTCCAAGATGTACCCCATTCGTCAGCCAGATGACCGTCAGATGATGCTCTGGGTCTGCCCATATGCTCGTTCCAGTGAATCCGGTATGGCCGAAGCTTCCCTTAGGCCAAGATGAGCCGCAGCTTGACGGCAAATATTCATATCCAGGGTCATTGCTCTCTCGAACTTCCCAGCCGAGCGCTCTGCCTTGGTACGACTGCTCAAAGCATTGTCCAAGCATCTCACGGGAAATGCCAGCGGCTAATCCAGGCGCAGCGTTGTGCCAGAGCTGCATATATTTCAAGAGATCGGATGCCGTAGAGAATAAGCCCGCGCTGCCGGATACACCGCCGAGATGATAGCTCTTTTCGTCATGAACCTCGCCAACGATATAAGCGCCGTCCACGTATTCGGTTGCGGCGATACGCTCTCTTAATCCTGCATTCGCAGGATTAAATAACGTATCCGCCATGCCAAGCGGCTCGAACAGACGTTCCTTGGCCAGCTGATCCAGCGATTTGCCAGTTACGCGCTTCACAAGCTCGCCCAGCAGAATGAAGCCGAGGTCGCTGTACTTTACCCGACTGCCGATATCGGCTTCCAATGGGGTGCGCATAATATCCAGCATCACCTGCCTGTCGTGCGTTGAACGCGGCTGGAAGGGCAGATCCGCAGGCAGCCCGGATGTATGCTGCAGCAAATGCCGAACTTGTATCCCGTGATGCGGGAATTCCTTGATGTGCATGCTGATCGGGTCATCCAGCTGGATCGCACCTTCCGAAGCAAGCGACAGAACCATCGGCAGCGTCGCTACGACCTTCGTCAATGAAGCAAGATCAAACAAGGTGTCCAGCTGAACTTCCCTTGTCGATTCATTGTCAGAGTAGCTTCCATATGCCTTCAAGAACTGAAATCGGTCATGAACTTGTATGGCTAGAACAGCTCCAGGTACGCTTCCTTCGCTGATCCATTGTTCAATTAGTGCGTCAAATGCATACGTCATCACGCAACTCCTCCACTCAGCAGCTGTTATTTATGCTATGGCTTAAACCACTTGTCTACTGAAGCTTGCACCGCATCCGCCACTTGCTCCGGCGTCAACTGCCCCAGATACATCCCTTGCAAGGAATCCTCAAGCGTTACCTTGCTTGTCGGCGTGCCGTGGCTGAAGTTCGTCAGCATCAGATATGGCGTCGAATGCTTGCCGCTGATCTCCGACATACGCTTCAAGAGCGGATGAACAGGCTCAACACCGGTTATCGGACTGACACGGCTTAACTCCGCGCTGAATTTCTTGCCAAACGCCGGGGATGCGATAAACTCGATGAACTTCATCGCCTCTTCCTGGTGCTTCGAATTCTTCGCTACCGCATAAGAGCCGTCCACCCAAGTGATGATGTTAGGCGACTCCCCCTTCTTGGCAGCGAAGCCGCTGAAGAAGTCTACCTCGAAGTCCAGCTCGTTCGATTCGAACGTCGCGAGGCGATGGCTCCCGTTAATATACATAGCCGCTTCCTTGTTATAGAACATCGTCTGCGCATCCTTATCGTCGATGGCGATAAAGTCTTTCGGGAAGTAAGCTTCAAGCTGCTTCATCCTGTTCAACGATTCAATAAACAGCGGATCTTTAAAGTTTGTCTTGCCGGATAGGACGGCTTCTACAAAGGTATTGCCGCCATAAGCGCTTTCGCCGATAACAGCATGTGTCATCGAGAGTAAATACGGAGCTTTGCCGGATTGGGCAATCGGAGTAATACCTGCAGCCTTCAACTGCTCGCATGCTGCGATGAATTCTTCATATGTCTCAGGGACTGTGATCCCCTTATCGGCGAATAGTCCTTTATTATAGAAGATAACGGCATTATTCAGCATGAACGGGACACCGTACACCTTCTTGTCACTACCCTTAGCTGCGCTGAGATAGGAGTCTGCAATCTGGTCCAGACCTTTTAGGTTGTCGAGAGGAGTTAAGTAGCCTGCGTCTGCCAGCGCAGTCGCGCCATCATAAGGACGGAGCTGGAGAATATCCACACCTGTGCCGGACTGCAAGGTGTTGTTCAAGATGGTATTGTACTCGGTGGACTTAAACGGTTTGAATTCAATGTCAATATGGCTGTTCTCTTTCTTGAATTCCTCGATGATCGCTTGATAGCCTTCCTTGTCTTCAGGTCTCCAGCTGTACATAACCAGCTTCACCGGATCCTTGCTCTTCTCAGGTTCTAACTTAACTTCATCTTGCGGTTTGTTATTAACCTTCGTAGGATCTGCATCCGTCCCGCCGCCGCATGCGCTTGCCAGTACACTGAGCAGCAACATAGCTGCCAGCAACCAACTACTTCTCTTCATCTTCACATACCTCCTCACAAGTTTTAATTGTGACTGAATCCATGATAGTACTGCGATCATTTCCTATGAAATCATATGCCAGTTATCGATGCCCAAGATGTAATCGCATACATAAATAATTGATAACAATCTGTAGCCATCCTCTTGTCCGACGGATATTGCTACAATATGCAATCACTTACATTATATAGCAATATTTCATAAAAGGAAGTGAATTCTGGAATAAAATTTCGTTGCTCTCACTCTTTATATTCCTACAGACTCACACTTCGCCCAGTTATAGTACATAAACTAGATCATCATAATTCGAGGAGTGTGGTAAGTACGTATGATGCACGTGGTAGATCAGAAGCTGGGAGATGTGAACGGAGACGGTATTCCGGATCTTGTCTATTTGGTTGGAGATCACGAGCCTGGCAGCCCGTTTACTCAACATATTACGTTACACATTAAAGATGGAAGATCGGGAGTAACTCATGCATTTCCCCTACAGCAAAATTCCGGCTACCATCCCACCGTACAATTGGTCGACTTTACGGGTAATGGTGTGAACGATATTCTCATCGTTATCGATTCGGGCGGATCAGGTGCAATTACCTACAGCTATATATTTTCATATCTGAACAATCAGCTGCATCTGTTGTTTGATTATGAAGCATACAATCAAGCTCACCAATATACCGTGAACTATATGGATAACTACAAAGTCAACGCCACAAGTCTGAATCCTCAATCCACGTATATCATCGATCTGACATATAAGGGGCAGCAATACTTATCCGAGATCTACGACAGCAACGGCAAGCTGAAGGAGCCTATCCAAGGGGACGTGAATCCGTTAAGCGGGGTCTATCCGATAGATTTGGAGCGTGATGGGCAGTATGAATTGATGGCGCTGCAGCGGATTACGGGTCGATACAATGCTGACGGATTGGGCTATTTTATGAATATCTTGAAATGGAACGGTTCCAGCTTCGCCCCTTATCTACAGTGGGTCTGGATATCAGGTACAGGCTGATCATACCGATTCTGATCGTACCGATTCCTTCACATAATACCCTCCGCATAAGAACGATTTTCATTTATAATAGACATATCTCTATCCCATAATATCTACTAATGAATTCACCTCTGTGCAGGGGGTTATGAAGGAAGGGTTAAGAAGTTGCAGCATGAACTCTTAATAGACGAAGCAAAGGCATTTATCCATACATGTTACATTGAACTTGGGAAGAGCACTGCAGAGATGGAAAGTCGCATCAAACAAGTGACGAATGACATCATGACAACAGGAACGTATACACATACTCAAGAAGAGTTGGAATACGGAGCCAGGCTGGCATGGCGCAACAACAGTCGATGTATCGGACGCTTATTCTGGAAGACACTCAAGTTGTTAGATGCAAGAGAGCTGAATACTGAAGAAGCAATCGCAGAAGCCCTCTTTCAACATATCGAATATGCAACCAATCAAGGGAGAATCCGACCAACGATCACCATATTCGCGCCCGAAACCGATCATCATCGGATCAGGATCTGGAACCATCAATTAATCCGATATGCTGGGTATGAAACGGAACTTGGCATAGTCGGCGACCCCGCTTCTGTCTTATTTACGAAGCAGTGTCAGGAGTTGGGCTGGCAAGGAGCAGGAACTTCCTTCGATATATTGCCGCTCGTTGTACAGATCGATCAACGGGAACCGAAGTGGTTCTCCATCCCTAAAGAGCTGGTATTAGAAGTGCCCATCTCGCATCCGCGCATGGACTCTTTTGATGAATTGAAGCTGAAGTGGTACGGTGTTCCGATCATCTCAGACATGCTGCTCGAGATCGGCGGCCTGCGTTACACAGCAGCACCGTTTAACGGTTGGTATATGGTCACGGAGATCGCTTCGAGAAATCTTGCCGACGAGCATCGCTACAATGCATTGCCGGCTATCGCCCGCGAGTTAGGCTTGGACACGATCTCGAAGACTACCTTCTGGAAGGATCGCGCCATGCTTGAGCTTAATGAAGCTGTTTATGAGTCGTTTCGCAAGCACAACGTAAGCATCGTTGATCATCACTCGGCAGCTGAGCAGTTTATGAAGTTCGAACAACAAGAACACGAACAAGGAAGAGAAGTGAATGCCAGATGGTCTTGGCTCATTCCTCCCCTCTCCCCATCGGCTACGCCGATCTGGCATAAGCGATTCCAAGAGTTTTCGGTTAGCCCGAACTATCAGACTCAACCGTGCCCTTATCAGACTTCAGCAGAGGAGAAGCCTAATACGGTGCAATGCCCGTTCGCAACTACAGGCTCCATATCATAGCCAAGCTGCAATAAGAACACAAGAAGCTGCCCTTATGGATATAAAGGCAGCTTCTTTGTATGGAGCTATTTTCGTCATTTAAGCAGTTGTTTTTAGTGTCTTTTTTACAAACAATATAAAAATCAACACACTAAGAAGCCCAGATACAGCACAAGTAATAAATAGCATTTGATATCCCAGGAGCTGTAACACAAATCCTAAAACCATAGCCCCTACACCAATCCCTAGATCAAAGGCCGTAAAAAATGTAGCGTTCGCTATACCTCTTTTCTCTGGAGGAGCTAATCGGATAATGGCTACTTGAAGAGCAGGCTGTGCGGATCCAAATCCAATACCGTACAAAATAGCGGTAATCACGATTCCGACAGGCCCATTTGTCATGGCTAGGACTAATAATGAGGCGATCAATGTAATAAGCGCTGGAGCAATAATGACCGCTTCTCCATATTTATCGGATATCTTCCCTGCAAGTGGTCTAACTACTGTAAGTGTGACAGCATAAACCAAGAAAAAAGCACCCGCGTTAACCTGAATTTTGTTCGCAAACAATGGTAAAAATGTTGTAATACCGCCAAACGTAAGGGATAAGAAAAATGTAACAACAGCGATCGGTAAAAATGATCGATCAAAAAATGATATTGGTTTTTGGGATGTCATTTTAACTACCGGCACTTTGGTGCCAAGCGCAAGTATGAATGCAACAATCGCCAATGCTGTGCATAGCAGAAATAGATAGTGAAATGAAAAGGATTCAGCTACCCAAAGACCCAATATGGGTCCAAGAGCCATACCTAAAGTCATCGCTAGTCCGTACCATCCCATTCCTTCTCCACGACGAGATTGGGGGATAACATCCGTCACAGCCGTTCCGATCGAAGTTGTAGCAATTGCCCAGCTGACTCCATGGAAGATACGTAATACCACTAAGAATATAATTCCTGTTACCCAATCATAAAAATACATCGTAATTGCAAAAAATAGCAGTCCACTTATGATAAATAGCCGTCGACCATACCGATCCATCAATCCTCCAATAATAGGTCGAAAGATTACTGCTGAGATCGTAAACACCCCAATAATAAATCCAACTTGAGATTCACTCCCACCTAATTGTTCAATAAACATAGGCAGTGTTGGCATTAGCAAATAAAAACCGCCAAACAGCAATAATGCTGTAAGGGTCAGCATGATATAGTTTTTGGTCCATAAACGTTCCATTGAAATGTAGTCCTACTTTCTATCCATAATAGTATGTTTAATAAAAAAGCAGTACCACCGCTATAAAAGTGTTGGTACTGCCATCTTGAGCGTTTAGTGTTTAGCTAATTAGAACGAACTTGCTGCTATAACAGCCTCTTCAAGCCCTGCTGCAATAATTTCTTCTGCTCGATCCGGGAATTGATTGTGTCCCTCAATGACGACTTTCTCCATATCTCTTACGCCGAAGAAGCCCATCATACTTGCTACATATTTAACAGCCATTTCGATTGCAGCTGCCGGCCCTTCAGAATATACACCGCCGCTTGCGTTTAATAATGCAATCTTCTTATCACCAATCAGACCTACTGGGCCTTCTGGTGTATATTTAAAAGTCTTGCCCGCACGGTTTAGATAATCAATATAGGTGTGCAGTACAGCTGGGATGGTTAAGTTCCATAATGGGAAACCAAATACCACTTTATCAGCCGCAAGGAATTGATCCAGATATTTATCAGCAACCGCTACCGCTTGTGCTTCTTCTGTTGTTAAATCAAGTCCTCTACCAGCCTTGAATGTACCGTTAATCAGATCTGCGCCTACATATGGCAATTCTTCATTATATAAATCAAGCTCTACCACTGTATCATTGGGATGCGATTCTTTGTAGCTTGCCAAGAAAGCCTCATATAATCTAACACTAACCGCCTGATCTGCTGGACGATTGTTTGCTTTTACAAATAAAACTGTTGTCATTCTCTTCCTCCCATTTCATGCAAAGCGAAAAATATAGTCAATTTGATTGACCATATCCCATAGTGTACAATAAGTTTTAAATATAGTCAACTTAATTGACTTTGTTCAAGGAGGTTTAAACCATGAATCATGAAGATCAAGTAATGAATAAATCGGATCTTACCTCACTCTTGTCATTATCCTATAGTACATTGATTTATGAGCTGCATGACCGATTAAGTGAGCTAGGATTCGGTGATATTAGACCTGCGCATGGTTTTATGTTTAGACATCTCATTCCGAATGGAGCAACAGGTATTGAACTAGCTGAACATCTAGGAATTACCAAGCAAGCTGTAAGTAAAATGGTGGATTACCTTGAGATAAACGGTTATGTAACACGCGAAACTCATCCCACGGATAAGAGAGGTAAAACGATTGTTCTGACCGAACGCGGCTGGTTAGTAATACAAGCTAAAGAGGAGATCATTGCCGAGATCGAACAGCGCTGGATTGAAATTATAGGTGCGGAGCGAATGCAAATGCTTAAGGCAGATTTAACAAATTTAATTTATCAAGCAAATGGAGGCAAGACATCTTCGGGGGTCAGACCTGTCTGGTAGATATAACGTGTATGCGGCATTTAAAATGGAATAATTAGGACCCTGCATTGTAATCAGAGTTTATCTATAATCAAGTAGTAAAACTAATAGTTAGCAATAGCGCTTTGTTCGACTTATATAGGGTGAACATCAAGGAGGTCTATCATGAAATCAGCCTATATAGGCACAAATAAGATGATTGCGGGGATTGTGTGCGGTGTCCTTACCTTTTGGCTATTTGCACAAGCCATGGTTAACGTCGTTCCCGCTGTTCAATCGGATCTAGGAATATCCTTAGGGAGGTTGAATACGGCAATCAGCTTAACTTCTCTGTTCTCGGGGATGTTCATTGTTGCTGCGGGTGGACTAGCGGATAAGATTGGACGCAAAAAAATAACCTATATCGGGTTCATACTTAGCATTATCGGTTCCTTGATGCTAGTACTGGCACAAGGTGCCGGGCTGCTCATTATCGGCCGAATCATTCAAGGTCTATCAGCAGCGTGTATCATGCCTGCTACGATTGCGCTTATCAAAGCTTATTGTAAAGACCAAGATCGTCAGCGTGCTCTAAGTTATTGGTCCATCGGTTCCTGGGGCGGATCAGGAATATGCTCGCTTGTCGGTGGTGCCATTGCAACATACATAGGCTGGAGATGGATATATGTCTTATCGATTATGATTACAATCCTTGGAATGATCTTGCTTAAAGACACTCCGGAGAGCAAGGCGCCATCAAAAGGCCCTATCCAATTCGATTATACCGGTCTGGTCATATTCGTATTTACTATGCTGCCATTGAACCTCTTCATCACTCGCGGATTAGATTGGGGCTGGACAAGCCCGCTTACATTAGGCTGCGCGGTCGTTGCCATTGTTGGCTTCATCCTCTTTATCAATGTGGAATCCCAAAAAGATGTTTCGCTCATCGATTTTTCATTGTTCAAAAACAAACCGTACGCGGGTGCGACGTATTCCAACTTCATGTTAAATGCAGTAGCGGGAACACTTGTCGTGGCGAATATTTATGTCCAGGTTGGCCGCGGGTTTACAGCATTCCAATCGGGTATGTTGTCCATCGGGTATGTCATAGCTGTCTTGAGCATGATTCGCGTCGGGGAGAAGATTCTGCAACAGGCTGGCGCGAAGCTGCCCATGGTCTGGGGAGCTGTTATTACAACCGTCGGGATCGCACTCATGGGACTTACATTTTTGCCGGACACGGCCTATAACGTCATGGTGTTCATTGGGTTTGCCTTATTTGGTCTTGGCTTAGGCATCTATGCGACTCCATCAACAGATACCTCTGTCGCCAATGCTCCTTCCGATAAGATCGGGGAAGCAGCAGGAGTTTACAAAATGGCGAGCTCGCTCGGCTCATCCTTTGGTGTTGCGATCTCAGCCACAGTATACGGTACGATCAATTCCCTCGGCAGTGTAGAGTCGGCGGCAACCGCCGGAATTATCGTCAACGTCATCTTCGGTATGCTTGCGATCCTCTCGATCCTAATCATGGTTCCTAAGAATGCTGGAAAACCATCGAACTAACATATATCATTACAGCGTCCACCTACAGCAAAAAGCATGCCTAGTCAGGCATGCTTCTTGTTTGTACAACGTAGCCAAGGATTCACATAGAACGAATCCCTGACACGTCCATTATGAGATTGGTATATGACCTAGGCTGGCACCTTTAACAAAAAATCGTTTGATGTTCTGTTCAACCGTTGGATCTGGAATTAATGGCGGCGCCTGATGCGGTTTCGTACGAGCGTCTATAATGACATTATCGCAGCCCCAATGCTTGTACTCATTCCGGCTATTCACGCCGTATATATCATGGGAAGGATTGCTCCGTGTAAATGCAGCCCAGAGGAAATTGTCAATCTTCGCACTCATAAAGTCGCTGTCATCACATAGGATGATCATCGGACATGAGCTGAGCGAACCCTTTTCACGAATCGCATCACAGAGACCGTCTATTTCCTGCTTCACATCCGCATAAGTCGTGAATGCAGGTCCTTGCATCGCAACAATACCCGGCATGATCATACTAACATGTTCAAACCCTTGAATCCCCTTCAATTGGTCTGGAACCTCTCGGCACAAGTCCCTCTGTTTATCTCCTACAGCCGCAAATATAACCTTGCTCCCCGTGTTCAAGCCTGTCCCTGAATAATCAAGGGTGTCAATCGTCGTATTCGTCTGAAAATGAATGTCTCGTTGAAGATCAATCCGCTCTAATATATAAGCTAAGAAATCTTCAATATGATGCGTGCTTATCGATTGCTTCTCTTCAGCTGCGATGAATAAGTACTTCGCTAGACTCAATTGACCTGTTCCCAATATCCGGTTGGCTATCGTCAGAAGCTCCGCAGGCTGCTTCACTTGCTGGTAAGGTGTGTACCGTTCGCTTCCGATGGCAAACAGCAATGGATGCACCCCCGCGGCATCGACGGCATGAACTTCTTTTACCCCAGGGATCTCTTGCTGGATCGCTCCCCCTGTCAGCTCATGAATTAATTCACCGAAGGAAGTATCCTCTTGCGGCGGCCGACCAACGACGGTAAACGGAAAGATGGATTGCTGCTTGGCATACACCTTATGCACCCTCATCACAGGGAAAGGATGAATAAGACTGTAATAGCCCAAATGATCGCCAAACGGTCCTTCCGGCTTCGTCTCACCGGGGTATATTTCTCCAGTGATCACGAAGTCCGCATCATGACTAATACAATATCCATCGACATAGCTGTATCGGAAATGGCGCCCTGATAGCAATCCCGCAAAAGTCAGTTCACTCATACCTTCAGGCAATGGCATTATCGCTGATAACGTATGTGCAGGCGGTCCGCCGATAAAGCAGCTCACCTTAAGAGGTTGTCCCAGCTTATTCGCTTTGGCCTGGTGAACACCAATCCCCCGATGGATCTGGTAGTGAATCCCGACTTCTCGGTTCATCTCATATTCGTTGCCGCTAAGCTGTACACGGTACATTCCCAGATTTGAATTCATAATTCCCGGCTTCTCCGGATCCTCTGAATACACTTGAGGCAAGGTGACAAATGCCCCTCCATCCTCTTTCCAGTGTTTAATCAGCGGAAGGTCAGAGATCTGGATCTCCTGGAATCCTGCTGGAAGACCTCCCGGTTGTTTAAGAGGCAGTGCCTTTCTGGCTGCTAACCCCGTTCCGATATATTTAAATGGATTCTTAAGCGCTTTGACCGGATCGTTGCGAAGACCGATGACGTCCTGTGTCCGTTCAAACGTATCCCGGAATATAAACTTGCTGCGCTCCATCGTTCCGAAGAGGTTGGATACCGCGCTATACTTCGACCCTTTTACATTTTCAAATAACAATGCTGGACCACCAGCCTCATATACTTTCAGATGTATAGCCGCCATTTCCAGATTAGGGTCAACTTCTTCATGTATGCGAACCAGATGCCCGTGCTTTTCTAAATCGTTGATGCATTGCTCTAAATTGCGATATCTCATTGTATGACTCCAATCTCTTGAAGAACGTGAACCCGCTTCTACAAGCTCATTCACTTTCATATTTAATAACCCTTATTATATCAAACTTCAAATGAACTTCCATATGGAATGGGCATCACGTCTTCAAAAGAACGTATCTGTACCGAGTACATCTCATGTTGTTAATATTCTCATCAAGATATCAACCTCTTGCAGCCAATTGACTTGGGTCGTCGGGATATCCTGCAGAGTGAGACCTGTTATAACGGAGAAATATAGAAACAACAGACTATAGGGATTGCCTTCCGAAAATTCACCTAATTGCTGTCCCTTCTTAATGATAGGAACAAGGTGCTCAAACGTATCATTCGAAGAATATCGTTCTATCATTTGTTTGGCCTGTTCTGGCACTTCGTCCGACCTGTTCGCATGCTGAAGCAGCAAAAAGTAATCTTTATGGCTTTCATCAAGTATGATGAGGGTTAAGGCTCTAATTTGTTCCCTTGGTGAACCGGGGATATGAACGGCATTCCTCATTACAGCCTGAGCTTCGTCAATTGCTTCTTGAACAAGAATCGTGAATATCTCTTCCTTGGAGCTGAAATAACGGTAGGACAAGCCTTGGCTGATTCCAGCTTCAGTTGCTATCGTGCTCATCCTTGTTCCGCCAATTCCATGCTTGGCAAATACTCGAAGAGCTGCTCGCTTTATTTGGTCTTTCCGTTCATCGGTAGAGAGATCTGATTGAGGTATATTGATAGGCTTCAACGTTCGTTCACACTCCATGTTCCAATCGTATAGGACTGTTATTCTGATAAGTCTATTGTCGGGTCTGTTCCTCACTTATTTCCCATAAGCGCTTAGCAGCGTTTATATCCTGGGCTGATGCTGACGGAATCGCCCTGTGCATATCACTATAGTACTGTCCGTTAGAAACATTCATTTCGTCGGAGTCGGCCAGCCATACCAATGTTTCAGCACCCTTCTCGGGAGTGTGGGAGAACCATTTCATCACCACCATTGTCAGACGGGCAAACATGCCATTGTTCTGATTGAAATTCGTCGATACCAGACCTGGATCGAAGCAGGAAGTCGTGACTCCGGTTCCATCCAATCTTCTTCCTAATTCAGCCGTGAACAAGATGTTGGCAAGTTTCGTTTCACTATAGCGATAAGTGGCTCCACCGAATAGGCTCTGAGGAAAGCCATAGTATCCCTTCGCACTCAGGTCGTCAAATCGGATCCCCTTTTTGACCATCTTGTGGCTGTGAGAAGCTGTCGTGATGATGCGGGCGTTGCCGCTCTCTTTCAACCGATCGAGAAGCAGGTTTGTCAGCAGAAAAGGGGCCAGATGATTAACCGCCCATGTCATCTCCATACCGTCAACCGTAATCTCTCGCGTTACAAACATGGCTCCGGCATTGTTAATCAAGACGTCGATTTTGGGCCATTTCTCTAGAATGTCCGTAGCTACCTGACGTACAGATTGCTGGGAAGCCATATCCGCCTGAAAAACGTCTATAACGGCATATTCCCCTGCTATAGCTTTCAGTTGGGCTGCAACTTCATTCGCTTTATCTCGATTCCGTGCGACGATTCCTAGATTAGCGCCTCGCTTCGCGAGCTCCTTTGCGGCGGCAAGCCCAATTCCGCTGGTTGCACCTGTGATGATGACGTATTTTCCTTTGACTGTCCACTTCGAATGATTTCTCTCCATCAGCTATAGAACCTCCTCCAAAGTGATAAATGAATGGTTCATTCATTTTATGATTGAATTGTTAAAAGGTTTCCTCATTTTGTAAATACCTGTTTTTGCATCCGGTTCATTGTTCTCAAAATGCGGAGCCATGAAGCTAAATTGTTGTAGAACCTAGCAAGAGCGCATCGCTGGCCTCTTCTCTGCCAACAATGCGCTCTCTCAAGACAATCTATCATTTTTTGCTATATCCAGCCAGTACATAAAAGATAGAACTTTTACTTTCTCAGCTCGGGCCAAACAGGTATATCATCGAAATCAACCGCTACAACGGTATTCCATTCATCGCAATCCTCGGGTGCTAGGTCGATCCACAATCGGCTGACCTGTTGCTCGCCATCCACGCCCCAGCCAAAGGTTTCTTCCACTCGGTAAGTAAGTGACTGGCCTGTCCGGAGAAGTCTCACATCCCTCACCTTGACTTGCATGCAGCGAAGCTCCAGTGGGAAACGAGGAATATCCTTAACATGAAGATAAATTGTATTTTCTTTAACTGTAATTGGTCCATAGAAGCAGGGAGGAAAATGCACGGGTGTTCTTTTGGTTCCGTATATGCTTTCACCCGAGTGTTTCAGCCATGTTCCGATTGCCTCCAGACGTTCCAGTGCTTCCTCAGGCCAGGTACCGTCTGGGCGGGGACCGACATTCAACAGCAGGTTACCTCCTTTAGTTGAAACCTCCAGCAATGTATTAAGCAGGGTAAGAGTACTTTTGTAGCAGGTCGGGTCCGAATGATAGGCCCACTGCTTGTTCATCGTCATACAGGTCTCCCACCATTCATCTGGAGGATGTACGGGAACAATTTGCTCCGGTGTCTCATAGTCCCCAGCATCCGGTAATCGGTTGTTCACAATCAGATGCGGCTGTAAATTCAGCATCATTTGTTTAACCTCACTGCTCCGCCAGCGATCGGCTCCAAAGCCGGGAACATCAAACCAGATCAGGTCGATCCTGCCGTAGTTGGTCAACAGCTCGCGCAGCTGCTCGACAAATCGTTTGTGGAATTCCCACCAACGCAGGGGATCGTACACATTCGGTTTGGGCGATTGAATACCTGCTGAGATCGGAATAGTCGCAAAGTCGGGATCATGCCAGTCGATTGTTGTGAAATAAAGCCCCACCTTAAGTCCTTCACTGCGCACGGCTTCAACAAACGGCATCACTAGGTCGCGTTTGGGACCTCTTTGTACAGCATTGTAGTCTGTTGTTTTCGTATCAAACAAACAGAAACCGTCGTGGTGCTTGGCGGTCAATACGACATATTTGGCTCCAGCCGCTTTAGCTGCTTTGGCCCACCCCTTAGGGTCATAGTTCAGGGGATTAAACTCATCGGCTAAGCTTTCATAAACATCCACATCGAGATGTTGACGGCTATGCGGCATAAGCGGCCAGGATGCCTCAATTTCACGCAGGGAGTAAGGCCCCCAATGAATAAAGATGCCGAATCTTGCCTCATCAAACCACTGCGCTTCAGGATGCTTCGCTCTCATCATAGATCACCCGACTTTCGTATATTCAAATCCGAGATCAAACCGTACCCACATGAAAAATAGCAAGCGAGCGGAACAATGGCCGATCAGTACTGTTCAGAACGCGCAGACGGAGCTTTG
Organism: Paenibacillus sp. EB106-04-04-XG159; assembly: GCF_058791835.1. Classification (NCBI taxonomy): domain Bacteria; kingdom Bacillati; phylum Bacillota; class Bacilli; order Caryophanales; family Paenibacillaceae; genus Paenibacillus; species Paenibacillus sp. EB106-04-04-XG159. The sequence continues at coordinate 5,997 of NZ_JBYTDY010000020.1, read as the reverse complement.
TCGTGCTTACCGTTTCAAAACGATCGATCTTCTTATGGCCAATAGCGCTGCCGCAGAGCAACTCAGTCCATTCGTCGTTCTGCCATACTTCAAGCACGTACTCCCGCACCCGCTCCCCATGCGTCAAATCTTCCATGATCACGGCATGATCAATTTCCGTCTCTTGCTCCAACTGGACGATGAGTGTGTTCCCCTCTCCAGATGTTTCAGCTATAGGCTTGGAAAACCGTTGGCGCACTTCTTGGCCGAATTCTTTCAGTCGCTCTACGTCCACGGTCGGCAGCAGCCCCCGATGATCTGGGGCGACATTGAGCAACAGCGTGGCCCCATGACCGACTGAACGGTAGTAAATATCCATCAGATCGTCCAACGAGCGCAGACTGCCTTCGTCATTCGGATGCCAAAACCAGTGCTCCTTTCGGATGGGAACATCACATTCTGCGGGAACCCAAGCTGACGTCTCCGGCAACCAATTCATCATGGCATTCGTGAACATGCTTTCTCTGGCGGTCTCTGCTGAATTCCAACACGGGTAAGGCGCAACCCCGTCCTCATTACCGACCCAACGAATGGTTGGGGCCCCCATATTGAATATCATCGCATTCGGCTGATGCTGTTTAACCAGATCGATAATGCGTCGCCAGTCGTATTGACGGCCTTGCGAGCCCGCGCCATCAAACCAAACTTCTACAAGCGGCCCGTATTGGGTTAGCAGCTCGGTCAACTGCTCACAGTAAAAATCATCGTAAGCATCTTGGTCAGGATAGCATGCAGCGTTTCGATCCCAAGGGGACAAGTATAACCCAAACAACATCCCTTCCTCTTTGCAGGCATCGGACACTTCGCGGACAACGTCGCCATTCCCGTTTTTCCACGGGCTTGATTGGAAGGAATACTCGGTCGTATTGGTCGGCCACAAGCAAAACCCATCGTGGTGCTTCGCTGTTAAGACCAAGTACTTGAAGCCAGCCTCCTTCGCGGCTCGTACCCATTGGGAAGCATTCAACGAATCTGGATTAAACAATTCTGGTGAATCCGTTCCATCTCCCCATTCCTGATCGCAAAACGTGTTGATCCCAAAGTGACAAAACATACCCATCTCTAAATCCTGCCATTTCAATTGATGAGGGGTCGGCTTTGCCAGCAAATGTTGGTTCATCCTGGATCACTCCTCTAGTTCAGATCCGATATCAGTTTGTGCTTTAGATTCTAGACTACAGCCTCATTTCCTCCTCCCTGACCTCATATAATGCTAAAAAAGTCGTACTTCGGAGGTACCCGGGAATGGGCAATGTACTGAGCGCAGTAGATGAGGAAATCAAGCGGCTGACGGCAATCCTGATTCAGAAGCAGCATCAAGATGGATCTTGGCGTTTTTGTTTTGAAAATGGGATCGTAATCGATGCCTATGTCATCATTCTCTTTCGGATATTGAACGTACAGAACGAAGCTCTGATCCGTCAACTGCATGACCGTATCCTGAACGAGCAGCAGCAGGGCGGCTTCTGGAGATTGTATCCTGATGAAGAGGAAGGGAACTTAGCCGCATCAGTTGAAACTTATTACGCCCTACTCTACTCCGGATACAGTAAAATAACGGACGAGCCGATTCAGCGAGCTAAACGTTATATACGTTCTAGAGGCGGACTTGGAAAAGTCACCAGCTTATTGACGAAAACAATCCTCGCCGCTACAGGGCAAATCAAATGGCCCTTGTCGATCACGTCGATCCCGCTTGAGATACTGCTCTTCCCTAACTATTTTCCTATCAACTTTTTTGAATTTTCCGGCTACTCAAGGGTTCATCTCGCTCCCGTGCTCATCATGGCCGACAGGCGTTTTTCGATCACTTCAGATCATGCCCCTGATCTGTCCGATCTCTTGGATCCGCGTGTTGACACCAATGAGCCCATATCCCAAGGATATCGAGAGATCCAAGACGACATACAAGCAGGTTTAAGCAGACTTATTGGCACACCCCGCTATATCCATGAAGCCGCCACAACCAAGGCGGAACAGTTTATGCTCCAGCGTATCGAATCCGACGGTACTCTTTATAGCTACGCCAGTAGTACGATTCTCATGATATTCGCCTTGCTGGCTCTGAAATATGATCAGAAGCATCCGATCATTACACGCGCCATTCATGGACTCACTGCCATGCAATGCCGTTTTGACGGTAAAACAACAGTTCAGAACTCCCCCTCAACCGTGTGGGATACAGCGCTAATCGCCTACGCTATGCAAAGTGCCGGGACTCCCAGTGATCACGCGTCGATTCGACGTGCTGCTTCGTATCTGTTGTCCAGACAGCAGCATAAAACCGCTGATTGGAGCATCCATAATCCGGGTACCGTACCCGGTGGATGGGGGTTTTCCGAGTCGAATACGATCAATCCGGACGTGGATGACACAACGGCAGCTTTACGGGTCATCCGAAGCTTCGCGAGTACCGATCCAACCTATCAGGAATCGTGGAATCGCGGATTGAATTGGGTTCTGTCTATGCAAAATAATGACGGCGGCTGGCCTGCATTCGAAAAAAATACGAATAAAGCAATGTTCTCTTGGCTCGCCATCGAGGGTGCCAAATCCGCTGCCACAGATCCCTCGGAGGCAGATCTAACCGGTCGCGCCTTGGAGTATCTCGGAAACTTTGCCGGGCTTGATGCACGGCATGAATTCATCAAACGGGGAACGAAATGGCTGATTCATCATCAGGAGAAAGATGGTTCATGGTACGGAAGATGGGGCGTTTGTTATATCTATGGTACGTGGGCTGCATTAACCGGATTACGAGCTGCCGGCCTGCCGGCGAACCATGAATCGGTGCAAAAAGGTGCCAAATGGCTCTTAAGCATACAGAACGCAGACGGAGGATGGGGGGAATCCTGTCAAAGTGATCGGCTAAAGCGTTATGTACCGCTTGGAGAAAGCACACCATCTCAGACGGCCTGGGTACTTGACGCCCTTATTGCTGTTCAACCGCAGACAACACCAGCATTAGATCGAGGAATCCATAGACTTATCGCATCTTTGCACGAAAATGATTGGAGGACCTCTTATCCGACAGGCGCTGGTCTTCCAGGCAACTTTTATATTCACTATCACAGCTACCGGTACATCTGGCCGCTTCTTGCACTTGGTCACTACAAAACGAAATACATGGGTTCGTAAATCCACTAAAAAATCAAAAAGCACCGGGAAATCCCGGTGCTTCAGGGTCTAATTATGGTTGAGCCCTAATTACAATCATTCTATGTACACTGATGAATAAATCTGAGGATTAAAGTATTTGAAATCAGCGATTATCAGCTTCCCAACGCGCTACTTCTTCTCTTACCCGAGGCGCCACTTCTGTTCCAAATAGTCTAATTGCCCGCATAACATCCTCATGAGGCATCGTGCCATGCGGCATATGCAAGAAGAATCGTGTAATCCCCACATGCTTGCGAAGATGAATGATCTTATTAGCTACCGTCTCTGGATCCCCGACGTACAAAGCGCCTTCAAAGCTGCACGCTGCATCATAATCCGAACGATGATAAGGAGGCTTGCCTTTCTCGATTGCTCTCACATTTGTTCGTGCATGTGTGGAAGGGAAGAATTTCTCTATGGCCGTCTGTTGATCCTCTGCTACAAAGCCATGGGAGTGCGACGCGATCGTCAGTTGTGATACATCACGGCCTGCTTGAGCCGCAGCTTTCTTGTAGTGCTCCACTTGTGATGTGTAATCTAATGGCTTGACATCACCGATGATGGCCAGGACAAATGGCAATCCCTGCTCCCCAGTGCGAATCGCGGACTCCGGGCTCCCTGCACTGCCAATCCATATCGGCAATGGATCCTGTACCGGACGAGGGTAAATGCCCAGACCGTCTATTGCTGCTCGATATTTACCGCTCCAGCTTACTTTCTCGGACTTCTGGATCTTTAACAGCAAATCCAACTTTTCATTGAATAACTCTTCATAGTCCTTCAGATCGCATCCGAATAGCGGAAACGACTCTGTAAACGAACCCCGGCCTACCATAATCTCTGCGCGTCCATTTGAAATCCCGTCAAGTGTTGCAAAATCCTGAAATACACGCACTGGATCAGAAGAGGATATTATCATTACCGCACTGGTCAACCGAATCCTTGTAGTCTGGGATGCAGCCGCAGCCAATACAACCGCTGGTGATGACCCAGCATAATCATGACGGTGATGTTCACCTACTCCATATACATCCAATCCCACCTGATCGGCAAGTACAATTTCCTCCACCACTTCACGTAATCGCTCAGCGTGACTTATCGTCTCTCCCGTTTTCACATCAGGCGTTGTTTCGACAAACGTGCTTATACCAAGTTCCACTTTTCGCTTCCTCCATCTTTCCTGCACAGTAATTATTTTTTACACGTAAAACAGACAACATATGACATATTATTATACTCTAGAAATTTAAATTTGATTATTCATAATTTTTGACAATAACCCAAAACTATCCGTTTTCCAGTATTCCATGAACTCTCAAACATGTGAAACATGCCGAAAAACCACGTCAATCGACGTGGCTCTTATTCACTCTATATATGTACTTCGGGATTCATGATGTTCTAGTGGTCAGACATCGATCTGATAGGGATATAGATGTCATATTGATTATTACGATGACTTGGTTGAAAGCGCTCATCGAAGTATTCGATATTCAGTGCTTCCGCATCCTGCTCAAACCCATTCTGATCAAGCCATTTGTAAATCGAATTGTAGGTGGAATGAACATGTGCCCGCTCCAAAGAGCCGTAATGTGTAAAGTGGGCATACGTCCGGGTAGGGATTTGCATGTGAATGAAATCATCGGAAATGTGTTCAACATGTTCTACTTCCAGAGTAACGTAATAGGTAAAATCATCTGTTCGATTATGGGCAAGACCTAAGCGTATATTGGAATTGACGTAAGGAATCTCTTCTCGACGACGCAACAACTCTAACCATAGTCTAGGTGCCAATACCTCTACTTCACTAAATGCCGTATAAGGCGCTGTAAATTCAAATCCCGCTACATGAAATGAAGGCTTAATAACAATATTTCCTTCGAAGTCATTATAATGTTCAGCTTGCGATACAGGGACTTTCTGATCATGAAGCACTTGATATCCTCCATAGATGCCACTCTCGGAGTATAAAGGTACAATCGTACTTAGTTCCTGCAAATATCGCCACATCGTACGATAGGAAACTCCGAATTCGTCTGCAAGTTCTTGTACGGTGTATCTCTTTTTGGAATTCAATTTGAGCATTAGGTCAATCAATCGTTTACTCTTTGCCATATTGATTACTCCATTTTACAAAAATATTTTTCAGAACTATGACAGATTTTGACTAGGTTTACTGATATCGTAAAGGAGAAAGAACAAAAGATCAACCCGCTGAAAGGAGTTTGAATAATGGAAGGGAAAGTTGTAACGAGAGATGAGTTTAAGATGGTCGGAGTCGTTTGGACAGGCCCTTATGAGGCAGCACATGTGATTCCAACCTTATGGAGGGAATTTACGAGTCGTTTGGAGGAGATTCAGAATCAAGTTAATCCGAATGTATTTCTCTCTCCTTGCCATGATCGTCCAACGGACTTTACGTGTTATATCGGAGTAGAAGTGAGTGCATTCGATCAAGTGCCAAGCGACATGGTCGCTCTCACCATTCCTGCACAGAAGTATGCTCACTTCATTTACAAAGGGCCGATGAAAAATGTAACAGATTACTATATGCAATGCTTTGCGTGGCTCAAACAGCAGGGTTATGAGAAAAACAATGCCGTACATGGCTTAGAAATCTTCGATCACCGCTATCACCCAGCAAAAGATGACCCCGAACGAGAGACAAACGAATACGAAATATATATTCCGATCAAATAGTTTCCTAAAGGGCACTACACAGTAAACTGTACCCTGTCGAGTAGACACTTTAAAAAAGTCTCTCGATAGGGTACTTTTGTTTTTAACAGCTAAATGAGA
>NZ_JBYTDY010000019.1:0-95216 GCF_058791835.1 Paenibacillus sp. EB106-04-04-XG159 | reverse complement strand
AACCCAGTGGTGATCTTTTAAGTATAAAAGAAAAGCTCATCCCCGATGAACTGGGATGAGCTTAATATACCAACACCATATTCAAGCATTGGGGCTATCGCCTCTCGGTCTGCCCGAGGGATTTTGGAATTAAGCTAAAGGAGAACGATAGCAGCATAGCATCATAACGGCAGGCAGATGGAATCATCGTCAACCTGTTGAAGTAATTAGAAGTTTAATGGAATAGTTTCTTTAGGGGGAAAGAAGATGAGTGAAATTGTTATACCAAGTGCAGCTAAGGTGGAGCCCAAATTGCTAAATCTATCATGTATTTATTTGCCGGCTAAGTACCCCTACATAACTGCAAAATGGTACAGCGAGATATTTGGTTTAGAAGCAGCCGACTTTGCACCGTTAGACCCTAATGCAGATCTTGTTGTTTTAAACTTTTCCAAAGATATTCCTGGCGGGGGTAGTATATTTTTTGTACAGTCCAACGATAAGTTTTCAATGAATTTCAATAATATCGAAGGATATAATCACGCAATACTGATGTTCCAAGTAAAAGATATTGAAGAGATCTATGAAAGAATGAAAGAAAAGAACGTTGAACTTGCCACAGATGGAATTAAGGATCGCGGTGGATGTGGCAAAGAGATTGCTTTTTTTGATCCAGATGGGAGAAAAATTGAAATTAATGATTTCGGTACGAGATGAAGTAGTTCAGCTCCATAAAATTAGGATAATATACACGAAACGAGGAGCAGTTTGCCTAGTGCAGATGCTCCTTATTTTATTGTGTCAGATCAACATTAGACTACTTTCCAACAATTTACAAATGATATTGTTCCATTGTAAACTTATTTGAAAATGAATTCGTTACATGTATTTGATGCTGGAAGAAAGGAAGTGGAAATTATGGCATTTGAAGTAACAACCTCGTATACACTTGATGCTTTAAATTTTCTAAACGTGCTGACGCAAGACGAGTTCTATGTCAAACGGCATGTAGAAGACCATCAACAATTCCTATCCATAAATACAGAAGCAAATCAGCGACTTATGTCTGAAATCATTCGCATACAAGGCGGAACCATGCTGAGTCCCTTTTTAACCTTAGTAGTTTCTTCGGTCCCCGATTTCGGTTCCTATGATCTTTCAGAGTTACTAAGATCGACGGATCTACTTCAATCCTATTTTAGTCGAACTCCGTATTACCAAGAAGATAGTTGGGGTAAAAAGAAAGAGCTGTTTAGTCTCACTTCTGAAGTCATTCACAGTATGGAGATCGCAGGGTTTAAACAGTATTGGCATGAACACAAACTCCCCGCTCTACTGAAAAAAGCGAACGAGATTACGACGTTTGTCTCCAACTATTCCGTTTTTAATGAAATTAATCACATGTTAGGGCCATTAAGCCAGATTGATCATATCGTTCTATATTTATGTAGTTTTGCAGCACCACATGGGATTAAAATTACGGGACCACGGTATATTTCTGACGTTTCGTACGGTAATGAAATAACGCTAGGCATTGCCATTCACGAAATGTTCCATCCGCCTTATCGGGTAGAGCAGCTCGATCATCATTTCGACAAGTTGAAGCTTGAACCTGAGCTTTTAGCTGCTTTTCATAAACAGAAGGAGCGTTTCGGCTACTCGACAATAGAGGGGTTCATTGAGGAAAATGTTGTGGAAGCAATGGCGCTGTATATTTGCGAAAAGATAGGTTTGGAGAAGGATCCATATGCTTACTTGAAGAGTCATGATGATGGATCCCATGTGCTATCCGTTATACTACTGAACTACATGCAGAACCATCTAAAGGGTGGGGATGTAGACTTTCAGGATTACTTTAATGAGTTTCTTAATTCTCAATAAGAATTATTTGTCTTTTTGATCGAACAAACGCCATTCACTTACAGTGTACATCTTTAAGTCAGCATTTATAGTTTTCCCCCGTTACAGCGGGCTAGACCCGCAAGTTAGGTGAGATAGCGGGGGAAAACCGTGTTACAGAGTCGAGGCTGTGCTCGAGTGGGGAGGTCAGAGCGAGATAACAGGTTATTTCCCCGTTACAGCGGGCTAGACCCGCAAGTTAGGTGAGATAGCGGTGGAAAACCGTGTTACAGAGTCGAGGCTGTACTCGAGTGGGAAGGCCAGAGCGAGATAACAGGTTATTTCCCCGTTACAGCGGGCGAAACTCGCAGTTTAGGTGAGATAACGGGGTAAAACCGTGTTACAGAGTCGATTCATTGTACATGCATATTCAACAGCAATCGCATAACAGTCGTATTTCGACTGATTATCTCAATCGTTTTAGAACATACTTACACAAGCAAAAGTGTGCATCTTTAAGCTAGCATTTATAAATATATGGGTAAATAACTAAATGACCGTACAGATGTCTAATTTCAGTAAGATCGTCTGTTGTTTTTTAGAGCTAATGTTTCCGTTAGAGGTTTTAATTTTTATCCTTTGTTAAAAAAACATTGATGTTGTTTGTGTAAAGTGCTGTTTGTGGATGTTGTACATGATCATACTCGTTTTTTATTACATAATCAGAAGGATTTAAGAAAACGGTTATTGCATCTTCCCTTGAAAGATAACCAAAAGAGCTTTGTAATGGCGAAGAGAATCGGAAACAATTTTTTGCCATGTACATGGAAAACCACTTATCGTAAGTTTCATACTCAAATCCATTTAAAGTTAAAGACCATGTTTTATTTATTTCTATATGCTTAAAGCCTGGCAATTCTCCACTTTTATATACTTCACGAACCTTTACGATGCTTAGAGGTATTCCATCCTGGTCATGAAAGAATGTATTAAAAGTAGGGTCAAAGAATATCCAGTCGTTAATTTCAGGTAAATATACTGTAACTCCGACGTGACAGTCAGAGTCAAATTCGTAAGGAAAACACCATAATAATCGAGATTTTATTCCTATGGATAGTAGAGCCTCATTCAAAACAATAGCTTGATATGTACAAAATAATGCGCCCTTCTTTCTGTCACTCAGTATGCTTAGAGAATTAAAAAGGGGAGGATATACGTGTTCTCCTACAAAAAATAACTCTTTATGCACCCAATCCATTAGAGCCTTAACCTTTTCAAATGTATCTCTACTAAGTGCAATCTCCGCAATCCCATATGTATTACATAGCGTAATAAGGTTCTCATCATCTCTATTCACATACTCAAATAAATGATCGGCATTTCCTTTTTCTACTTCAAACAGAGGGTAACTATTAAGATATTCAATATATTTTTGAGCTTCATAAAACATATAACCCTCTCCTGTCTTTGTAAAAATTAGGCTCTGTTAGATTAAGGGGATATTTTGTTACTAATAATTGACTAAACTTATTCACCTATTTATCGTTGTTACTTTGATGTTTACGGTTTTTAGATACATAATATAAAACTAATGAACTCCCCAAGGAAAATCCAATACCTAAACCAAAAAACAAGTCCGGTAGATTTAAAAAAGATCTTGATATTAATGTGAAAACAAATATAACGGCGCTTATTGTGGAAATTACCTTTAGTTGTTTCATCCCATTTTTCCAATCTATAAGAAATTAGTTAGTTCAATTGAGCATCCTTCAAGATAGCTTTAACCAGTTCAGTGACCCCTTTGTCAATATCACCGGCAGACCATCCTAATCTCCAACCATCTTCCGCTAGCACATCAGTAACTACATAAATTGCTGATGACTTGATCCCTCGATAGTTAGCCACGACGAACAGACCAACCGCTTCCATTTCCACACATATTGCGCCTTGTGATCGGTACTTTTTAGCTTTACCCCAGGTCTCTAAATACCCTGCATCTGTGGTCCAGTGATGGCCAGCAATGAATTCCTGTCCTTGTTTATTGAGCATTTCCTTCATTTCATTAACCAGGGTTTGATTCGGATAAATTAGTTCATCATCAAATCCATATAGCGCGGCAATACCCGTTTCGCTAAATGCTCCTGTTGTCACAATCAATCGACCTGGAGTTAAATCTGGGTCAATCCCTCCGACATATCCCAGGTGGATCAGTTCTTTAACGCCAGCTGCAATTAAATCTTCCGCCTGTACCGCTATTCCTGGTGATCCGACATGCGATTTGACCAGCCCTACAGCTGGGTTATTTTTAAATATATATAGTTTTCCAGCTAGAGGTATATCGGACTCCATAACTGCTTCCTGATCCATAAATTTTTCTATAATCCCTGACATGGCAATGAACACTCTATTAGGAATGTTTACTGTATCTAAATCGAGCCCCGCTCTCTTCAGTTCATCTCTAACTAACATTTTGGGATCCGTTAACACCTGTTGGTCATGCATCGTTCTTACCTCCTTCGTGGTACTTTGAGTTCTATCATATATGAAAATAATGGAGTAGAGATATGCTCTTGCATACATTTCTCGTAGAAAATACTCTTCTCGATATTGATGATGCTGCCTCCCTCCATCTGCCGTGACCATACGGACAAGACCGCATATGATAACTAAACCCGTTATTACGAAGTAAAGGAGGAATGAACATGAAGCTAATGATCTTTAATTCGGTCTGCGGGATAATTGGCGCGGGCATAACTTTTATGTTCGGAGAGTGGAGCCACTTGCTGAGCTTATTCTTTCTAACAATCATAATTGACTACGTTACCGGTATCGCCGCTTCACTAAAAGAGAATAAAGGACTCAATAGCGAAGTCGGCTTCTGGGGATTGGCCAAGAAAGCGCTTATGATACTAGTCATCACCTTAGCACATTTTATTGATCTCGTATTCAATAGCAACATCATCATGAACGGAGCGATAAGTTTCTACCTGGCGAATGAATTGATAAGCATAACGGAGAATTACGGCCGCATGGGGCTGCCGCTGCCTCCTAGTATTAAACGAGTGATCGAGACGTTAAAGCAGGATACTGACAAGACAAACTGATAGAATCTGTGTCCTCTGCTAAGTTCAGATACGATGAAGGAGCACCGCGTTTGCAGCTGTTCAGCAGATGCCGTATACCCGTTAGCGCAGACGTATGGGATGAAAGCGGGGGAACGTATACATAGCATGTTCAATAATCTGTCACAATTGTAAAAAAAGGAAACTTGTTTTAAAAGTTTGGGTTGTTAATATAAGGAAACATTTTGTAATATAAAGGATGATGAATGTAATTGACAAAAGGGGCGAATAACGGTTATGCAAAAATGGGCAATGTTTGGTTTATTTAGCATTGCGTGCCTATTGGCCGCTGGACTGATGCTGTTCAACATGCCGAAGGCGCCTGTAGAAGAGGCTGCGCCAGAAGGTATGCAGGTTGTTAAGATTATGGCGCGGGGCGACTTTACTTTTGACCAGCCTGAATATGAAGTGAAGGCTGGAGAGCCGGTTCGGTTGAAGCTTATTAACAAATCTGGTGTTCACGGTGCAGAGATTGCTGAGTTAAACATCAACTTGAAAGATGGAGCAATGGAGCAGGATATTACGTTCGATAAGCCTGGACGGTACGAGATTGCATGCTCGGTTATGTGTGGACCGGGACATGGAACGATGAAGTCAGTTCTTGTTGTGAAATAATAATGTTATTATATAATGAGGAAGAGGGGCTTTCAGTCTGGAAGCTCCTTTTTGCACATATACGACTTGAGAGGGGAACTGGCGATGTACTATGTAGATAGACAGCAGATTGACAACCGCTTGCAGCAGATCGAGATTCTGAATGAAGCAGTAGAACAGATCACAGCAGGCTGGAACGATTCCGCACTCTTTCATATGGCTCAAGAACGAACGCTGCATCTCGCAGTTGAGATGGTGACCGATGTAGGCAGCTTATTAATTGATGGATTCATAATGCGCGATGCTAGCAGCTATGAAGATATTGTTGAGATAATTGCACAAGAAGGCGTATTTGATGTGAGTCTGCAACACAAGCTCCTTCAGCTGGTACAGCTGCGCAAACCGCTGGTGCAACAGTATGCAGAGTGGGAGAGAGCCGGAATTCATAGTCAATTATCTGAATTGCCAGAGTTATTAACTTCCTTCAAGGATTGTGTAGAACGATATATTGAGTCAGAGCTTCTATCGTAATGAATTTACATGCAACTGTGATTAAGGTAGAATGACCATACTAATGATGAACTAAATGTGGTGAATGGATTGAAACGAACGGTGCGAAAACCGTCCACGAGGGACATGCTCTTGAACCTGCTGAAGACGAATGGAGCGATGTCTGCTGCGCAGCTGGCTGAACGGCTCGGTATGACAGAGATGGGCGTCCGTCGTCACCTGTATCTGCTGGTTGAACAGCAGTCTGTAAATATAGAGCTTGTGCGGCAATCAGTAGGCAGACCGCTTCAGCTCTTTCGTTTGTCTTCTGAGGGTGATGAGCGATTTCCGAAGTACTATCATCAGCTTGCCCTTGATATGCTAGGCGAAATAGAGACTTGGGATGACAGCGGTGAAGATGTCGTTCGGCGACTGTTTGAAGGCAGACAGCGCACACTGCGGCAGCGGTATGAATCGCGCATGGCGCATCTATCGCTTGATCAGCGAGTGTATGAACTTCGATCTATTCAGGATTCGAACGGGTATATGGTCGAAACAGAGAAGCTGGATGATGGCTCATGGCTGCTGCATGAGTACAATTGCCCGATCGCTCAGGTTGCGGATCGATATGAGGAGCCGTGCAGATGCGAGCTGGCTCTGTTCCGAGAGCTGCTAGGTACCGATCGCGTAGAGCGAACGGAATGTCTGGCGAAACAGGGAATGCGCTGCACGTATCATATTGCGCAGAATTGTAAAGAAGAATAATAGCTGTTGTGTGGGGCTGTGCGATTAGCGATGTGCTAATGGTGCAGCCCTTCTTCTGTTTCATCCAAGCCCATTGAAAAAGGTCAAGCCCAGCGGTGTCAAGACGAGCCCATACTTCTTATACTGTCATTATGAAATGGGCATTCGCCCTAATGAATTCGCTGAAGAGGAGGAGTGCAATGCTGGAATGGAGCATAGCTGTGGCAGTGGGCGCTTGGATCGTCGTATGTGTGGCTTTAACGATTGCGATTAGCAGCAGTATTCGATTGATGCGTCAATTGAATCGATCGGTTAAGCAAATGGATAGCCAACTATCTGGGCTGGTACAGCAAGTTGCGGAGATGAGCAGCCGTGGAGAGCAAGTACTGGTTCAAGCACAATCGGCTGTTGATGAGATCGTCAAGTGGAGAGATACGGCAGAACAGACGAGATCAGTAGTCGATTCGTGGAATGGACACATAGGCAGATGGTCCGAGAGAACGTGGACTGCAGTCGAATCGGCTCAGCGCAGCAATGAGAAGCGTATCCAAGAGACGCTGCAATGGCTCGATATTGGCTATGCTCTATGGCAGGACGTGAGTGCTCGTCACAAGCGGAATGTCGACAGTACGCAGACAGATACACAGCGAAATTAGGGCAAGTGCCGGACAAAGGAGGAATGGAAATGTCGCAAAAAGACACGAACCGCAAGTTCTGGATTGGCACATTGGTAGGTGGGGTTGTTGGAGGTGTGACCGCCCTGTTGTTTGCCCCCAAGGCAGGTCGTGAACTGCGTCAAGATATCGCAGATGGCGCAAAGCAGGCAGGCGAGAAGACACAGCAGCTGGCGCAGCAGATTGGTGATCGGACTTCGAACTTGATCGATACAGCTAAAGAGAAGACGGTTGGATTGAAGCGTACGATTCAAAATTGGCAGGAAGGTCGTTCTGGTGTTGAGGAACCTCAGCTGGAGGTCGCTTCTGTATCCTCGGAGTCAGCCTGTGAAGCTGAAGCTATAACCTGTGAAGCTATCGAACTATCTGTTGACGATCTAGTAGATGAGACTGCTGATGGCATCGTAGATGAATCGGAACAAACAGTCGAAGCTTCTGCAGAAGAAGAGAAGCAGATTCTGTTCGTTATCTAATCCATTACGCACGTCAAGCCGCAAAATTACAGGAAAGGCCCCTTATCTGGAGATGTTGTTTTATTTACTCCAGAAGAAGGGGCTTTTTATGCGTTATCTGAGACAAGGAAGCGTGTATGGACATGTGAGTCTATTGGAGGACACTTGAACGATCTAAGTGAATCGGGTAAGATCAAGGTACGTTTTACATCTAGCAAACATATCGTAACCCATAGCGTATGCGCGATGTTCGGGAGCGTATTCACGATGCAGATCGGTTGAGGTGTAAATTTTACAGACTAACATGAAGTGAAGGAAGCGGTGTATACGTGCAGCAGGCTATCGCAATGCTCGATTCGGGAGTAGGGGGCTTAACGGTTGTCAAAGAAGTCATTCGACAGCTCCCAAGGGAAAAAATTATATATTTCGGTGATACGGCTCGTACACCCTATGGCCCAAGAACACCAGAAGAAGTCAAGCATTTTACTCAGCAGATTGTAGATTATTTAATTCAATTTGATCCTAAAATGATCGTTATTGCATGCAATACCGCCGCTTCAGTAGCATTGGAAGAGATTAGATCCCGTGTATCGATCCCGGTCGTAGGGGTTATTCATCCAGGAGCGAGAGCAGCAATCGCAGCAACGAAGTCAGGACATATCGGTGTCATCGGAACAGAAGGAACGGTTAAGAGCGGAGCATATAAACAAGCATTAATGCGATTATCGCCGCATGTAGAAGTTATTAGTCAGCCTTGCCCGTTATTTGTTCCATTGGTAGAGAAGGGAATGTATCGTTCAGAAGAAACGTGGGACGTCGTCCGTGATTCACTCGCATCCATTCGAGCAACGCCGATCGATACGCTCGTGCTTGGCTGCACACATTATCCATTTTTAAGAGAACCGATTCAAGAAGTGATGGGCTCGGGTGTTGAACTTATTAATTCCGCTGAAGAAACGGCACGTGAAGTGAGTACGATTCTCCACGACAAGAATCAGTTGGCGGACATGGAAGAGATTCCTGTACATCAATTCTTCTGCAGTGGAGATCCAGATATATTTAAACGAATTACGTTGGATTGGCTCGGTCCCCAGCTTCGGGATGTACCGGTGATCTGGCAGGTTCCGCATTTTTATTAATAATAGCAACTTTCTACAAGAATAGAGGGCTGTCCCCGAGCAATTGCTTGCCTGAGGATTGCCCTCTTCTTTATATTTTAGGGGGTATATTTGAATCCCGTCATGAGCCGCTTGTCCGGTATGTCACTAAGGGCAGCCGAATTCATCTGCGCCCCTCTTTGCGATTATGGGAAATGGTGCAAATCATACGAATGAGGGAACTTGTTCCTCTGGCTCCAGGCTGACGATAAGAGCGATCATGCACATATCCGCAGTTCATATATGCTTTAATGGCCCGCGTATTCGTGATCTTAACGAACAGTTCGACAGTGTTCATTCCCAATTGCTCCAGACCAAACTTCGTAAGACCTCGTACGATCTCCTCTCCGTAGCCCTGTCCCTGATAGTCGATGTCTCCTATCAATACTCTTCCAAACTCAGCAATTCCATTGATGTGATCGATACGATATAAAGCCCCCATACCGATCGGAATCTCTTGCTTTAACTGTACGGCAATAAAGGTCATATCATTTGCATTTGTCCGGTAGCGTTCATACCAGCTTAGATGCTGTTCAGGTTGAATCAGCTGATCGTCTTGGAACCAGATGCGGATATTTTCTTGATTGCGCCAGCCTCTTACTCGTTCTAGATCGTGTTCGGTGAGCGGACGGAGCAGCAGACGAGGCGTTAAGATGCGGTGGGAGTGCTCCATAATATCCTGACTCCTTTATATCTCTTATAGATCTCGTTGAATAAATAGTTTGATGCCTTCTACTACGGCTTGAACATCCTCATTGGACATTCGCAGATGGAGCGGAAGAGACATTATTTCTTTGGATAAGGCTTCTGCCTGCGGACATTGCCCTCTTGCGTGCCGGTACATGCGGTACTCTGTATTCGATCGAAAATGGACGCCCGGATATATGCCTTGTTCATTTAATGCTTGCAGCAGCTTGTCGCGTTCCGATATGCGAACGATAAATAAATGCCGCGCGTTATCACATCCAGGCGCTGATGGAATAATACGTACGTGAGATGACAGCGGCTCGAGCGCAGCTTCATACCATTCAGCTAGCTGCCTGCGATATGCGTTATCCTGGTCCAGATAGCGGAGCTGGACGATGCCGATCGCAGCCATAATGGAGTTGCCGTGTGACTTGGTGCCTACATGCTCGACATCATAGAGCCGGCTGTAAGCTATATCCTGTTCGGTTTTGGAAAAAGTGTTCTTATTAATGCCCAACCAACTGAGCTTGCGCGCTAAGCGATCCTGCTCCGCATGCTGAAAGCAGATCATTCCGCTATCCGCCGTTGGGAGGTTCTTAACCGCCTGAAAGGAATAGACGACAGCGTCAGCTTCATGGCCGGGAATAGCGCCATTCAGACGAGTGCCTGCCATGTGAGCAGCATCAAGGATGAGTGAGATACGATAATCCTTGCACAGCTGAGCGATTCGTTCGTACTGACCTGTATTGCCTCCTATACCTACGAACATGACAGCTCGTGTTCGAGGTGTAATCCGGCGTTCTACTTCGTTGGGATCTAAGCAGAGATACTCGTCCACATCTGCAAATACGGGCTTCAGCTCATGATATCGAATCGCATGGTTCGTTGACACGAAGGTTAAGGGTGTAGTTATAATCTCGTCGCCTCGTTTCCAGCCATTCGTCATCTTTAATACTTCTATTGCGATGGACAGTCCCGTTGAGGCTGAATTGACGAAGTGAGCATTGGGGAAGCCTGTATACAACTTCCACTCTTCTTCGAAAGCAATTGTTTTATATCCGAATCCCGTCCAACCTGTTTCCAAGCATTCGCGGATTTCTGTTAAGCATTCATCCACGCGATAAGTAGGGACAAACAATGGAATATTCACGATATCACTTCCGTTCTCTGATATGGTTCTGCCCTGTCAGGGATCAATAGAATAGATGTTCGATCATACGACCCGAGTCGGCTGGAACCCTGTTGGAATCGGAAGCGGATAACGCAGCAACGAATTGGTCGTTAAGTCTAAGACTTGAATTTCATTCTTTTACTACTTTATGAAAATAGTATTGATAGAAAGTGGACGAATTGTGAGATTGATAGAAAAAAGGCTGATGCAGTATTGTGGGATATCAGGTGCTGTTCTTCTCGGAGAGTGCATAACCATTAACCATAATGGAGTGTGAAAAAGGAGGACATGCACAGTGGCAATCCCGTATATCGTTCAGAAGGGCGATACTTATTTGCGTATCAGTTTACGATATGGTGTAAATATTCAGGCGTTGATGGCACATAACCCTCAGCTGCGCCCCAATGAATATGTGAAACCGGGACAGCTTATCCAGATCCCGCATATCCCGCCCACTATTTATGTCATTCAGCAGGATGATACCTTTTACTCGATCGCTTCTCAATTTCGAGTGCCTATACAATGGTTGGCGAATGCGAATCCGATGATTAATCCGCGCAGGCTGGTTCCAGGCCAGAGCATCGCTATTCCGTACTGGAGCGATGAGCGAGAAGCGAAGACTCGCGCTGAATATGGACCAGCGCAGTTGATGGATGATATCAATCGGCTGCAAGCAAGGTATCCCTTTATTCGAACGGAGCAGATCGGAGAGAGTGTGATGGGCAAGCCTATAATCGCACTGCGCATCGGGTCGGGTCCTAACCTTGTTCACGCTAATGGGGCTGTGCATGCGAATGAATGGCTGACCTCGGCAGGGCTGATGCAGTTCTTCGAGGATTATGCGTCACATTATGAAACGTGCACGAGCTGGCAAGGCTGGGACAGTCATGCGGCATATGAACGAAATACATTATGTGTAGTTCCGATGGTTAATCCAGATGGGGTGGAGCTGGTGCAGGAGGGGGTAACTCCGCGCCATCCATATGCTGAGCTTCTGTTGGAATGGAACGATGCAGGAAATCGCTTCAGCAGCTGGAAGGCGAATATTCGCGGCGTTGATCTGAACGATCAGTTTCCCGCACATTGGGAAGAAGAATGCCGGCGCCGCGGTGTCCGCAAGCCTGCGCCGATGAATTATGGAGGCACGCAGCCTTTATCCGAGCCGGAAGCAGCGGCGCTTGCGGCATATGTGGAGCGGATGTCGTTTGACATCGCGCTATCCTTTCATTCCCAAGGGCAGGAGATCTACTGGAATTACCGCGGATATGAACCTCCTGAGTCTCAGCTGTGGGCGCAGCAGCTCCAGAATGCCAGCGGGTATCGTGCCGTCGCTCTCACGGGGAGCGATGCTGGCTTTAAGGATTGGTTCATCCAGAACTTCCGCAGACCAGGATTTACCGTTGAGCTTGGCCTAGGTGTGAATCCGCTGCCGCTCGATCAGTTCGAACGGGTGTATGCTGACGTGTGCCATATTATGAAGTCGGTATTGAGCGGTCTGCACACTTCAGCAGGATGAACGTGGCTGAGTGATGACGAATGGATTAACATACACTATACTTGGAATCAGGGAGGTGTGTGTTATGACTCAGAAATCGCCTTTGCGACCGAAGACGCGTACTCGTGGAAGGCTGTTGAGTTTGTTTCGAACAGCGCCAGCCATGCTCTTTTCGTCAAAGGTGCCATTCAGGATGAAGGCGCTGTTTGCCGGCGCTGTGCTCTTGTACTGGGTGCTGCCTGACCTGATGCCGTTTATGCCGATAGATGATATGCTGTTTACATTAATCGTCATTCCATGGTTCTCCAACCGCGCAGCAAAGTATGATTCTGTTGGAAGATGACAACTGGAAGGTTGCTTATCAGGTAAAGTTCCCTTACAATAGTATTGCTTAAAAGTATTAAAATTATGGAATTAATCGGAGTGACATCATCATGAGTAACGATATACGTGTATGTGAGAAGTGCCGTCACATCAAGAATATGAAATCCTTCTTAACAAAGGTCAAGCAATTAGATCCTGAAGCTAACGTTAGAATTGGCTGTGAATCCTATTGTGGTCCATGTAAGAAGCGTGTATTTATCTTTGTGAACGGCCGCCACGTTACAGGCTTTACCGAAGAAGAAGCGATCGAGAAGGCAAAAGCTTTCATCAAATGACATAATGCTCTCAGCGCTTCATTCAGCTAGCGCATAAGATAGACCGCCTTATCGTATCCTAACAGGGATTAACGGTACAGCAGTGCTGCATTCAGGACCAATGCAAGGTGCAGCATTGCGACCGGCTTCCGAGGAGGTTAGGATCGATGTCGAGGTATGACTCAAGCCTACAGTCGCAGAATCCCATCTCACAAGCGCAGAATGCTGTAGAACGAGCTCATCATGCCGTATCGCAAGCGATGACGCATCCAACAGATCAAGCTGTGGATCAAGCTGAGCGAGCGCTCGGGCATGCGGACCGCGCTGTAGTACAAGCTGAAGACAGTATGAATCAGCAGGCTGTTGAGCTTGCGGAAGAGATGCTCGCCGAGGAACATGTTCGGCTGACCAGCCTAGTGGACAGCGAGCAGTGGAGCAATCGCGAGAAATAAGCGGATACACGAATCACCCTCAACTTGGCCTTCTTGGTCAGGAGGAGGGTGATCTTTTTTTTGGTTTAATTCATACTTTACAGGTAGGAATAATTGTATTATAGTTATCTCACAAACGAGAAACGGTCTCGCGAATGATGAAGACAATAAGGAGGATATTCGAGATGGAAGTGCTTTCTACGGTAGTAAATGTATTGATATTGATCGCTTTAATCGGGCTTCTTTGGTATATGCAGAAAAAGCATGTCAGCTTTTCAAAACGAGTCTTCACGGGGCTTGGCTTAGGGGTTATCTTCGGGGTCTCATTGCAATTGATCTTCGGCAGAACGTCAGATGTGATTGCACATTCTATTGACTGGTTCAGCTTAGTTGGTAACGGATATGTGAAACTGCTGCAGATGGTTGCCATTCCGTTAATTATGGTATCGATTATTTCTGCGATTATCAAAGTTAAAGCGGATAAAGGCGTAGGCAAGATCAGTACGCTGGTTATCGGAATTCTCTTGTTCACAACAGCGATTTCCGCTGCCGTAGGGATTACATCAGCACTAGGATTTAATTTGACTTCCGTAAATATTGAGCAAGGTGAAAAAGAAATCAATCGAGGCGAGTACCTGACAAACAAATTGGCCGACGTTGAAGATAAGACACTTCCGCAGCAGATCCTAGAAGTGATCCCGTCGAACCCGTTTGAAGACATGACGGGCGCTCGTCCGACTTCCACGATTGCCGTCGTTATTTTCTCCGCATTCATCGGGGTCGCGCTCCGCGGGATTTCGAAGAAGAAGCCGGTAGAAGCAGAGACGTTTACGAAGCTCGTTGAGGCTCTATATGCTGTTGTTATGCGCATCGTTACGATAGTTCTCCGTCTGACACCATATGGCGTCCTTGCCTTGATCGCTAAGGTAACGGCGACCACCAATTATGATGAGATTGTTAAATTAGGTGAATTCGTTGTTGCATCCTATGTTGCCTTGATTGTGATGTTCTGCATTCATTTGATCCTCATTGCGTTAAATGGACTGAATCCATTGACATATGTTCGGAAAGTATTGCCGGTATTGACTTTCGCATTCACTTCACGGACATCTGCGGGCACATTGCCATTGAACGTCGATACACAAGTGAAGAAACTAGGCGTATCTGACGGCATTGCAAACTTCTCCGCTTCGTTCGGATTATCCATTGGACAGAACGGCTGCGCTGGGATATATCCAGCTATGTTGGCTGTTATGATCGCCCCTTCAGTGGGTATTGATCCATTCAGCTTCAGCTTCATTGCAACGGTAATAGCTGTAGTTACCGTAAGCTCCTTCGGTGTAGCCGGCGTAGGTGGGGGAGCGACATTCGCAGCGATTATCGTTCTCTCGACCTTGAATCTGCCGGTTGCATTAGCAGGCTTGTTGATTTCGGTTGAGCCGTTAATCGATATGGGCCGAACAGCATTGAACGTGAGCGGATCCATGACATCCGGCTTGATTACGAGCAAATGGACCAAGGAATTGGATGTCTCAGTCTATAACAGTCCAAGTCATAAAGGGGATGCCAACGACTCAGCATTATCCTTATAATATTCAAAAAAAGGGGCTTTCCCAAAAGTAGATTTTTTCTACCTGGGAAAGCCCTTTTTTTCGGCTCGCCGATGCGGTTGTGGCGTCTGAGACGTTAATTTTCAGCACCTCAGCCTCACATGAGCTGATTTTGGAGCTGAGATGCAGGTTTTTGACGCCTCATCTGAGATAGACTTTTCGATGATGGCGAGCTCAAGGTTGTCCATTCCAAGTTCTACAGCTATTCGATAAAATCGATAGCTATCTACATGGGCTGGGAGCGGACACACGAGCCGCTATTTGCAGCAAAAACCACTAAATCGCCATACTAGCGGACCGTAGAGCCGTTATTTGACCTGAATAAGTAGTTTAGTGCTAGTTTTGAAGCAAATAGCGTCATCTGAGTCCGCAAGCCCTCAAAAAATACCCCGAAATCATGAAATAGCGGCCCCTGTGTCCGTTCAAGCGCGGGTCATACGGTCTTGCTGTCACCGTATGTGCTATCGGATAAAATAGATCGCTGATCCAGTCTCATCGACTAGGTAAGCGGTTTCTTATTGGTGTAAAAAAGAAGGGTTGTCCCAAAAGACATGAGGAAAATGACTTTTAGGACAGCCCCTTTGTATTCAACAGCTCGTTTAAGGCTGCCGCATCTGATGAATTGCATTCTTCTCAATGATGAGATCGGATAGGCTAAGCCGCTTCAGCGCTTCATCATACATAGGTCTGCACGATTCCAGATCTGCTGGTTCGCCTGTGTCGTATTTGTAGCAGGTACCATTTTCGTAAATATTATCAGCAGACGGTACATAATAGATCTCGCCATTCGTTACGGAGCCGTTGCGCAGTACGACAAGATGCTCGCCCTCAGCCTGCATGTTGCTGCCCATAAAGTAGTAGTTGGTTGGATCGATACCGAGCCAATGCAGCAGGGTCGGCGCAACATCCAGTTGACCGGTTACCGTGTCAACAGTACCTTTCTCCGCGCCGTCAGGCAGATGGATGATCATCGGCACTTGCCCCTGAATCTCCATGAATTCGAAGTCGCTAAGCGGCTTGCCGATCAGCTTCTCGAGCGGTTCTTTCTCGCCGATTGAGTTATCATGATCTCCGTAGAAGACCAGGATCGTATTCTCCCATAAGCCTTTCTGCTTCAGATCTTTGATCAGCTCACCCATTGCATAATCTACATAATGCACGGCCTGCAAATAATCGCCGAAGATCGTATCTTGATATTCGCCAATATCCAGCGTCTGCACTTCAGCTGGCAGCTTATAAGGATGATGGCTTGACAATGTGATCATAAAGCTGTAGAAAGGCGACTTCTCGTTCGCGAGTCGATCTACCGACTGACGGAAGAAGGAACTGTCGCCGAGCGACCAGCCCAACGGTTCGTCTATCACATAATCCTTCTTGCTCATGAAGAAGTCATAGCCGAGATTGTCGTACATGACGTACCGGTTCCAGAAGCCAGCCTCATAGGCATGAAAGGCTCCGGTCGTATAACCAGCCTGCTTCAATATGCTAGGCAGCGCATCGTACTGATGATCCGGATAGCGGATGAATACGGAGCCGGTAGGCAGCGGGTGCAAGCTAGTCTGCACGCCGAAGTCTGCGTCTGATGTACGTCCTTGCCCCGTTTGATGGAAGAAGCGATTAAAGTATAAACTATCCTGAACGAGTGCATTTAGATTTGGTGTAATTTCTTGACCGTTAATACTTGTGCCGATGACAAAGTTCTCGAACGCCTCCGCTTGGACGACGAGAACGTTCTTCCCTTTATACTTGCCGAAGGTTGAAGCGGGTCCTTTCAGCATCTCCTTATGCTGACCGAACCATTGCTCCAGCTCCGCTTGCTCGGCTTCGGTCAAGTCTTGATCCACGAACCAATTCTCTTTAGCGTATCGGTAGATGTCATAACCGTGAAATCCATACAATCCGGTAATGTTATAAATAGAAGCATTCCACCAGTTTCCAGTGAAGATTCCTTTCGCCCAAGTCGAAGTTGCATACTGAATCGGTAATGCTAACAGCAGCGAGCCAATGATAATCGCAATCAAGCCGTTGGTGAGCCTCAGCAGACCATTGCGGAGCTTGGATGGACGTCTGTAATGAAAGCCTAAGGATTCCTTCTGCTGCTTATATTCACGTTTCCAAGCTCGTTCGAACATGATCGTGATCGGGATGATCACGATCCAGTCCAAGAAGAACAAGATGTCATTCAGGTGTATGAGCGAGGCGATGCTGTCGCCAAGTGCGCTGACCTGAAACGCTTGAAGCAGCACGGGAATCGTTATAAAGTCCTGGAAATAACGATAATATACGAGATCGGCGAACAACATAAACGTTAACACGATATTCAACAGGAGCAGCGCAAATGGCCGCCAGCGCTTAGGCAGCCACCATGTCCAGCCTGCTGCGATAAGCAGCGCGCCTACTGCGACTAGAATATCGCTTATGTCAGTAGCCATATTGGGTATTGCCAACATCTTGTTCATCAGGATGGTCTTCCCTAGCATCGTCAGAATGAACAAGATGAACGGCAACCCGGTTAACACCATGTGCATAGGTGATCTCTGTTTTGTTCCTTGCAAGGAATGGTTGAATGTACCATTCATATAGATCAAAGTCCTTTCGCTTCTTTATTGATCGTCTTGCTCTTTATTGTAGCTGCGAGGCGGGAGCGGTCCGAAATATTGATAAAATTGGCACTCGATGGTGCCGTTGAACAGCTTGCGCCGCTTGTCGGCAGGTTGTCCCAAATAATGCTCAAACTGCTTGCTTGGACTGATGACGAACATGGACCATGTTGGCAGTGTCTTCATCATGAAGCCCATCTGGCGAATGAGCCGCTCAACTTCGTCCTTCTCGCTGAGCCGCTCGCCATACGGCGGATTCGTTAAGACAACGCCGTACTCGCCCTCTGGCTTAGCCTTGGATACAGGCTTAATCTCCCATGTGATCTCGTTGGCGAAGCCCGCGCTCTTAGCCGCAGCTTTAGCCAATTCAATCGCTTCCGGATCAATATCTGAACCGTGAAGCTTTAATTCTACATCATCGCGCACAGCGTCAAACGCTTCATCGCGCGCGTCTTCCCAGGCTTCGCTCGGAATGGAAGGCCAATGTTCCGATGGGAATGATCTTCTCATGCCTGGCGCGACGTTCCAGCCGATCATAGCCGCTTCAATCAGCAGCGTGCCTGATCCACAGCACGGATCATAGAGCGGCCGCTCGGGATTCCAACGGCTGAGCAGCACAAGCGCTGCCGCCATCGTTTCCTTGAGCGGGGCTTTGCCGACAAGCTTGCGGTAACCCCGTTTATGCAAGCCGGGGCCGGTTGTGTCGAGCACGAGCGTCGCGATATCGTTCAGCATCATTACTTCGACACGGAAATAAGCTCCTGTCTCGTTGAACCAATCCACATGATACTTTTCCTTCAGCTTCTCAACGATCGCTTTCTTCACGATACCTTGACAAGCTGGCACACTGGAGAGCTGTGATTTATGGGAACGGCCTTCAACCGGAAATTCGCCATCAACAGGAATAAAGTCCTGCCATTCGACTGCCTTCGTTCCTTGGAACAATTCTTCGAACGTTCGCGCAGGGAACTCCGCCATCTTGATCAAGACGCGGTCCGACGTACGCAGCCACAGATTCGCGCGGCATACGTCGAGCGGTCCGCCGCTAAAGATTACTCTTCCGTTCTCGGTCTTGACATCATCGTAGCCTAGATCTCGCAGCTCGCGCGCAACGACAGCTTCAAGCCCCATCGGCGCTGTTGCGATTAATGACCATGGTTTGCTCATTACTAATGTTCACTCCGTTCTTTTCTCTGCAAAAGAATGCAAATCTTGAGTTCGTCTGGGAATCATCATATCATAATTGCAGGAGGTTGTGAAAATGACTATGCAAAACGTAGAAAGCTATTTGGACGGGCTATATAAGCCTGATCAAGAACTGGACATGATTAAGCGCTCCATTGCCGAGCGCGGGATTAAAGATATATCTGTCGGCGACAGCTACGGACGCCTGCTGACGATGCTGGCACGCATGACAGGAGCGTCGCGAGCGCTTGAGATCGGCGCGTTCGGCGGCTACAGCGGTCTGTGCATCCTGCGAGGCTTGAGCGGCGAGAAGAAACTTGTCTCGCTTGAGCTGCGCGAAGAGTATGCGGAGCTCGCGCATACGAACTTGAAGAAAGCTGGCTATGGCGAGCATGTGGAATATAAGCTGGGTCCAGCCCTTGAATCGCTGGCAGCGCTGGAAGTGGAGCAGCAGAAATATGATCTGTTCTTTATCGACGCGGATAAGGAGAACTACCCGAACTATTTGGAATATGCGATTCGTCTGTCCAATTCAGGAGCGATCATCGTGGCCGATAATTTAATGCTGAGAGGGCGTACACTTAATCCGGACAAGCAGGGTCCAGCTGTGCTTGCGATGCGCCGCTTTAACCAGCTCGTCGCGCAGGATGAGCGTCTGGACAGCACCATGCTGTCTTCCTATGACGGCTTAGCTATCATGCGAGTGAGATGATGATTTATGTAATATATTTCCTGAAGTCCGTAGCGAAGTGATTATGTTATAATGAACCATAATTTTTGCTGTTCTGATGATGAGATCAGGGTAATTAGCAGAGTAGAGTAGAGCAGAGTAGAAGCTTAGGGAGGAATAGACATCATGAAGGCAAATACGAACGAGCAATGGACTTCTAAGTTAGGCTTTATTTTAGCGTCAGCAGGATCCGCAATCGGGTTGGGGGCTATTTGGAAATTTCCAAATGTCGTCGCCACGAGCGGAGGCGGCGCTTTTTTTGTTGTATTCATACTATTTACATTCGGAATTGGTTTACCGCTGCTGCTTGCGGAATATATGATTGGCCGCAGCACAGGCAAGGAAGCTGTCTCTGCTTATCGAGAGCTGGCGCCGGGTTCACGCTGGCATTGGGTCGGTTATATGGGGATGGCTACCTGCTCGATTCTGCTGTCCTTCTACAGTGTTGTCGGAGGCTGGATCATATTATATCTGTTAAAAGGGTTGTTCGGTCAACTCCTGCATCAAGGTCAAGATTATGGCGCTTTATTCAACGGTACGATCTCTGAACCGCTCGTTGCCGTAGTATCGCAAGGCGCGTTCATGCTGCTGACGATAATCGTAGTAGCCAAGGGTGTCAAAGGCGGTATTGAGCGAGCAAGCCGCATTATGATGCCGGCACTGTTTATTATGTTTGTTATTCTTATGATTCGATCCTTGACGCTGCCGGGTATGACGGCTGGACTTGAGTATTTCCTGAAGCCGGACTTCAGCCGATTGACTCCGGAAGCTATTCTATACGCGCTTGGTCAATCTTTCTTCTGTCTTAGCGTCGGCGGTTCTTGTATGGTAACCTATGCTTCCTATGTGAACAAGAAGGACCCGATCGGCAAGCCCGCTCTTTCCGTAGTGGGGCTCAATGTGATGACATCGCTGATGGCGGGAATCGCCATCTTCCCAGCGCTGTTCGCCCTTGGCATGGAGCCTGTTGAAGGTCCAGGCTTGCTGTTCATTACGCTGCCGGGCATGTTTGAGCAGATTCCGTACGGCTCTCTGTTTATTGCGATATTTTTAGCGTTGTTCTTATTTGCAACCTTGACATCGGCTTTCTCCTTGCTGGAAATCGTGGTGGCTGCATTCTCACGAGGCGAAGCAGAGCGGCGCCGCAAGATGTGCTGGATATGCGGTGGAATTATTTTCGCGTTAGGCGTTCCATCCGCGCTGTCATTCGGTATTGAGGAGCTCACCATTATGGGCAAGACGGTATTCGATTGGGCTGACTTTATCGTCTCCTATGTGCTGCTTCCGCTTGGTGTGCTGCTTATCTCGATCTTCGTCGGATATCGCTTTCCGCGCAAACGTTTGATCGAGGAATGGTCCGCCGTTGCTCCAGGCTGGAAGGCAGGCTTGAACATCTATGTGTTCATGCTTCGTTATGTGCTGCCGCTTATCGTACTCATCGTGTTCTTAAACGGTTTGGGCTTGCTGCCTTTATAATCGATTTAAAGTTCACCACAAATACAGAGGTCTGACATCATGAATAATGGAGGGGCTATCAATCATGTCATCGCGCAATGATCAATGGACGTCAAAGATTGGATTTATTCTAGCATCTGCTGGATCAGCGATCGGTATCGGAGCGATCTGGAAGTTTCCGAATACGGTTGCGACTAACGGGGGCGGCGCATTTTTTCTGCTGTTTGTTTTATTCACCATATTGATTGGACTTCCTCTATTAATTGCTGAGTTCTTTATCGGTAGAAGTACAGGGAAAGAAGCGGTATCGGCTTATCGTCAGATCGCGCCGGGGTCGAAGTGGCACTGGATCGGTTATTTGGGGATGGGGACAAGCTTTCTGCTGTTATCCTATTATAGTGTAATTGGTGGATGGATACTGTTGTATTTCGCTCGCAGTCTATTCGGCGGGTTGCTGCATGCGGGATATGATTATAGTCAGTTATTCAATGACACCGTTGCTAATCCGTGGTACGCAGTGCTTGCTCAGTGCAGCTTTATGCTAATTACGATATGGGTCGTTGGAAGAGGAGTTAAGAAAGGGATAGAATCCGCAAGTCGACTGCTGATGCCAGGCTTGTTTATCTTATTCGTCGTATTGATCATTCGCTCTCTGACGCTGCCGGGCATGATGGAGGGTGTAAAGTACTTCCTAATGCCGAACTTCGACAACATTAATGCTAAGGCTATTCTAAGCGCGCTTGGTCAATCGTTCTTCTGCCTAAGTGTCGGTGTATCCGTCATGGTGACTTACAGTTCCTATCTGGATAAAAAGGAGTCGTTAACCCGCTCAGCTGCTTGGGTAGTAACCTTGAATGTAGTGACGACTTTAATGGCCGGATTAGCGATATTCCCAGCGTTGTTCTCATTAGGCATGTCGCCGAATGAGGGACCGGGACTGCTGTTTGTTACACTGCCTGCGGTATTTGAGCAGATGTTCGCTGGATCGGTATTTATCGCAGTATTTTTGGCTTTGTTCTTGTTTGCGACTTTTACATCGGCGTTCTCCATGTTGGAGATCTTAGTTGCTCGGTTCTCCAATCAAGATGATAAGAAACGAAAACGGATGAGCTGGATATTCGGCGGGATCATATTCATTGTCGGTATTCCGTTCGCTTTATCCTTCGGGGTCTTGTCTGACATCACCTTGTTTGACAAGTCACTGTTTGATCTTGCAGATTATGTTGTGTCCAACATCTTAATGCCGATCGGCGCGCTGCTGATTGCACTCTTTGTCGGGTATCGATTCCCGCGGGAGATGCTCGTTAATGAACTGCAATCAGAGCCTGCATGGTGGCGCAAAGGGCTTGTCTACTATCTGTTTATGCTGCGCTACATCATCCCAGTTGTCATCGTGCTCGTGTTCTTGAACGTTGTTGGGTTGCTGCCGGTATAGATTTGTTGACTAAATAGAATAAGGCATTAAGCAAGAGCTGCTCCTTTCGGTCATCGAACATGACTTTAGGGAGCAGCTCTTCTTTGTATTGAAAGTCGAAACAGCAAGATCTTAGGAATGTTCAACTATAATTAATTGATACTCGTCACAAGGAAAGGGGGAACTGGTACACTATAGTCGTAATGGATCAGAAGTTATCAACTCTACAATCGCATAGCAGAAGGAGTGACGAAAATGGAATTGTTCATCTCTAATGAAGAGAACCCTGTTGATAAGGACTGTGTGATAAATAAGCTGATTGTGTTTAATCATCAGCACTTTCCAGATGACTTGAAAGGCAGATATCAAGCCGTGCAGCTGTATCTTAAAGATGCAGATGGTCGTACATATGGCGGGCTTATCGGCGAAATATGCTGGAACTGGATGGAGGTTCAATATCTGTGCATCGATGAAGCGTATCGAAGATCAGGTTACGGGAAGCAGCTGTTAATAGAAGCTGAACGACTTGCTAAGGAGAAGAAATGCGAGTTCATCAAGCTGGATACGTTGAGCTTTCAGGCATTAGACTTTTATAAGAAGCAGGGTTATGAAGTATGGGGAACCATTCCTAACGCAGGAAGACATACACATTACTATTTAAAAAAGGACATTAAATAGTAAAACTGTTCAAACGGGATAGAAGCCGCAGAAGCATCACCGATGGCTCCGACGGCTTTCTAATCACAGCTGTTCATCTTGTGACCTATTATCTGGCTCGATTACATCCTACGAACGGATAGATGAACGAGATTTACCAAACAGGCTGAAGCGTACCCATAGCACGTTTATTAGCAAGAATATGCCTGACATAATGAAGATGCCTTGAATGCCGATTAATCCAGAAACGGCACCGCCAACAACAGGTCCAGCCATATTGCCAAGTGCGAGCGTGCTGCTGTTGAAGCTGTACGCTCGGCTCTCCATGCCATCGGGAGTGAATTTGCGAATAAGTGAGTTTACTGAAGGCAGCAGACCGCCCATGAACATGCCGAGCATGAATCGTACAATCAATAATTGCCACACATTATTGACGAAGGCTTGCGGTATCAAAGTACAAGCCGCACCGATAAGCGAGAACATCAAGATCCGGTGTGCTCCAATCTTGTCGCTTAATCTTCCCAGCAGAGGCGAACAGATCACGTTGGATATGCCAGTAATCGCGCTGACCATACCTGATAGCAGAGCTAGGTTCTCCGTTGATCCATGCAGTTCCTGCACATAAAGGGGCATGAGCGACATTGGGCTGAGCATCGCGAATTGCAGCAAGAAGGTGACAGTGAATAGGGCCAAGAGCTCCTTTGTCTTGCTCAGCTCCTTAAAGCCTTCAATAACCGAGATTTGCGGCACAGACATCGCCTGCTCCTTGTTGAAATTCTCCTTCACCATAAGGAGCGCCAGTAAAGATCCCAGGAACAGCAAGCTGCCTGTTATGTAAAATATCGGCCGGAAGCCAACCCAATCCGCTAGCAGTCCGCCGATCAACGGACCGAGGATTGTCCCTGCGACCGCACCGGACTGCAGTGTGCCCATTGCGAAGCCCATCTGTTTCTTGGGAGTCGTCGCGGATACCAGCGCGATGGCCGCAGGGTTGAAGCCGGATATCGTTCCGTTCAGCATGCGGAGCAGCAATAATTGTAGAGGACTGGTGGCAAAACCCATCAGTACAGTAACAATCGCCATTCCGAAGCCGGATCGAAGCAGCATAACCTTGCGTCCATACTTATCGGCATATTTACCCCAGATCGGCTGAAAGATAAAGGAGGTTACAAAGTTTCCGGCGAAAATGAGCCCAGACCATATCCCGATCTGATGGGTGTCCGTTAAGCCGATATCCTCCTGCAAGTACAACGCTAGAAAGGGTACGACCATGGTCATTCCCGCCATGACCAAGAAGTTGCCGAGCCATAAGATGATGAGGTTCAATTTCCATTGTTGCACTTTGTTTCACCACTTTCGAAGGTCACACCCGTCCGAAGCCAGTAACTGGTGCCTATTATATCATAAGCAACATATAACTGATTACGAAACTCACACAGATCCGACCTTAGAACATATTTTCCAGACGGAAACGTACTTTACATTCTATATCGGCTTTCGAAAACATTTCAGGCCACTCCTGCTCATTCCATTCGTTATAAGGCATCTTGTTTCGCACATGCATCCCGATGCCGATCGCATCACTTTTCATCGTCTGCAGTTCCTTGATCACTCGATTAATCTGGCGTTCCAGCGCTAGGGCAATTCCTGATTCGGTTTCCTTTATATTACTATCCCTCTCAGTGAAGGTCTTCGATAGTGTACTTGTTATGTTTATATCGATAGCGACCTTTGGCACAGGTGTTGTTTGAAGCACCTTGATCTTAGACGTGGAACGAGCATTGTTTAAGATAATCGATCTATGATCGCCTCCTAATGACTCATCACTGATATGAAAGTATCCTTTGCTCTTTTGGTTGCGCAGGAGAGACAAATAGTTCACATCATTTTCGTTAACGAATCCACCTAGTTTATTGCTTGAAAAGACACCCAAACCTGATACGGATAAACTGCCATCGACAACCCTAATGTTAGTCGCTACAGGTTCAATGCCCGGCTGAATGTAGTCACGAATGAAGTTGAATAGCGTTGACAATGAGAAATCATTGGTCTTTTGAAGCTTTATCGTCAGATGGTACAAGTGAAAATCAGTTGTATCTTCCTTTAGCTCTAACAGCTTTCTAGCTTCACCTTTTACGACCATGATTCGTCCTGTCAGCGGAAATTTAGGCTGGAAGTTGAGCTTCTCCAACGCGCTCTTCATATCATGCTTCCATACGGATTCCCCGAAGACGACGTTTCGGATCTGACCCAGAACAAGGGCGAAGCGAGTCTCTGAAGAAAAGTGAAGGTAGGCTTCCTGAAAATCATGCGCTCGAACACCAAGACTAATCGTCTTACTCTTTCCATCTAATGTAAGTTCAGGGTATGTAATCCCGTAATAGTACATGTTCGGCTCACCTTTGACGAGATCAACCGTCACCGTTTGGATGAAGCCATCGTGATTAATGATTCGCTTTAATTGGCAGCCTCCTAATAGCAAAGAAAGCAGCAGAGATATGACGCACCATTGAGCAAGCTTCTTGTTCATATAGATGACTGCTCTCCTTCCATGACGGGAAGTGCCCCCATACTGGAAGCATCTTGATCTGAAGAAGTCGGATTGCTCGAATCAGATGGCTTAGCCTTATGCGGCGGAATCAAGAGATACAGTAATGTAAATAAGATTCCAAATATGAAGTTGATCAAGGAGATTAATTTAAACAAACTGTCCCATTGATCAATGCTGAGCGGGATGAAAACCATACAGATCGTTACAAGAACGATCATAAATTTCAAGTAGTTCTGCTTCTTCGGCTTCTTCTGTTTGCTCATATAATCGGTGGATTGGTACGCAGCCCATAGATAGACGGCTGATGTTATGACACTCGAAAATACAAATGTGATGAATAACAGATCCGTGATGGATGCGAGAGCTGTTATCCGTGATGCTCCATTTGTACGCAGTGAGACGTGATTAATCGTCTGCAGCATCTCATAAGGTACAAGACCTTGCGTCAGCATACAATGGAGTATGAAATAGATCCCCGTTGCCGCTATAGCGATTGCGGCGTATTTGAACCATTTTAAGTTTCTCTCTATATGAGATGTAACAAATATAATGACCATATATCCTTGAAAAGCGCTATGAACATCAATCATCCCTTTGAAGTCCCAAGAGCCTCCTTGTAATATATACGGTGATAGCCTAGTCAGATTAAAATCCGTAAATTGAATCAGCCCAAACAACGATATCCAGATCGTCAGACTGAAAAATAAGACGGTGCTCTTAGTTAGCGTGTAGATACCATGCAACGATAGCGCGGCTGCAACGATCAGTAAAATAATCGTTACATAGCGCACCTTTAAAGTCGGGTCACTCATGAATTGAAGTACGAGAATGATCGAATAAGCGCCTCGAAACGCAATACCCATAAATAAGAGGGTCAGTAAGAATAAGACGCTCTTGCCTAACCAACTTGGAAAATAACTCTGAATAAATTGAAATAACGAGATGTTGCTATGCTTTGTCGAGCCAATACTCAAGAGCCACAGCTGTGCGATGATCAAGATCGTGTAAACCAACAGCATGATCCAACTGTTAGTACCGAACACTTTTGTCGTTGTGGAAGGAAGTTCAAAGAAGCCTGTTCCCCGAATGATCATAAAGAGCAAGATGCAGACCGCATAGCCTTTTATTGTGGTTGACAAGTTGTTAACCTCCTCGTTTGCTCTCGCTGCTTCCTTTTAATGCAGAATTCATGAGATTGCCCCTACCTTCTGTTAAGAAGTCGACAAAGTGGTGTAGCATCAAGTATTCCTGCTTCAAGCTCGTTAAGTGACATATATGGGTGATTAGCAGCGCGAGAAATATAAGGATACCGTAGTAACCCATAGTACCCGCAAAGATGATCATGACAAACTTCAATATTCGAAATGAGGTCTCCATCGTATAGCTAGGCATGATGAAGGAAGACAGTGCTCCACCAGCGACGGCGACGATCAGCACATTGCCGGCTAGTCCAGCTTGCACAACAGCTTGTCCTAACACGAGACCTCCTACAATCCCGATCGATTGTGCGATCTTATTAGGCAATCGAGTACTGGCCTCTCGAAGCACTTCAATAACTCCTTCCATTAGCAGTGCTTCATACATAGGCTCGAACGGCACTTTTAGACGTGACTGAACCATAGTCGACAATAGAGAAGGAGGTATGAACTGATAATGATAGGTAGTGATTGCAACATAGATCGCACTGAATAACAGTGTTACAGCAACCGATACGAGACGGAGAATACGGATGAGGATCTCAAAATGCCAACGTTCATACAAGTCTCCGACCACACTGAAAAAATCTAGAAAGCTGACAGGCGCAATAATCGAGGTTGGGCTTCCATCTTCTAAGATCACAATCTTACCTCTCATGAGCTGGAGACAAACCGTATCGGGGCGTTCTGTAATTAACCATTGCGGAAAGAACGAAAATGGGAAATCCTCCAGCCTCTTGGCAATTTGTACGGTGTCCAGAGCCTGTTTCATGCGCAGCTTGGATAGCCGCTCTGCTGCTAGGTTGACGGCTGCTGGTGAAGCCTGATTTTGCAGATATAGCATGTGCACGGTTATAGGTATGTCTGTGCCAATATCATACTGCTGAGCTTTAAGATCTGCTGTCTGAAGTCTGCGGCGAATGAGTGAAATATTAGTTGAAGTTTTCTCTACAAATCCCTCATGAGGTCCTGATATGGACGTTTCCCTCATTGAAGGCTGAATGGAACGAGTGGGACTTGTGCCGGCATCAATATAATATAGCTTCCCGCCATAGATAGCCCCGATTTTTCCATCCAATATGTATTTGCTCATGTTTTGAAGCTGGTCTGCCTGGTTATGACCATAGACTTCATCCCATATGTTCATGATTCGATTAAGAGCATTCTCGACAGGGGCATCCTCAAGAAAGTCGGTAACGACTTGATGAAACATCGCATTTATAAAGAAGCATTCAAAGTAAATCAGCGTAACCTCGTGATTAACAACGGATCGTATCGTGATATCGTCACAATCCTCAAATTGTTTCTGCAGAAGAGCTTGCCAATCAGTTGGCTCTGTTGAAGTATCATTCATAATCGTCACCTTCTTCGTTAATGGGTTATTAAGGTTAGTATGGTTGTAACAATGAAAAATATGTCTTAATTGCTCCATATTTCATGAAATTAAGCGGCATAAGAATAGATCTCGCCAAGTTCGGACGCTGTTTGTCAACAGATTGTCATAGCTTACAGCTGCACTCTGGTTGTGGTAGTTTTCGAAAAGGGGCATAATGGGAGAAATAAGATGTAATATAAATCACAATTCCATGTAAGGCGGGGATCTTAAATATGACTTTCAATGATCGCTTCTTGCGCGCTTGTCGCAAAGAACCTGTAGATCGGCTGCCCGTGTGGTATATGCGGCAGGCGGGTCGATATGATCCGGATTATCGTAGGATTAAAGAAAAGTACAGCCTTCTGGAAATATGCAAACAGCCAGAGTTAGCAGCTGAAGTTACCATGATGCCTGTTCACAAGCTAGGTGTGGATGCGGCTATATTATATTCCGATATCATGAATCCGGTCGCGTCTATTGGAATCGATTTTGATATTGTTGCCAATATAGGACCTGTTATTCATGATCCGATTCGCTCTAAGGAGCAGATCGAGCGCTTGAAGCCCGTTGATCCGGAAGGGGATCTTGGCCATATCCTAGAAACGATCCGCATCTTGGATCGTGAATTGAAGGTGCCGCTCATCACGTTTGCGGGCGCGCCGTTTACGATCGCAAGCTATCTGATTGAGGGCAGGCCTTCCAAGTCTTATATCCGAACGAAAACGATGATGTATGAAGCCCCAGAGCTATGGTTCATGCTGATGGATAAGCTCGGTGACATGGTCATCACGTACGTTCGCTCTCAGATTAAGAATGGAGGCAAAGCATTCCAACTGTTTGACAGCTGGGCAGGCTCCTTGTCACCGCGTGATTTCCAAACCTACGTACTGCCAACGATAGAGCGTATTTACGCTAGTCTGTCGGATCTTAATGTGCCGAACATCTACTTCCCAGGCGTAAGCTCGGGTGAATTGCTGCCGCTGCTGCATCAAGTCAAAGCAAGCGTTATCGGACTTGACTGGCGTGTATCTATTGAAGAAGGTCGTCGCCGCTTAGGAGATCAATTTGCTGTACAAGGCAATATGGATCCTTATCTGCTGACAGGTCCTATGGACAACATTCAGCGTGAAGCTAGATATATAATGGATCAAGGCATGATGAAACCAGGCTATATATTCAACCTTGGTCATGGGTTGTTCCCTGAGGCGTCATTGGACAAGCTGAAGGAATTGACCGAGTATGTGCATAACTATTCTGCAGATGTGCTGGCTGCACGTCGTTGGGAGGCATAAGCATGGCGCAACGTACGATCGGTGTTCTGGTGATGTCATATGGAACACCTTCTGGCATGGATCAGATCGAGGCGTATTATACACATATTCGACGCGGCAATCCGCCGACAGCGGAACAGCTGGAAGAGCTCAGCTCGCGCTATGATGCGATTGTGGGCGGTGTATTTCCGCTGCGCGAGAATACGGACAAGCAGGTGCGAGCGCTCCAAGAGGAATTCGATCGCCGCACAGCTGGTGGAGACATCAAGTATGTCTGTTACCAAGGGCTCAAGCATGCGGCGCCTTTCATCGAGGACGGAATCGCGCAGATGGCTGCTGACGGAATTCGAGAAGCAGTAGGGATTGTGCTTGCGCCGCACTACTCTGTCATGAGTATAGGCGGCTATATGAAACGCGCGGCGGAAGAAGCGGATAAGCAGGGTGTAGCCTTCAAAGGTATCGATAGCTACCATATGCATCCGCAATGGATTGAAGCGCAGAAGATCCGTGTAGTGGAGAAGCTGAAGGAGTATGAAGCGGAAGGCGTTCAGCTGGATGATGTGCATGTGCTGTTCAGCGCTCACAGCTTGCCTGCACGCATTCTAGAGATGAATGATCCTTATCCGAAGCAGCTGCTGGAAAGCTCGGAAGCTATCGCATCTGAGTGTGGCATTTCACGCGCTAATTGGCGGTTTACATGGCAGAGTGCGGGCCAAACCGCGATGCCATGGCTCGGTCCGGATATTATGGACATGTTAGAAACCGTATTTGAAGAAGGAATTCGTTATGTGATTTCAGCGCCAATCGGCTTCGTTTCCGATCATCTGGAAGTGCTGTACGATCTTGATATTGAAGCGAAGCAGAAGTCGGATTCGATCGGACTCGGATTCAAACGCATCCGCATGTTGAATCATGATCCGCTATATATGAATGTGCTGGCTGATTGCATCACGCAGGCAGAATAGAGCTCTTATTTTGAACATGGGGCTTGAATCGCGCATTTAGAATCAGACAATAGCGTTTAGCTATGTTTCACAATTGGTATCCTAATGAGGCTGTCTCGAGTAGGTTTTGCTATTCGGTGGCAAGCCTCTTTTCGTTACATATCGTTGTTGTGCGCGTAAATAAAATAATAAGGAGGCGTTTAACATGAGTGACGTTTATCAAGACCATACAGCTCGTTTTAAAAGAAAGCCGTTGTCTGTCTTTGAAGCGCAAGAAGCATTAATGGAACGTATCGTATGCGAATCCATTGAGATGATTGCTCTATCCGATGCTTATTGCAGAAGAGCAGCGCAGACCGTATATGCAACGATGCCAGTGCCGAGCTTTCATCGCGCCAATATGGACGGTTATGCGGTACGAGCGGAAGATCTCGCAGGCGCGTCTCCAGATAAGCCGATCGAACTGCGTGTCGTCTGTCAGATCGCATGCGGCGAAACCTATGACCGAACTCTGCAGCCAGGTGAAGCCACCCGAATCATGACAGGCGCACAGATGCCGGAGGGTGCCGATGCCGTTGTGAAGCTGGAAGCGACATCTGGTATGGGGCTTAGGCGAGAGGAGCTGCTGAAGCAGACAGAAGTACTTGTGCTGGATGCTGTATCGGTAGGCGAGAACGTAACGCTGCTCGGCTCGGAGATCGAGCAAGGGCAAGTTATCGTTGAACGAGGTCAACTGCTTGAAGCTGGCGAGATGGCGCTGCTTGCCATGTTCGGAATCAGCAACACCTACGTATTCACTCGACCGAAGGTCGCCATCATACCAACAGGGCTTGAATTAATCCCGGTTGACTCGGAGATGGAGCCGGGCAAGATATGGAACAGTAATGCCTACATGTTGTTCGCGCAAATTCAGGAGGCAGGCGGAGTTCCTAAGCTGCTGCCGCAGGTCGGTGATGATATGGGTAAGCTGGCTAAAGCTGTTCAGGCAGCTGTGGACAGCGATTATGACGCAGTCATCACGATCGGCGGAGTATCGGTCGGAGATCATGACATCCTGTACGATTATACGCAGCAGTGGAAGGGGGAACTGCTGTTCAATAAGCTCAGCATGCGACCGGGAAGTCCTACAACTGTTGGCATCCTGCACGGTAAACCGCTGTTCGCGCTATCTGGGAATCCGAGCGCCTGCTATGTTGGCTGCGAGATGTTCGTACGTCCCGCACTGCTGCGCATGCAGGGAGCGAAGGTGCCTTATCGCAATCTGCTGCGGGCCAGATTGGCAGAACCGTATCGAGTTGCCGATCAATTTGTTCGCTTCGTACGCGGCATCATGCACGCTGATGATCAGGGAAGCCTGTGGGTGAGACCGACGAATGTGGATCGCTCGAATGCGACAATTTCGATTCGCGATGCGAACTGCTTGTTCGTCGTCATGCCGTCCCAGGATGGATTGGAGCAAGGAACGGTAGTTGATGTCATACCTTTGTAGATACCTTATGTGTAGAGCTGTCTATTTCTCAGAAGATGAAATAGGCGGCTCTTCTGTTATAGCATATAAAAAAGGATTCAAAACCGAATTTTTCAACTTGTGCTAGTAGGCTTTTGAAATCGGTTCATGTACAATTAAACAAGGAAATGGAAATGTGCTGCTAGTATGCATGAAAAGGGGAGTATGCGATGACGGCACCGAATCAATCCGTGAACAGCAAGGATCGCTATTCACGACAGCAATTATTTGCGCCAATTGGTGAGGAGGGGCAGCAGAAGCTCGCTGAAAGCCGTATTCTGATCATTGGCGCAGGGGCGTTGGGATCTGCGCTCGCGGATACGTTCGTGCGAGCGGGAGTAGGCGATGTCACGCTCATTGATCGCGACTATGTGGAGTGGAGTAATCTTCAGCGGCAGCATCTGTACACCGAGCAGGATGCGATCGACCACCTGCCGAAGGCGATTGCGGCGGAGAGACGTCTGAAGGCTATTCAATCGGACACCGTTGTTCGCGGCATTGTTGCGGACGTATCGGTGTATGAGATTGAGGAATGGGCGCATGATCGTGATTTAATCATCGATGCTACGGATAACTTTGATACGCGTATGCTCATTAATGATTATTCGCAGAAGCATAGCATTCCGTGGATATACGGCGCATGTGTCAGCAGCAACGGGATATTCATGATGGTGGAGCCTGGAATTACACCATGCTTTCACTGCTTGTTGGAAACGGTTCCTATGGGCGGTCCAACATGCGATACAGCGGGGATCATCGCACCCGCGGTACATATGACTGCAGCCTATCAAGCGGCTGAAGCTCTGAAATGGCTCACAGGCAACCAAGATGCTCTCCTTCGCAAACTGGTATCTTTCGACCTATGGAAGAACCAGCACACGGCGATATCGGTTCAGGCTGCGAAACGGGCGGATTGTCCATCATGCGGCGATCATCCGACATATCCTTATCTGGATGCGGCTAATCATCGCAAGACAGACATCCTGTGCGGTCGAGAAACGATACAGATCCGCCCTTCGAAACAGAAGATTGTCGAGCTTGAAGAGATTGCGGCTAGACTTAGCAAGGTGCAAGGTTTGCAGGTCAAGGGTAATCCCTATTTATTATCGATTCAACTCGAACACCATCGCGTCGTATTGTTCCGAGATGGACGACTGCTGGTTCATGGTACGAAAGATGCTGTGGAAGCGCGTGCGATAGCTGATCGGTTGTTTGGATGATGTTCATTAGTTCATGTCGTTGGGTTAATAAAGAGGCTCATTATTGATGCGGCCAGTTAGGAGTTATTATGGAACAATCTCGTACCGAGTCAAGGAGACTGCAGCGAGAGAAACGCAAACGGAAACGAAACAAGCTATTAGTTTTTAATCTTCTGCTATTCGTTCTCGTAGTAGGTGCCATCGTCGGCGGTCAGATGTCGGGCTTGCTCGATATTCGCTCAATTGCTCAAGGCGGATTGGATATGGTGCAGGGTGAACCAGCACAATCGGGACCTTCAACTAATCCTATCGATACTTCAGGTTCGGATAAGGAACCGAGCTCATCCAGTTCTAGTAAGAGTTCCGGGACAACGGCGACCCAACCAGGGAATGATCAATCCGCCTCCGGCAAGACAGATACGGGCCAGTCTGCAGGTACCGGTTCCAATCCTTCTGACTCGAAGGCAGAGGTTGAAGAAGAGGAAAAAGAAGACGAAGGGACCGTCCTACTGACCTTTGTTGGAGATGTCATTAATGCTGGCAAGGTAGCCAATGTTGTCGAAACGAAGGGCTATGACTTTCCATACCGATATGCGACTGACATGTTTAAGAATGATGATCTAACGATTGCGAATCTGGAAACACCTATTACGTCGGGCGGAGTCCCTGCGAAGGACAAGGAATTCGTATACAAATCAAATCCTAAGATGGCGCCTGCGATGAAGGAAGCGGGCATTGACGTCGTCAATCTGGCCAACAATCATTCCATGGATCAGGGTAAGGAAGGCCTGCTAGATACCTTCGCTGCATTGAAGAAGGCGGAGATCGGATACGTGGGTGCTGGCAAGGACAGCACTGAAGCTTACAGCCCTTATATCGTCGAGAAAAAGGGGATGAAGATCGCAGTTTTCGGCTTTACGAAAGTCATTCCGGATGTCAACTGGTATGCCGGCAAGCATGATGCTGGATTGGCTGCGACATATGATCCTGCCAAAGCAGTTGAAGCTATTAAGCGAGTTCGTGATGATGTGGACCTAGTCATCGTCGTGCCGCATTGGGGCGAAGAGAGGAAGGACACACCGGTTGAATATCAGAAGTCACTTGCTAAAGCCTATATTGACGCGGGCGCAGACCTGATCGTAGGAGGTCACCCGCATGTGCTGCAAGGAATAGAATCATACAAAGGCAAATGGATTGCTTACAGCATGGGCAACTTCATCTTTACCAAATCATCGGAACCCAAGACATGGGAGACGATGGTGCTCCAAGCGGAATGCTCGAAGGACGGCGAGATCAGCTTGAAGCTGGTTCCTTATTACACGGAGATTGGGCAAGCTGTTCCGATG
This sequence comes from Paenibacillus sp. EB106-04-04-XG159, assembly GCF_058791835.1. Lineage (NCBI taxonomy): Bacteria > Bacillati > Bacillota > Bacilli > Caryophanales > Paenibacillaceae > Paenibacillus > Paenibacillus sp. EB106-04-04-XG159. The sequence continues at coordinate 60,704 of NZ_JBYTDY010000019.1, read as the reverse complement.
AAAGAAGACGCAGCACAGAAGCTGTTTAAACGCTTAGAGAGCATATCCTATAATGTGAAAATTGATTCAGAGGGTAGAGTAACAAGCAAGTGAAGGATGATCAGCTATCATTTATTTTATATTCAGAAGAGTTATAAGGAGCTCATACCTATGAAACTATCGATTCAAAATGTGTATTGTATTGGACGTAACTATAAACTGCATGCATTGGAGCTTGGCAATGATGTGCCTGCAGAACCAATGGTGTTTCTGAAGCCATCGCACGCTGTCCGCGTTATAGAGGATGGTACGCTGCTGCCGCTTCCGCTTCATAAGGGCTCGGTTCATCATGAACTCGAACTTGTGCTGCGCATCGGGCGTGACGTAACGCCTGGCATGACGGCTGATGAAGCGGTTGATGGCTTCGCGCTTGGCATTGATTTCACGCTGCGTGATGTGCAGGATGTGCTGAAGAAGAAGGGTCATCCTTGGCTTGCGGCGAAGGGTGTGCTTCATTCGGGTCCGATCACTCCATTCCAACCATATCCAGGTACGGATAAGTTGATAGGCACAGTATTCTCGATGCAGCGCAACGGGAATGTTGTTCAACAGGGGACAGTATCGGAAATGATCTTTTCGATCGACAAGTTAATTGCATATGTTGCAGCCAACTACGGACTAGGGGCAGGGGATATCATCTTTACGGGGACACCTTCCGGAGTTGGACCAGTGGAAGCGGGAGATGAGCTGACATTGCTATGGAATGGCGAATCGTTAGGTGCTTGCCGCATACAAGCTGAGGAACAGCGATGAATACGATCTGGGAATGGTTGATTGGCTTTGGCGGCAGCTTGGCGGCAGCTGGTATGGCGTATCGGAAACAGTCGCTGACACGGTCTGGCGCGCTGGCGGCAATCGTCATGGGGACGATCTACTTTGGAGGCGGAAGCTTGCTCTGGTTCGGGCTGCTGACGACGTTCTTCGTTAGTTCTACCTACTGGTCCAAATGGAAAAAACGCGCCAAAGCGCGATTTGACGATGTATATGAGAAAAGCGGTCGGAGAGATGCCGGGCAAGTATTCGCCAATGGCGGCATCGGTATGGTGCTGTGCATGGCCAATGCTTGGAATCCGCATCCTGCGTGGCTGCTGCTATTCTTGGGCGTGATGGCCACAGTTAATGCGGATACGTGGGCCACGGAGATCGGCAGCTTAAGTCGAAGCGCTCCGCGATCGATTCTAACGGGCAAGACTGTGCCAGCAGGAACCTCTGGAGCCATATCGAAGCTCGGAACGATGGCAACGGCGCTCGGAGCTTTGCTGATCGGTGTCGCGGCAATGGTATTGTTGTACATTGCTGCTGATCCAGCATTGCCATATCCTTATACTTGGTCGATCCTGCTGACCCTGTGCTTAAGTGCAACAGTTGGCGGCATTGCGGGCTCCTTGACTGATTCTCTGCTCGGTGCGACTGTTCAAGCGTCTTATGAGTGCTGCAGCTGCGGATGTTCGACGGAGAAGACCGCTCACTGCGGAGCACGAACGCGGCTTGTTCGCGGCGCTCGCTGGATGACTAACGATCTCGTTAATGGGATCAGCTCGTTCGTTGGCGGTGGCGTTGCTTTGTTAATCGGCTATCTCCTGCTGCCTTGAACACTGACTTGCTTGCCGCCCTCATGGCAAGCTCACCATTTCGGCCGCAAATCGACATTTATGACTTGGCATGGTATAGTCGTAGTACTGAAATGATGCAGCCTTCTTAAGGCTATTACTGAAGGAGGTGGGCCGATGAGCACCAATAATGGCGATAAACAGAATCTGATATTAGACGCCGCTTATGAACTCTTCGGTTCCAATGGTTTTTACGAAACGAAAATGTCTGATATCGCTAAAAAAGCGGGTATCGCTAAAGGCACATTATATTTGTATTTTACCAGTAAGGAGCAGCTGTTTGCGGCTATTTCCAAGCGTGATTTCGATCAATTTCTCGGTGAACTTGAATATGGCATTCATAAGAGAGATACGCTGCAACAGCGATTAGCATATATTGCGGATTATCATCTTCGTTATTATTTTGATCGTAGGAAATATACGAACCTGTTCTTCAAAGCTCCGAACAATGATCCCGAGATGATGTCGGCATTGCGGGATTTCACTGGGAAATACATGAAGCTGCTTGCGGACACGATGGAAAAATTCAATGTGCCTGAGCCCAAGCTGCATGCGAAGTCATTTGTAGGTATTCTGGATGTGATCAAGATGGATATCCTGTATACCCCGAACTTCACGAGTCATGATCTAGAAGAACGTATCGCTTTCTCGACGAACATCTTCATGAACGGATGCGTTAGTGAGGACCAACCCCGTGTACTGAACTCGAATGCGTATGCGAATACGCCGATCAACGACAAGTAAGAGGTTGCTGCAGATCATGTACAGGGGCTGTTTCAATGGAAGGTTGAGACAGCCTCTTTTGTGTTGTTTAGTGTTGCTTTATGTAGCTGTATGTAGCTTTATATAGCTGTAACATCGGAAAGAGCAGGAGGAACGAACATGCATGTCATGACAATTGAACAACTAGGAAAGAGTTACGGTGAGAAGACGCTGTTTGCTGATGTTTCTTTCGGTATCGAGAAGGGAGATCGCTTCGGTATCGTCGGTGTGAATGGTACGGGTAAATCCACTTTTATGCGTACGATAGCGGGGGAAGAGCCTATTGAGCAAGGGCGAATCATGAAAGGTAAAGGCGTAACAGTAGAGTATGTTGCGCAGGAGCCGGAGTTCAATCCGAAGGCAACAGTGTTAGATTCGGTGCTGAGCGGCGATACGCCTGAGATGGAAGCTGTACGTCGATATACACAAGTCATGGAGGCATTAGGCGATCATCCCGAAGATATGAAGCTGCAGGAAATGCTGGTAAAGGCCAGTGAAGACATGGATCGGCTGCAAGCATGGCAGTTGGAGAGCGAAGCGAAGACGATTCTGTCTAAGCTCGGCATCCACCGATATGACGCGCTGATGGGCACGCTGTCCGGCGGCCAGCGCAAGCGGGTAGCGCTTGCGGCTGGCTTGATCCATCAAGCGGATGTCCTGCTGCTTGATGAGCCGACGAACCATGTCGATCACGAGACGGTATCATGGCTCGAGTCGATGCTCCTGAAGCGTACTGGCGCGCTGATCATGATCACGCATGATCGCTACTTTCTCGATCGCGTAGCGAATAGGATGATTGAGCTGGATCAAGGCAGACCGTACTTCTATGAAGCGAACTATACGCGCTTCTTGGAGTTGAAGGCGGATCGCGAGGCACGTGAAGCGGCTTCTGAGCAGACGCGGCAAAATATATTGCGCACAGAGCTGGCATGGATTCGCCGCGGCGCCAAGGCGCGGTCGACGAAGCAGAAGGCGCGCATCGACCGCTTCGAAGCGCTGCAGGCACAAGGCCCTGGTCATCGCGATAAAGCGGTGGAGATGTCGGCTGCGAGCAGCCGATTGGGCAAGAAGATTATGGAGCTTGAGTCGCTGAAGGCGGTCGTGGATGGACGAACGCTGTTTGAAGATTTGAATTATATCGCGGTACCCGAAGATCGGATCGGCATCATCGGTGTGAACGGCAGCGGAAAGTCTACGCTGCTGCATATTATTGCTGGTCAACGTAAGCCAGATGGTGGAGAGATTACGCTGGGACCGACGGTTCGGATCGGATTCTTCACGCAGGAGCATGAAGAGATGGATGAATCCTTGCGCGTGATCGAATACATTCGTGAAGCGGCAGAAACCGTCAAGACGGGTGAAGGTCAGACGATATCTGCCGCGCAGATGTTGGAGCGCTTCCTATTTAGTCCATCGATGCAATGGACGCTCGTCGGCAAGCTCTCAGGTGGAGAGAAGCGTCGCTTACAGCTGCTGCGTATGCTAATGACCGCGCCTAACGTATTGCTGCTCGACGAACCAACGAACGATCTAGACGTTCAGACGCTCGCTGTATTGGAGCAGTATCTGGATGACTTCCCAGGAGTCGTGATCACGGTATCCCATGATCGCTACTTCCTCGACCGTGTTGTGGATCGCATATGGTCGTTTGAAGGCGGCCAGATTCATCATCATGTAGGCAACTATTCGGAATATGCGGAGTGGCGTGACAAGAATGGCATGAAATCGCTCACTGCCGTACAGGCTGCTGACAGTGTGAAGCAGGAGAGCAAGCCGCAGGCTGCTTCGGCGGAGGAGTCCGAGCAAAGCGGAAGAGGGGAACGCAAGCCGAAGCTGAAGATGTCGTACAAGGAAGAGCGCGAGTACGAGCAGATCGAAGGCTTGGTTGCAGCTGCAGAAGCGAAGTTAGAGCGCATAACTTCTGACATGGAGGTCGCCTTCAGCGACTCCAAGCGCCTGCAGGAGCTGATGCAGGAGCAGCAAGAGGCGGAAGCGAAGCTCAACGAGCTGATCGACCGCTGGACCGAGCTAAGTGAGCTTGCAGAGCAGATCGAGGCCGCAAAGCGGGGCTGATACAATAATAAATGAGCGGCACATTATGTGCCGCTCATTTTATTTGTATGGCGCTTGCGCTCTCTCAACTAGACCCCAGTCGGATAAACCGCGTTAACTCTCGCGCTGGGTGGCTCAAACTCATGCCGTAACGGGTAAAAAAACCGTTAACTGGTGCGAGAAACCCCGCCCGCACGTCCGTTGGCTTCCGTAAGCGGTAAAAACCCCGTTAACTCTCGCGGTGTGGCTCAAATTCGTGCTGTAACGGGTAAAAAACCCGTTAACTTGCACGAGAAGCCCCGCCCGCACATCCGTTAGCTTCCGTAAGCGGGAAAAACCCCGTTAACTCGCGTCGCATGGCTCAAATTCAAGCCGTAACGGGGTAAAAACCCGTTAACTGATGCGGGAAGCTCCGATCTTCCTCTGCTGGATACCGTAAGCTGTCTATACCCCGTTAACTCGCACTTCCTAGCTCGATTTCGAACAATATTTCAGTACGAATTCTCGAAAAGCGGCAGCGCTTAATTTATTGAGACGCAACCTCATTGCAAATGATTTGAAAGCTGGCTGATGCATCTCCTTGGATTGTATCACATTGAATCGTGTTCCCAGCACTGGCATCGCCTTCGATTGAATCGCAAGTGATATTTCCTCCGGCATTGGCATCGCCTTCGATTGAATCGCAAATGATGTTTCCTCCGGCATTGGTATCACCCTCGATTGAATCGCAGTTGATGTTTCCTCCAGCATTGGTATCGCCCTCGATTGAATCACATGTGATTGATCCGCCAGCGTTGGCGTTTCCTTCGATATTATCGCATGTGATCGAAAAGGCGGAATCGACACTGTTCATAGTTCCCGTCAAGTTGATGTCAATTCGCTCATCTAGTTCACTGAAAGCTGCCACTTCTACGTCGTTATGGAACAGTTTGATGCTGTATTGTCCATCGGCGGAGCTTGTGAACTCATTGTTGTTTGAGCCACCTGAAGTATCGGCAGCTATATGCCCATGCTGTGCTGCTTCAGAAGTCAGCTGAGAGACATCATTTAGAAGGAGATCATCAATACTGCGTTTAAATAGCTTCGATAGCTCAGGCAGCAGAGTGATATCTGGATAAGCTTGTCCATTCTCCCACTTGGATACTGCCTGGAAGGTTACTCCCAGTTTGTCCGCCATTGCGTCTTGCGTCAGCTTCATGTCCTTGCGTAAATAGACGAGGTTGCTTGCGATTCTAAGCTCAGTCATTCGTAAACCACCCTTTCGATTTGGTTGTCTCCACTATAGTTGCTAGCGAAAAATACCACAATAAACGAATAGTTGAACTGAAATTCAACTAACGGTTGAATGAATGGAGAGTAGGTGAGGATGCAGTAGAACCCAGCTAAACTGCTAGCTGGGCTCTACGTCAACTTAATCAATTTCAAAGTAAATTTATGATAGCTTTATAATCGAGCGACCGACGGCTCCGCCTCTTAGCATCTTCTCGCTCAGCTCCGGCACATCATGCAGCGAGCAAATATTGACGTTCTGCTCAAGCTCAGCGATGTGTCCCCATTGACGGGCGATTCGCGCCCAGAGGTGCATTCTGCACTCCTGCGATGCATAAACGGAATCAATCCCATAGAGCGTGATTCCTCTAAGAATAAATGGATACACCGTCGTCGGCAATGTGCCGCCAGACGTCATGCCGCTCGCGGCCACACAGCCGCCGTACTTGATCGAGGCGAGCGCCGCGGCCAGAATATCGCCGCCGCACACATCGACGGCCGCCGCCCATTTCTGCTTGTCGAGCGAGCGCGGCCGCTCGGGCAGCCACGATTCGCGGCTGACGATGTCCTGCGCGCCAAGCTGGCGCAGCAGCGGCTCCGCCTCGGCCTTGCCAGTGGCGGCCGTGACGTGGTAGCCGAGGCTGGCAAGCATCGCTACCGCGAGTGAGCCGACACCGCCGCTCGCTCCGGTGACGAGGATGCTGCCGTCCCCCGGCTTCACGCCGTGCTGCTCGATGCGCTCAACCGAGAGCGCGGCCGTCAAGCCCGCTGTGCCGAAGATCATCGCGCCGCGCAGACTCAAGCCCTTCGGCAGCGGTACGATCCAATCGCCGGGCACGCGAATATATCGGCTCAGCCCGCCGTAGTGGCTAACGCCGAGCTCATATCCGGTCACGATCACATTCTGACCGGGGTGAAAGCGCTCGTCCGCGGAAGCGACGACGACGCCGGCGGCATCGATGCCTGGTACGAACGGATATTGCTTGACGATGCTGCCATTGGATGAACAGGCGAGAGCATCTTTGTAGTTGATCCCGGAGTAGGACACCTCAATCGTAACGTCTGCTGCAGGCAGCTGCTCCATCGTAATGTCTTTCACCCCGGTATTGATCTGTCCATCAGAGTCTTGTTCGAGAACGAATGCTGAAAATGATTCTATAGTTAGCGGATTCATGTTGTTATCATTCATAAAGAGCACCTCCTACTCGGTTATGTAGGCAGCCAATAGCTTCGCTGTATTGATGACAGCCTGCTCATGAGTACGTTCCATCGCATGCGATGCATGAACTCCCGGTCCGATAAGCGCAGCGCGAATATTGTTGCCGCCTCGCAGCGCGGCGGAAGCATCCGAGCCGTACTGTGGATACACATCAACGACATGCGCGATCTGTTCACGCACCGCGAGATCAATCAGTCGGCCTGTCATGAAGTAATCGTACGGACCGGAAGAATCCTTCGCGCAGATGGATACATCCGTCTCTTTACATCTCAGGTCATCACCCATAGCGCCCATATCGACAGCGATCATCTCCGTGATATCCTGCGGGATATAGGAAGCTCCATGACCGATCTCCTCATAATTCGTTACGATGATCATGATATCATGCTTAGGCTGCCAGTTATGCTGCTTCATGCTGTGCAGAAGCCCGAACAAGGCTGCTACGCTCGCCTTATCATCCAGATGGCGGGACTTAATATATCCGCTTGGCAAATGTTCAGGACGAGCTTCGAACGACACATAGTCGCCGGTATTGATCCCCAGCTTCTCAGTATCGGACTTGCTGTACGTAATCTCGTCGATCCGTACGATCATGTTCGATTCTTCGCGCTTCAGATCGCGCGCGCCGGGAAACACATGTACAGACGGCTGATTGCTCATAATGGTTCCAGTATATGTATGGCCGGAGCGGGTATGTATTTTACAGTATTCATTTTCCATCGATTGCATCATATATCCGCCAATGGAAGTCATGCGCAGGGTGCCGTCACCATTGATAGAACGAACCATCGCGCCCAGTGTATCCACATGCGCTGACAGCGCGATAACGCGGTTCGGGCTCGATTCGCTACCAGTAACTCGGATATAACCGCAGCCCTTCGCATTGCGTTCCATCTGGAATCCAAGGCGTTCAGCTTCGTCCGCGATACGGTTCATCAGATCATGCGTATAGCCGGTAGGGCTTGGCGCACTCAGAAGCTCCATCAACAGATCGATGACATATTGCTTGTCAATCTGGAGGTTGAACGCCTCTCTGCCAACTTCTGCGTAAGGGTTAGAAAATATTTTACTCATTATAGAAGAACTCCTTTCCACCATCTCAACTTGTTCATTCATACGATATCATTAATCTTAGTTCTATATAGTCTTGTCATGTGAGTTCGAGGACTGATCTGACTGGGATACGGTCTCCACAATTGGAAATATGTATCCTGTTTCGCTAATCACTTGGGATAGCTGCGCTTCCAAGAGCTTTACTTTACGCTGTGTGCGATACTGAATGTAGATGCTGTATGATCCAACAATGATCGCGCCCAGCAAAGTGCATCCTAGGATGAGCAGAATAAGCGGAACATCAAAGGTGCCAAACAGCAAATTAACTGGAACAGGATTCACGTTAATAACCGCAAATATGGCTATAATTAATGCAAATACGAGTGCTGCAATGAGGGTCCACTGCATACGTACGGGTGTGGTGCTTGAATCATGGGGCTGAGACTTTTTGAATAACATGTGGCATCTCCCTTCAAGTATTGTGTTGGATGTAAATGAGTAGACTGTCTTCGGAATTCACAAGTAAAAGGCGGGGAGGATCCCCGCCTGCCTTCTATTATGAGGAGTTCCATCCGAAGTCCTTACTTCTGAATTACTTCGCGTTTGCCATCTTTTCCATCTCATCGATAAGCGATTCCAGCACGCTCATGCCTTCCTCGATCGGCGCAGGAGTGGACATATCGACGCCAGCTTTCTTCAAGATGTTAATCGAGTAGTCGCTGCCGCCGCTCTTCAGGAATCCAAGATAGCGTTCAACCGCTGGTTGGCCTTCATCGAGAATTTGCTTCGCGAAGCTTTGTGCAGCGGAGAAGCCTGTTGCGTACTTGTAGACATAGAAGCTGGAGTAGAAGTGCGGAATACGCGCCCATTCCATCTCAATATCCTTGTCAACGACCATATCGTCGCCATAATATTTCTTATTCAACTCGTAGTAGAGCTCATTAAGCAGTTGTGGAGTTAACGCTTCTCCTTTTTCCGCGTGCTCATGAATCTGCAGCTCGAACTCGGCGAACATCGTCTGACGGAATACCGTTGTACGGAACTGATCGATATAGTAGGCAAGAAGATACATCTTCTCTTTCGGATCAGTCGTTTTCTTGAGCATGTAATCCATCAGCAGCGCTTCGTTCAGCGTAGAAGCCACTTCAGCGAGGAAGATGGTGTATTGTGCGTCGCGATATGGGAGATTGTTGTCTGAATAATACGAGTGAAGTGCGTGTCCCATCTCATGAGCAAGTGTAAACATGCTGTTCAAGTTATCTTTATGGTTCAACAGAACATAAGGATGCGTGCCGTAGGCTCCCCAGCTGTATGCGCCGGTACGTTTGCCTTCATTTTCATATACATCGATCCAGCTGTTGTCGAATCCATCTTGAAGGGCGCTTAGATAGTCTGGGCCAAGCGGGTTCAAGCTTTCTTTAACCGTTTCCTTCGCTTGCTCGTACGTAATATCCATATCAAACTGCTCGACGATCGGCGCAAACAGATCATACATATGAAGCTCATCAACCTTCAACAGCTTCTGGCGCAGCTTCATGTAGCGATGCATCAACGGCAGGTGCTTGTGAATGGTGTTGATCAGATTCGTATAAACTTCCTTCGGAATATTGTCGCCGGAAAGGAACATCTCTAGGGTAGAAGGATATTTGCGAGCATTAGCGTAAAATTGGTTCTTCGTTACGTTTGCGCTCAATGTGGCGGCAATCGTGTTGCTTTGCTTGCGATAAGTATTGTACATGGCTTCAAATGCAGCCTTGCGTACTTCCGGATTGCGGCTCTCAAGGAACTGGATATAGCGGCCATGAGTTAATTCGACCTCTTCGCCTTTGTCATTCTTAATCTTAGGGAATTTCATGTCGGCATTATTCAACAGGCTGAAAATAGTTTCTGGAGCCTTAGCAAGGTTGCCTACTTGAGCGAGCAGCGCCTCTTCTTGCTTGGATAAGACATGTGCTTTCTGACGCTTCATCTCGACCAAAGTAAAGCGGTATGCTTTCAATGCATCATTTTCGATTAGAGCATCAAGCTGTTCATCTGATAGGGACAGAACTTCTGGAGAAATGAAGGACAGGGACTCGCTAACTTTAACGCTCAGCTTCTTCGCTTTCTCGGAGAGCGCTTGATACTTCGGATCCGCCGTGTCTTCATGATGACGCATGTTTGCATATACATATAGTCTTTCGGTATGTAAGGAAATATCATCTTCAAGCTCGAAGCATGCCTTCAACGCTGCTGCTTCAGTCAGCTTGCCTTGGTATTGCTGCATCTTCTCAAGCAACTGCTGCACTAGCGCATATTCAGAGTCCCACTCCGCTGTAGAACCGAATAGATCTTCAAGTTTCCAACGGTTCTCTTCTGCTACTTCAGAACGTTTCATTACTTGTTGCATGAATATCCTCCTTTGTAAATCGAAATGTGATCGCGAGTAGGGATCTCCATTTCGAGTTGTGGATGTGTATGTCGTGAACTCCTTGTCAACACGCTGCGGCGTTGAGATAGCAGCCCATGCAGACAGCCCATTGCTTGTCAGCAAGAGTGCGGATAGGAGACAGCACGTTAGCATGAAACTGTGGCGCACCATACATACCTCCTGGATGAATGAGGGCGGCGGTCGATCTACCACTAGCTAAGCAATAGATACCGCCTGCTCACATTCCACCAAATAATCGAACCATCGCAAAGTTAGCAAGGTCCGAATAGTAGTATGGCCTTAATTATTCTGTTCTAGTTATGGCTTGCAGCCTTAATATGTTGCGTGTTGAAGCGATCGCGGCGCTATATGCTAGCTGTAGTAAGCGTATAGACGATCAAGAAGAAGGCAAATGCAATAAATATGAGGGCGCACCAGGCCATGATGCGGCGCAATTGATTAGGGATCGTTTCTTTCTTCCAAATAAGTACTCCGCCAAACACAAATGCAAGTACGATAAAAGCTACACTAATCGTTGTGTTCATGACCGCTAACCGCCTTTATACTTCTTTGAACGCTGCCATAATCTCTTCCCATTCCGCCTCATTATTAATGAAGTCGGATTTAGGAAAACGGCGTTCAACCCAAGCCATCATCTCAGGACGACTGATGAAGGTGTGGCAATCCTCGCCCCATTGATCGGAAATTTCTCGGAGTACAAGCTGGCGGCCTTGTTCTTCTACCGTCAACATATTCCATTTGTCCTTCTTGTAGATCTCGTGTTTTTTCTGCATGTTGTTAAACCTCATTTCTGTCTGGAGAAGCAGCTGAGATGACCGTTATATACGGACAAATAGAGCCCTCTTTACCGTTCATCATAACCCAGCAAATGGGCGAAATCAAATGATATTGTATGAAATAGAAGTTGCAAACAAATAACTACTTCAGTATAATGTAAATATTCGCCTGATATTGGCGAAGATGTGAGGAGGTTATGACCTTGAAAGGTACTGTAAAATGGTTTAATGCTGAGAAAGGCTACGGCTTTATCTCCGCTGAGGGCGGCGAAGATGTATTCGTTCACTTCTCAGCTATCGAAACTGATGGTTTCAAAACATTGGAAGAGGGCCAAGCGGTTGAGTTCGAGGTTTCCGAAGGAAATCGTGGACCACAAGCTGCTAATGTCATTAAATTATAATGAGATCGCCCTGTAACGGGGATTATCATTTATAAATAGTGTACAATAGCAACGCAGAGCGGCTGTGCATCGAGCAATCGAGCGCAGCTGCTCTTTTTTTGTAACTAAGACATTGACGTATTCAGAAGATGACATTTGTCATCTTTTTTTGTTACTTCACTCACTAATCACCTGAACGCAGCGCATCTACAATGTACTTATAAGGTGCAGGAGGGGAATGCGATGTGTGCAGTAGTGAAGCTGGATCGAATCAGCAAGGTGTATAAAGGCAAGCATGCGGTTCGCGATGTCAGTCTAGATATTCAAGGCGGGTCGATAACTGCGATTCTCGGTCCTAATGGAGCAGGGAAGACGACGACGATCTCGATGATGCTGGGGTTAGTGAAATGTACGCAGGGGAACGTGCGCATCTTTGGAAAGGAGCCGACGGCTACAGCTGTGCGCGAACAGATCGGAGTCATGCTGCAAACTGTGAAGATCCTGGATGGGTTGAAGGTGGAAGAGATTATAGATCTATTCCGCAGCTATTATCCTAATCCAATGTCTAAGGCTGAATTGTTCCGAGTGTCAGGCTTAGAGCAGGAGCGGAAGAAGCTGACGAGCAAGTTGTCTGGAGGTCAGCGGAGACGTCTCGGCTTCGCGCTAGCGATGGCGGGCGATCCGAAGCTGCTGTTTCTGGATGAGCCGACAGTAGGCATGGATGTCGTGTCTCGACGTTTGTTCTGGGATAAGATTAGGGCACTTGCCGCCAAAGGAACGACGATTGTGTTCACGAGTCATGATCTGCGTGAGGTGGAAGACTTAGCGGATCGCATCGTGATGCTTCATCGAGGGACGGTCATTGCAGACGGGAGTCCAGATGAAGTGAAGGCACAGTTGACCACAGCCTCTGTATCCTTCGCAGCGGACCAGGATGAGTCTACTATCAATAGGATTAAGATGCTGCCGGAAGTATTAGAAGTGAAGCTGAATCAGGAGCGAATTGTCATACAGACCAACGATAGTGACTCGGTCGTCTATGCACTATTTTCGATGGGAATTCGCATGAAGTCGCTGCAGATTGAGCAGGGTCGCTTGGATGACGCATTTGTGGAACTAACGAAATCACAAGAGGAGGCGGCAGTATGAATCGAATGTGGATGCAGATTCAGATGGAGATCAGAAGGATGCTGCGGAACCCGTACTATATCATATTTTCGCTGCTGATGCCTACTGGCTTCTATCTCCTATACACGAATGTCATTCCAATGGGCAATGATCCTACTGGGATGTGGAAGACCTATGCCTTGATGTCCATGACATCGTTCAGTGTGATGGGAACAGCGATCGTAACGCTATGCGCGCGTAATGTGGAGGAGGCCTCACAAGGATACACGACGTTGGTTCGGGTCACGCCTTTGCCTGGAAGTGTTTATTTTATCGGGAAAATGGCAGGTCAATCGCTCATTCATCTATTCTCCATCATCTCCATGTTCATAATCGGTGTTCTCGTAAATGGAGTTTCATTGCCATGGACGACATGGGTGATGAGCGCAGTGTGGATCCTTTTCGGCTCGTGCGCGTTTCTCGCGCTCGGCTCTCTGCTCGGCTTAATGAAGCGCATCGACTTGGCTGTAGGCGTGGGCAATCTCATATATTTTGCTCTCGCGATATGTGGCGGGATGTGGATGCCGCCGCAGACTTTACCGAAAGTAATGCGAAGCATCGGTGAATGGCTGCCTTCCCACTCGTATCGGAATGGGGTATGGCTGCTGGTTGAAGGGACTGCTCCAGAGTGGCGAGATGTAGTAATTCTACTTGGTTACCTGATTATATTCATGCTAATATCGACGTATATAAGGAAGAAACAGGAAGTGGTGAGCATGTAATTTATGAAAATGGAGCGTTTCACTCGATTTCGATTGTTTCCAGAGAAGTACGGCTATTTTCCAGTCGTGTTTCTCTTTTATTTTCTTTTGCCGATCTATCAGATGTCATTAGAAACAGGGCTTAAGATGGTCATCGGCTACTTGATGCTTGCTGTGTTTATATGGAGCTACCGAGCGCTTTATTTTATAGAAAGTGATCGGATGTTTAGAGGACTCATATATCTCCAACTTGCTATCATTATCATACTCTGCTCCTTGTACAGCATAACGTTCATCTTTATGGGATTCTTTACTTCGAACTTTATTGGATGGTTTTCGGACAAGATTCAATTTCGGCGTATCTTTATAAAATTTGCGGGAGCGATCGGTCTATCAATCGTTATGAATCTGCATCAGTTGGAACTCATGGAGACACTCTTTAATTTGAGCCCATTTGTTATCGTGATGCTGTTATCGCCATATGGCGTTCGCTCTATGCTTAAGCATTCCGAACTGGAGAAGGAGCTGGATTCCGCCAAAGAAAAGATCAGTGAGCTGGTTAAGAGCGAGGAACGACTGCGCATTGCAAGAGATCTTCATGATACGCTCGGGCATACCTTATCTTTGTTGACGCTGAAGAGCCAATTGGTAGATCGGCTGCTGGACAAAGACCTGGAACGCGCTCGCCTTGAGATGAAGGAGATGGAACAGACTTCGCGTGCGGCCTTGAAGCAGATGCGGGAATTAGTGGCTGATATGCGTACGCTCACTTTGAAGGAGGAGTTGGCGCAAGTTGAGAAGATTCTGTTAGCGGCAGGAATTGATTTCCGTTATGAAGGTGATAGAGGCTTCGACCATCTGTCAGCATTGAATCAGAATATCGCCAGCTACTGTATTCGCGAAGCGGTTACGAATATTGTCAAGCACAGTCAGGCGTCAGTGTGCAGCTTCCATGTTCAGATCGACGAAGGCGCATTATCTATATGTGTAAGGGATGATGGAATTGGCATACGAACAGACAATGTGCCAGGCAACGGAATGAAAGGGATGAAGGAGCGGCTTGGCGTCATTGGCGGGGATATCTGCTGGAAGCAAGACAGCCATTCTACAGGAACACAGGTAGCCTTTTACATTCCAATCGTGCAGCAGGCGGAGGGGGCGGTATTGTGATTCGGATCGTGATAGTAGAGGATCAGCGGATGTTGAGAGGAGCGTTTGCCTCTCTGCTTGATCTGGAGGAAGACATGGAAGTGATCGGTGAAGCGGCGAATGGCAATGAAGCAATCGCGATTATCGAGCGGCTTCAGCCTGACGTCGTGCTGATGGATATTGAGATGCCGCATCGTTCTGGACTTGAGGTGGCGGAGACGTTGAAGGAGCGAGGCTTGAACTGCCGCATCATTATGCTGACGACGTTCGCGAAGCCGGGTTACTTCGAAAGAGCGATTCAAGCGGAGGTAAGCGGCTATCTGCTGAAGGACGGTCCGATCGAGCAGTTGACGGAATCCATCCGCTGCGTGATGCAGGGTAAACGGCAGATTGCGCCAGAGCTCATCTACCATATCGTTAAGGGAGTCAATCCGCTGACGGATAGAGAAAGGGAGATTCTGCAATGCATAGCGGAAGGCAAGAGCACGAAGGAAATCGCGGCGCAGCTATATTTGTCGTCCGGCACCGTGCGAAATTACACCTCGGAGATATTTTCCAAGCTGGGTGTTAAGAACCGAATTGAAGCGCTGGCGAAAGCGGAAGAGAAGGGCTGGCTCTGAGCAGCATAGCTCAGCGGCCCAGCCTCCGTAACGGGGAATAAGACCGTTAACGCGACCGGCCGGGCGCATAATTGCGCTGTAACGGGTAAAAACCCCGTTACCGTGCAAGCGCCCCCGCAACAGCCAGCGCCCCAGCATCCGTAACGGGGAATAACCCCGTTAACGCGACCGGCCAGGCGCAGAATCGCGCTGTAACGGGTAAAAACCCCGTTACGGGGCAAGCGCCCCCGCAACAGCCAGTGCCCCAGCATCCGTAACGGGTAAAAACCCCGTTACGGGGCAATCAAACCGGCAGAAGCCGGCGCCCGAGCATCCGTAACGGGGAATAACCCCGTTAACGCGACCGGCCCGGCGTATAATCGCGCTGTAACGGGTAAAAGCCCCGTTACCGTGCAAGCGCCCCCGCAACAGCCAGCGCCCCAGCATCCGTAACGGGGTTATTCCCCGTTAACGCGTCCAGCCCGGCACATAATCGCGCTGTAACGGGCAAAAGCCCCGTTACCGAGCAAGCGCCCCCGCAACAGCTAGCGCCGAGCCATCCACAGATTCGAGCTCTACGCAAAAACACAGCAGCCAGCGTATTCGCCAACTGCTGTGTTTATGAACTTTCCTTGCGCCTTAATATCTACTCGATGAACGTTAATATCTCATCGATGTCTTTGCGCGGCAGCTTGTCCGGTACGGCAACCGGGTGTCCTATGGACAGCACCATGTTCATCGCGCGGTCCGCTGGAATGTGAAGAAGCTCTTTGATCGCTTCTTCTGCCAACAGCACCGGCCCGGTCATCGGGCATGTCGCGAGGCCGCGGGCATGTGCGGCTAGCATCAGGTTCTGCACAGCCAGACAGCTGCTCTTGATGCCCTCTTCTTCCCAGATGTGCTCTGGAACTAGCGCGATCGGATCAAAGATCTTCTCGCGGAACTTGGAGTTGTACGGTGTCGCGAGACAGATAATTAACGCAGGCGCATCGGAAAATGCAGTAGCGTAAGGGCCGAACGACTTGACCAGCAGCTTCGCTTCACGCTGCAGTCCTTGCTCTTCGGCAGCAGCTGCACGAGCGTGAATCGCATCCCAGGTCAATTGTTCGATCTGCTTCAGAATATCGCGGTTCATGACGGCGATGAATTCCCATGTCTGTGAGTTGGTGTCGCTTGGCGCATAGCGCGCACAATCGATGCATTCGCGGACATCCTCCACTGTGATGTCGCGTTCCTGGTACCGGCGTACGCTGCGGCGACCTTGAATAAGTTCCTTGACGGATTCATATGAAATCATAGTCGGTTCCTCCAGAGACTGAGGCTCTATGTACATAAGAGCTTGAATATACTTCCATCATTTTAGTACCAAATACTAATACCTACTCCTTATTATAGTAGCTGCTTCATAAATTGCAATCGCTAATGCAGGATATTTATGCCAATTATCAGAACTGTGCATGCAGTTTCTTGTGCATGGTCTTTATCGGAACTATGCATGCAACTTCTTGCGCATGGTCTTATCCTTCATCGAAAACCAGGAAAGCAGAAGGAAGCCTATGCCTGCTAATGCTGCAAAGCCAACGCCAGTAAAGTATACAGCATCTTTACCGTAGGCCTCCATCAAAGGACCTCCGATCGTACCGCTCAGAAGTCCTGCAACACTAGACCATACCACCGTGTATACGGCCATGCCGGTTGCTCGATATTGATCTGGTATAACTCGATTTAAGTATCGGATCGCCACAAAGTAGAAGATGCCAAACGATACGCCGTGCATCACCTGAGTGCTCATCAGCCATAACGGATCCTGAACGAGAGCCGCGATCAACAGGCGCACCATATACATGCCTGCTGCTAAGGTCAATAAGGGGAGCTCCTTAAACTTCTCACCATAAGCATTGAGCAGGAAGAATATCGGAATCTCGCTCACAGAAGATACCATCCACGCCCATCCGACAATCGATTCTTTACCTCCGAGCTGCACGAGACCGAGACCTAGAAACGCTTCGTTTAAGCGATGAGCGATAGCGAGCAGCAGTACGCATAAGAAGAAGAGCAGCACTTCACGCTGCATCAGAATCTGATATAGCCCACCGAACTCCATTTTCTTGATGGAAGCCTGCTTGTCCGTGATAAACAACCCTAGAATCAATGAAGTAATCCCTAATCCAAGCACGACATAGATGGTATAAGATGCGCCTAGCGAACCTAGAATGAAGCCGAACAGCAGCGCAGAACAAGCGAAACCTATAGAGCCGAATACCCTTATGCTGATGAAGCTCTTGCGGTGTGCTTGCGCAGTAACGATACCCAAGCTGTCAGTCAATGGTGATATTGGATAGTAGAAGAAATTGAAAGCTGCTAACAGCACAATCACAGCACCGTATGTCGTCGCAATGCCTAGAACAATTGAGATCGCGATTTGACTAAGGAGCAGGATGAGAAGCACTTTTTTTATCGTTTGCATACGGTCGCTTGTGACGCCCCATATAAAGTTTGATACAATAGAAATTAACGGTCCCAAAGAATAGAGCAGTCCGATCTGTACACTTGTGAATCCAAGTGATTTAAAGTATAGAGGCATATAGGAAACAATGACTGCTGATGTCATAAATACGGAAAATGTAAATACACGCAGTGATAGAATCTCTTTCTGTTTGGAAGTGATCATGATGGGTGAGCTCCTTTGGGCCACTCGTTTGCATGCTACGCATTTCGGTAACATTATTGCTGCTTGATGAACAGGTTCATTAAATGAAGCAACATTGTCGAGGGCTGTTCGGATTATAAAGCAATATTCAGTATATCACGGTTCCATATACAGGAGTAGTTTGCAGACACAGCTTTCTCTTGTATAGTCATGCTATATGTTTGAATTGGGGGATTATGTGTGGTCAGCAGTTACTTTCAGATGAACGAACGATTAGGCATACCTTTACCGGAATTGAACGAACCATGGGAACATTTGAGCTTGCAGGAGCAGTGCAGTATTCTGGAGATGTGGGAGCAGATTAGAGGGCGCATCCCTGATCGCATCATGGCTATAGAAAAAATAATTATCCGCAAACAGAATGAACTGTACCATGAAGAAAATTTTGAACAATCGTGCAAACTAAATAGTGAAATCGCAGAATATGCGAGTATTATCAATGATCTTCATATCTGGTATCGCACTCAACAAGACATGGATACTAAGATTCACCATTAGTGTATAGAAAGTTTGTGCAATCTGTCACTTCGTAATATAATAGATTTTGACTAAAATGAGTGGATGAACACACGGTTTAGACAGCGTGTAGAACGGAGGAATTTCTTGGATCGTCAAGGGCAAACACATATTGGAGCACCTAAGGGGCCCTTGGGGCTAATGTTTCAGGTGTACAAGTACATATTGCCGGAAGTTCGGTCCGAGTTGACCCGATGGACACGTCTTGCGGATTCAATATCGAATGAGGAATTAAAGAAACAGGCGCTAGCCAGTATTGAAACCAAACAGTTTCATTGCCAAGGTGGAGCAGTGTATGCTGCGTTGCAGCCAAGCGGCCGTCATATTCTTATACCACTGATTGTCGCTTTTCAAACCATTAGTGATTATTTAGACAATCTATGTGATCGAAGCACATCGTTGGACCCTGAGGATTTTCGGTTGCTTCATCAATCGATGCTTGATGCGGTTCAACCAGAAGTTGAGCTTGTCAATTACTATGCTCTGCGGGACGATCAGGATGACTGCGGGTATCTGCATTCGCTCGTTCAGCAGTGTCGAGACAGCATTGCTTTGCTGCCGGGGTATAAGGCGGTAAGAGGTGAATTGGTTCCTCTAGTTAAGCTGTACACCGAGCTGCAGATTTATAAGCATATCCACCGAAATGAGCGAGAAGCGAAGCTGTGGGAGTGGTGGGAGCCACATGCTGCGATCTATCCAGATATCAAATGGAATGAATTCGCTGCTGCTACAGGTTCAACGCTTGGCATGTTCCAGCTGTTTGCTGCTGCACTTAACAAGGATGCTTGCGCAGAGGATGCGGTGCGTATCCGAAACGCATACTTTCCTTATGTGAATGGGCTTCACATCCTGCTTGATTATTTGATAGACCAGGAAGAAGACCGTATTGGCGGCGATTTGAATTTCTGTAATTACTACGAAGATGATGAGACTGTCATTATGCGGATCGAGCAATTTGCAGAGAGAGCGATTGAAAGTATCCGGGAGTTGGAGCATCACCGCTTCCATCGGATGGTTATTGAAGGTCTACTCGCCTTGTACTTATCGGATCCGAAAGTGAGAGAACAAACTGAGGTGCACCATGTATCCAAGCGCTTAATGAAGGGCAGCCCTCTGATGAGGGTGTTTTTCTGGGTGAACAGCCGCTGGATACGCAATCATATGTAAAGAGAATAGAGGGAGGAAATACCATGTCTGCTGTAAAAAAAATTGCCGTTCTCACGAGCGGAGGAGATTCTCAAGGGATGAACGCTGCTGTTCGTGCTGTTGTACGTACAGCGCTATTCCACGGGCTAGAGGTATATGGTGTTCAACGTGGATACCAAGGCTTGCTTAACAATGATCTGCGTCAAATGGATATTCGCAGCGTAGGTGATATCATTCAACGCGGTGGAACTATCTTGCAATCTGCTCGCTGCACGGAGTTCAGAACTGCTGAAGGACAACAAAAGGGTGCGGAAGTCCTGCGCTCCCACGGCATTGACGGCTTGATCGTCATTGGCGGCGACGGCTCTTATCAAGGAGCTAACAAACTTAGCAAGCTGGGAATCAAAACAATGGGCCTACCAGGTACTATTGATAACGATATCTCGTATACTGATTATACAATCGGCTTCGATACTGCTGTCAGTGTAGTTGTTGATGCGGTTAACAAGCTTCGTGACACGATGAGTTCGCATGAGCGTTCTTCCGTCGTAGAAGTGATGGGTCGCCATTGCGGTGACATCGCTCTTTACGCGGGTCTCGCGAGTGGCGCGGAATCGATTCTCGTGCCTGAAATACCGTTCAGCCTTGACGATGTAGCAAGCCGTATGGAACAGAACTTTAAGGCGGGTAAGCGTCATAGCATCGTTATCGTGGCAGAAGGCGTAGGCAAAGGTGAGGATATCGTTAATGGCATCATTGAACGCGCACCATCTGTTGAGCCGCGCGTTACCGTTCTTGGCCATATTCAACGCGGTGGAGCGCCTACACCGACAGACCGGATTCTTGCAAGCCGCTTGGGCGACTTCGCCGTTCGCCGTCTTATGGAAGGTGATTCCGGCAAAGGCTGCGGTATTATCAACGGACAGCTTGTGGCTACGGATATCGATCTCGTTGTCAACACGAAGAAAGAATTCAACATGGAGCTATACGACCTCGCTAACCGTTTGTCCCAATAATTATACAGCACGAATCACACAACAGGCTGTCTCTCCATTCGGTAGAGGCAGCCTGTTGCTTCATATTCGCGCTGGGAGGGAGACGATGATGTACCTATACCATGTGGAAGCGGAATCAATTGAGGGCATTATGGATTGTTTAGTGTTGGCGGAAACGGATGAGGCGGCGTTTGAGCAGGCTGAAGCGCTGCTGGATAAGAATCAGCTGAGTGGATCAAGCTATCAGCTCTCGATCGTGGAGAAGAAGCGGGTCGTAAAGGGTGCTGGCTACGTCGTAGCGCGCAAATCATAGTATGAATTTACATGAAAAAGGAGCTGGTCTCTAAAGCAGCGGTATCTGCTTAGGGGCGAGCTCCTTTGTACTTATTATGTGTAGTATGGGTATATTAAATCGAACGCGGCTTACGGAAGTTACCGAGTACGCCGACTGTTTCGACAATGTTGACGAATGCTTTCGGATCAGCTTCGATTATGACTCGCTTCAGCTCCTGCAATTCATATCGTGTCGTTACGGTCATGAGCATATCTCGTTCCACATTGGAGAAGGCGCCCTGTGTCTTGATGCATGTAACACCATGCGGCAGGCATAACATCTTTTCCAGCATTTCATCCTTGTGATTGGTGATGATATATACCGTAACCTTGTAGTGATTGATGAAGATCGTGTCCATTATTTTGCCAGTTGTGTAGATTGACACCATCGAGTACAGCACAAGCTCCCAATTCTGAGAAATGAGGCCGTGAGTAAGGATCACGATACAGTTCAGTGTAACGGAGATATTCCCGATCGGGAAATCACGATAGCGCGTAATAATTGAACCAATGATATCGAATCCGCCTGTTGAACCGCCAACTCGAAGTGAGATACCGACCCCGATTCCGACGAACGTACCGCCAAACACCGCGCTCAGCAGCGGTTCTGGAGACAATGCCTTGACTGGAATGATGGAGATGAACCAAGTTGCAGCAACTACACTTATCAGGCTGTAAGTAATGAATTTTCTGCCGAGTATGAACCATCCCCAGATGACAAGTGGAATATTGAGCGCGAAATAGATCACGCTGATATTCGCGCCGGTGAGATAGTTCGTAATCATGGATACGCCGGATACACCGCCGCTCAGAAAATGATGCGGAACAAGGAAAAAATTAAACGCAATAGCGATGCAGGCCGCTCCCGCTATGATGACGAGCACTTCTAACAGCCTTTTCAAACTGATTCACCCCGAATTAATGGAATTAGTGACTTACTTACTGGTATTAAAGTTTAGATTTGTGTTATAATGATTTAGATATTCTTGAGTATGCTTCAATATTTGAATTGTACACATGAACGAATACGCGGGTGAATGGAATATGTTTCATAACCGCATTGTATATGATGAGACGGCAGCCTTGATGTGCTTTCCGTCACCTATAAGACGCTACTTAAGAATACAGATATGTGAGTGGATTGTCCACAATGAAGGAGTTTGAATATTTTGAAGACATTTGCAGAATTTGGTTTGGAGCCGAAGGTTCTACAAGCCATCACTGAGTTGGGGTTTGAAGAGTCGACTCCGATACAAGAGAAAGCTATTCCGATTGCGCTGAGTGGCAGCGATATGATCGGACAAGCACAGACAGGGACAGGTAAGACAGCGGCATTCGGTATTCCGCTTATTACGAAGATTGACCCTGCAGAAGAACGCGTAGTCGCATTAATTATGACACCGACACGTGAGCTTGCTATACAGGTAGCGGAAGAGATCGGGAAGCTTTCCCGATTCAAAGGAATCCGCTCCTTGCCGATTTATGGTGGACAAGATATCGGCCGTCAGATCCGCGCCATGAAGAAGCGCCCTCAGATCATTATCGGAACCCCAGGACGTCTCCTAGATCACATCAACCGCAAGACAATTCGTCTTGATGATGTACAAACAGTCGTATTGGATGAAGCAGATGAAATGTTGGATATGGGCTTTATGGAGGATATTACGAGCATCTTAAGCTTGGTGCCTGAAGAGCGCCAGACGATGCTGTTCTCCGCAACTATGCCTCCTAACATTCAGAAGTTGGCGAATACTTTCCTTAAAGAGCCGCAACATGTTTCCGTTATGCCGAAGCAAGTTAGCGCTCCGTTGATCGAGCAAGCGTACATCGAAGTGCCTGAACGTATGAAGTTCGATGCACTGAGCCGTTTGCTGGATATGGAATCACCTGAGCTTGCGATCGTATTCGGACGTACGAAGCGCCGTGTTGATGAGCTCGCTGAAGGCTTGCAGAAGCGCGGATACTCCGCTGACGGATTGCATGGCGACCTGTCACAGAATCAGCGTGACGCGGTTATGCGCAAGTTCCGCGATGGCAGCATCGACGTGCTCGTCGCTACAGACGTTGCTGCGCGCGGCTTGGACGTATCGGGCGTAACGCATGTAATTAACTTTGACCTTCCACAGGACCCAGAATCCTATGTGCACCGTATCGGCCGTACAGGACGCGCAGGTAAAGAAGGAAGCGCGTGGTCCTTTGTGACACCGCGTGAGATTGACCACCTGAACTTCATCGAGCGTGTTACTCGCCACCGCATTACGCGCAAGCCTGTACCTAGCTTAGCTGAAGCGATCGAAGGCAAGCAACGCATTATCGGCGAGCGTTTGTTGGAAGTGTTGGAGCAAGGTGATCTTAACGAGTATAAGGCGCTTACGATCCAATTGCTTGATCAATACGATTCCGTTCAATTGCTGTCTGCAGCGTTCAAGCTGTTGACTGGCGATAAGAAGGAAGTAAACGTTCAATTGACGCCGGAAGATCCGATTCGCGCGAAGCGCCGCAAGCCGGATGTGCGTTCGAATGGACGTAAGATGTCGAATCCTTACGGACGCGGTGGACGCTCAGGAGGCAGCTATCGCGAAGGTGATCGTCGCCGTGAAGGCGGAAACGGAAGCGGTGGCGGTGGATATCGAGGCGGCTACGGCAGCAACAGCGGCGGTTATAATCGCGATGGCGGCAACCGTGAAGGCGGCAACCGCGATGGCGGCAATCGTGATGGGTACCGCTCTGGCGGCGGTTATCGCGGCAATGGAAGCAGCAATGGAAGCGGCGGCAACCGTGACAATCGTGAGCGCCGTGATTGGAATAACAGTGATCGCGGAGATCGTCGTCCTCGCCGTTCAAATGAGAATCGTGAGAGCAATCGCTCAGATTCCGAATAATTACAGCATGAAACAGTCAACTGGTAATCATATCGGTTGACTGTTTTTTTTATTTTCGGTCTTCCACTACACTGGCTTCTTCACAACATGAGATATTTATATCAAAAACGACACCCATTTCGTCAACTATATCTGTATAATTGAGTTAATAAGTGGTTTAATTGGTTTATAATCCAACTTTGGTCCAGGTTGATTTAAGACTTAAGGTCGTTTAATCAACTTATGCAATGGCCTTATTATGGAATTAATTAAATTATACAAGTTGGTGGGGTATTGTGGGCGAGAGGGAAATTTTTATATTACTAACTGATACGGGTACCTACTTTTCTCAAATGATAAAGTTATATACGAGGCATGAGCTCAATCATGCATCCGTAGCATTTGATTTGCAGCTATCGGAAATATACAGCTTCGGACGAACTCAGCGTTGGAATCCGCTGTCAGGCGGGTTTCTTCGTGAGCAAGTGGCGGGTGATCTCATCCGCTCCGCTAATAGGACCACAAGGTGCGCAATTTATAGCTGTACGGTCAATGAAGCGATGTATAATAGGATTTATAGTCGTGTCCAATACATCGAACAGAACCGCAAGAGGTACCGGTACAATTTAATAGGAATATTCGGGATCGCGCTTCGGATTAAGATCGCGCGTAGGAATGCTTATTTCTGCTCGCAATTCGTTGCATCATTATTTCAGGATAATGGTGATCCTCTCATTGAGAAGGATGCTGAATTCGTCATTCCGGAAGATTTTCGTAACTGCAACCGACTTAAGCTGATTTATAAAGGTGACTTAAGAGACGCTGTACGTTTGGCAGGGGCATCAGAAGGTTTAGCGGCATCATCCTAATCCTTAGTTGAGTTTTGGTAAATAATAGCGCTTTCATTCTTCCTATTGACGAAGTCAGATGCTTGAATTATTATATTCAAGGAACTAAATACCGGATTAACATTTGGCGTGTTACCGTTACACTAATGGGCATGAGCCAAGAGAAGTAGATCTATTTAACATAGACTTCTTCTCTTGGCTTTTTTTTGTTTGGATCTTTAAGTCGGGATGCGATTTTTCTGGCGATCAGAATTCTAACCCGACCTCGATCAGATGTGAACGGTACCAATGAGAAGGTAAAGAAAACAGTTATTTATTAATAGGAGGATATTAATGTTCAAGAAATTATTTGGTGTTTTGCAAAGAGTCGGTAAGGCGCTGATGATGCCAGTCGCGCTGCTTCCCGCCGCGGGACTGCTGCTCGGGATCGGCAACATGCTGGTCAGTCCTGATTTCTTAGATTTAGTCCCGGCATTGGATAACAGTGTCGTCCATTCTGTGGCTACCGTTATGATGAACGCAGGGCAGATCGTGTTCACGAACCTGGCTTTGCTATTCGCTGTCGGCGTTGCTGTTGGTTTGGCCGGAGGCGAGGGTGTTGCCGGTCTAGCTGCGATCATTGGATACCTCGTCATGAACGTGACGATGGGCTCGGTCATCGGCATAACGCCGGATATGATCGGCACCAATCCTGCTTATGCCAACGTATTGGGTATTCCAACGCTCGCTACTGGCGTATTCGGCGGGATTATCGTCGGTATATTGGCTGCCGCTATGTACAACCGCTTCTTTAAGATTGAGCTTCCGTCCTATCTCGGATTTTTTGCAGGCAAACGGTTCGTTCCGATCATGACGGCGGCCACTTCGCTGCTGCTTGGTTTGCTGATGGTAGTCGTCTGGCCGCAGGTTCAACACGGCTTGAACGCGGCTTCCCACTTCATGCTGGAGCAAAACCTTACCTTGGCCGCATTTATATTCGGGACAGTGGAACGAGCGCTTATTCCGTTTGGCTTGCATCATATTTTCTACTCCCCGTTCTGGTTCGAATTTGGCGAGTACGTTAATAAAGCTGGAGAGTTGGTTCGCGGGGACCAGCAAATCTTTATGGCCCAGCTTCGCGATGGGGTGGAGTTTACAGCAGGTACCTTTATGACTGGTAAATACCCGTTCATGATGTTCGGGCTTCCAGCTGCGGCACTTGCGATCTATCACGAAGCCAAACCACAGCACAAAAAGTACGTGGCTGGGATTATGGGCTCGGCCGCACTGACATCGTTTTTGACAGGAATTACAGAGCCTCTCGAGTTCGCGTTCCTGTTCGTCGCTCCAGCTTTGTTTGCGGTGCATTGCATTTTCGCTGGATTGTCGTTCATGACGATGCAACTGCTTGGTGTTAAGATCGGGATGACCTTCTCCGGAGGCTTGATCGACTTCTTGATCTTCGGGGTAATTCCAAACCGGACCGAATGGTGGTACGTTATCATCGTCGGTTTGATTCTCGCGGTTATCTACTACTTTGGATTCCGATTCGTAATCCGCAAATTCAACCTCAAAACTCCGGGACGGGAAGATTCGGAAACCGAGACAGAGGGTGCGGGAGGAGGAGCCGCTCAGCAGGATGAACTGCCGCGCAATATTTTATCCGCGCTCGGCGGTCGAGAAAACATCGTTCACCTCGATGCCTGCATTACTCGTTTGCGCGTTGAAGTGAAGGACAAAGGCAATGTAAGCAAGGACCAACTCAAGAATCTGGGGGCTGCTGGCGTGCTTGAAGTCGGCAACAATATTCAGGCGATCTTCGGGACGCGTTCTGATACGATCAAATCGCAAATCTTCGATATTATGAACGGCAAAGCACAGCAGGCGGATATGAATGAAGCTGCTATTAATCATTAAACACAGGACAGGACAGATCCAAAGATCTGTCCTGTTTTCTTTTAAGTCCAGCATGGACGTCATGTATACGACTTGTCGAGGTAGTCGGACGACTTACCTGAAACTACGTTAATCTATTGTAACCGTATAGAATGAATTCGCATGCTAGGTGGTGTGAGAGGAGGGGGCAGTTGTCCCCTCCAACTCGATTGTAGACAGGGTGATTAGAAAATGAACGCCCGGCTAATAATTACGAGCAGGATGAACAAGACGAGAATTGCACCGAGTGAATTACATCCACCGAAGCCGAAGCCTCCTCCAAAGCCTCCTCCAAAACCCGGGCTAACACAACCGCCACCGCAACCGATTTGGTTCATGTTACAACCTCCTTAGCTTTTAATACTCTGTAACACGATACAATATATGGAATAGACGTTAGCTTGGCATAGACCAATACCTAGATGTGTTAAAATAGGCACTGGTTTACGGTTTGCGTTTGTATTATAGTAATAAAGACAGGATGTAGGAAGGGGAGTTTGGATTGGAATTTAGAGGAATTATGGGTGGTTTTTATCGCGTTTCAGAATGGATTATGCGTTTCACAGTGATCAATTTGCTGTGGTTGCTGTGTTCGGTGCCGTTCTTCTTCTTTTTGTTCACGAAACTTGCGATGATAGCAAACAACTATCCTAACGAGTCGTTGCAAATGAGCTGGGCGATGGGGATATCTGCCCCGTTCACCTTATTTCCAGCTACAGCCGCCATGTTCTCGGTAGCGCGTAAATGGGTAATGGGAGATACGGATGTTAAACTGCTAAGAACATTTTTCAAATCGTACAAAGAAAATTACAAGCAAGCCATGATCGGCGGCATATTCTACACTTTGCTGATTGTTATCATGTATATTGACTACACCGTTTACATGACTCAGTTCCAATCGCTCCAGATCGTTGGCTGGGTTATGCTTGGATTGCTCATTATGCTGTTCATATCGATGTTTAACTTCTTCTCGATGGTAGCTCATTACCATATGAAATCGTTTCAGCTTCTGAAGAACAGTGTGTTGATTACCTTGTTTAGTCCACTGCGTGTCGTCTTGACTACTATTGTCAGCGTAGGCGTACTCTTTATCGGGGTTAAATACCCGGTTGTTCTTATCTTTTTCGCAGGTGCAGTAATCGCTTACTATGCATTCTTTAACTTCTATGCGACTTATCAGAAGATGCAGGATAAGCATGAGAAGTATAAGGCGGCTGAAGCGGAAGAGAAAGCGGCTGAAGAAGCGGATGAATTGAATCTTGAGAGTGATGGGGAAGTAAAATAAGCTGATTGATCCTCTTTAGATAGGACGAGCTCGGATTATGATATTATTATTTCGACAAGCACCCTGGGTTTACTTTTGTCGAAAGTGAGCTTATAATAAGGATAAATCCTGCGATGTGCGTGACGGCTTTCGTTGTTTTGAACCAATGTTTGTTTCCCGGGAGTTCAATATTGAGGCAATGCTGGCAAGCTCGTTGCGAGCGAGTAGTCAAAGTTGTCTTTGCGGACACCCACCTGCGAGAGCGGGTTCAGGAACATAAAAGTCGAACGGCATTGGCGGGGCAGTACTTGAAAGAGCATCTTTAATGTGAACTAGGTTCATGTTGAGGGTGCTTTTTATATGCATACATGAAACGGAAAGACGGAATATTATCAATATAAAGGAAAATTATTGAAAATAGTTCGCAAAATTCTTGGTTCGTTTTCATAATGGTGCGCATTTGCTCTTCCTTCCAAGGCTATTCAATGATAAACTGAATGAAGTGAGCAACGGCAGTTGAGTAAAGGAGGAGCAAGCTTTTGTCACTCAAACGTACGCTTGCAGGTATTGTTCGAAGCTTTGAGACGAGCAGTGACCGTGCAAAAGATCCGAAATTGAAAACGCATTACTATCAATTATCCAAGGATAAGGCTTGGGATGAAGTAACTTCGACCTTGAAGAAGATTAAGGGCTACAAGATACTGCACGAAGTGCAAAATGTCGGTGAAATTACACTGGAGAAACGCACTTTTTTTGGTCGTACGATGGATATTACGGTGTCGATCGTATCGGTAGGACCTGTCAGATCTGCAGTGGATGTATATTCTGCATCGCGCGGAGGTTTAGGGGATCTGGGGGCGAACTATCGTGTGATTCTGGAAATATTCTCGATCCTGGATAAGAAACTCTCAGCATTCAAAACTTCAAGCTAAGGTCCATATAAGAAGTAAGGAGCGAGAGGAGAGATTATACTCTTCTCTCGCTTTTTGTCTCATGGGGTATTACACGAGAGCTTTCACCGCTTCAATCGCGCTTTCATAATTCGGATGCTCTGACATCTCGCTTACGTACTCAACGTAACGGATCGTGTTGTTCGCATCAAGAACGAAGATGGAACGCATGTCGAGTTGTATTTCTTTAATCAGAACGCCATATGCCTTACCGAAGTTATTGTCTTTGTAATCAGAGAGCATAACGACGTGGTCTGCGCCGGCAGCTCCGCACCAGCGAGCTTGCGCGAATGGAAGGTCTGCGCTGACAGTCAGTACAACGAGACTTTCTCCAAGTTTACCGGCCTCTTCGTTAAATCGGCGAGTTTGCATGTCGCAAACACCAGTGTCAATTGACGGTACTACGCTGATCAACTTGATCTTGCCTGCAAAATCGTTCAGGCTTACGATGTCCATAAGGGACTTGTTCAATTGAAAATCAGGAGCTTGGTCGCCGACTTTCAGTTCTGGTCCTACGAGAGTGATGGGATTGCCTTTCAATGTAGCAACGCCAGTGCGTTCGGTTGTCATGATTAAAGCCTCCTAATTATAGATCAAATTTATGGTAATTCTTTTTTATTATATCGCGAGGCGCTTGCTGATGTCCAATGTCGCATCGCTATCATTAAGGTGTCCGATATAGAACGATTAATTGCAAGAAAGCGAGGAAACGATATGATATTTATTCGGTATGAGAATTGGCGTACCTACATTAAGCAGTATCCAATTACGACTGCCTTGTTGATCATCAATATCGCGATGTTTATCGTGTTAAGCTTGAACGGCGGGTCAACGAATATGCGCACTTTGATGGAATTTGGCGCGGTCGGTAAATTTGATTATTTTGCAAATCAGTCCTGGCGATTATTTACTGCGATGTTCCTGCATATCGGGTTTGAACATCTGCTGTTCAATATGTTTGCATTGTTCGTATTTGCTCCGCCGTTGGAACGCGCGTTAGGACACTTTAGATATGCTGTTCTCTATCTGTTGAGCGGTGTTTTAGGCAACGCAGCGGCATTATGGCTGTCTGACTGGGGGACGATTTCCGCTGGGGCTTCCGGCGCAATATTCGGCGTGTACGGCGCTTATCTGTTTATTGGGATATTTCAACGGAGAGCCTTGGATGAAGCTTCGCGTAAAACGATATACGTGATACTGGCAATCGGTGTGATCCAGTCGTTCATCATGACGAATGTGAGCTGGAGCGCGCATCTCGGTGGATTAGCTGCTGGGTTTATCATCATGGGATTAATGCGTTTCGTGCATCGACGTTAATGGAATGACCACCATTTATCAAATGCTTATGGCATACATGGATCGAGAATATGAGAAACGGAGCGTTGATCGATTGTGGAGTTAAGGCAGTTAGTTTATTTTGTGAAGGTTGCACAAAAGGAACATGTCACTCAAGCGGCAGAAGAACTGCATGTTGCCCAATCAGCGGTTAGCAGGCAGATTCATCAACTCGAAGAGGAGCTGGGGGTAAAGCTGTTCTTGCAGAAAGGGAGAAACCTGCAATTAACACCGGTTGGACAGCTGTTCTTGAAACGATCAGAAGTCATTCTGAAAGAGCTGGATCGAGCAGTGCAAGAAGTTCAGGAATTTATGGATCCGGAGCTGGGGGAGATCAGAATTGCCTTTCCTCACAGCTTAGGCGTCCATCTCATACCATCTGTAGTTGCGGCATTTCGCAAGCATCATCCTAATGTGAAGTTCCGTTTTAAGCAGGGAATGTATCCCTCCTTAATTCGTGATATTACTCGCGCTGAGGTTGATCTGGCGTTTATCTCGCCGGTCCCAGAAGATCTTGATGAAGTTACGGGCGATATTATTCTGACTGAGCAGTTATCGGCCATATTGCCTCCTAATCACCCATTGGCTGGAGAAAGTGAAATTAAGCTGTCACAGCTGAAGGATGATACATTTGTACTATTCAGTCAAGGCTACTCTCTGCGGCCGATCGTGTGGGACGCATGTATTAAGGCGGGCTTCACGCCGCGAATTGGATTTGAAGGGCAGGAGACGGATACGATTCGCGGTTTAGTTGCTGCTGGAATGGGGGTCAGTCTGCTGCCTGATATGGCGCTTCAGCACACCTCTGAGCTTCAGCCGGTGTGTGTGCGTATTTCGGAGCCTGAGGTTACCAGAACTGTAGGTTTAATTCGCAGAGCGGATGAGAAGCTGCCGCTTGTTACTCAGGCATTCTATCGTTTTCTATTAGATTACTTTAAGGAACATATTCAGAACATTGAACAGAAATACGGCATAAAGAACAAATGATAAAAGCCCTGACACATCCACAAGGTGGATGATCAGGGCTTTGTTGTTGTAATTGAATTAGTCGCGGTTATTGAGGAAGATCATAATGTATCGAATGAGCTCGAGTACGGAGATCAAGGCTGCTGCAACATAAGTTAAAGCAGCGGCGTTCAATACCTTCGCAACCCCGCGTTCTTCATCGTTCGTGATGAAGCCTTCGGAGATCATTAAGTTGCGAGCTCGGCTGCTGGCATTGAATTCAACTGGGAGTGTAACCAGCTGGAATGCTACTGCTGCCGAGAAGAAGATGATACCAACGCCGACAAGGTTCATTGCATTGAACAGAAACCCTGCGAGTAAGAGAAACGGCGCAAGTCCCGATGCGAAGTTAACGACAGGAAACATACGGTGGCGCAGGACGAGCATCGGGTAAGACAGTTTGTGCTGAATCGCATGACCTACTTCGTGGCATGCAACGGAAACCGCAGAGATCGAGTTCTCATAATATACAGGCTCGGACAGACGAACAACACGATGAATCGGATCGTAGTGGTCGGTCAGTGCGCCTTGTACCGGCTCGACAGGCACGTCGTGAAGGCCGTTGGCATCAAGCATGCGGCGTGCTGCTTCATATCCTGTCATTCCGCTTACGATATGTGTCGTTGAGAATTCCTTGAACGTCCCTTTGACGCGGAATTGCGCCCAGATCGACAAGCCGAATGCTAGAAGAATTAATAGGTACATAAAACTGGTATTCATATAACAGCCTCCCTGAATTTAGTTCATAGTTGTGTGAGATTAAAACATCTGCTGCTTATCAAGCAGATCGATTAGTACCTCGATGCAAGCCGCGCTTTGCGGGCCGATCCGCTGCATGAGCGATTGTAACTGCTTCGGCTTCATCCGCTCCAGTATAGGCTTCAGTTCTCTGGCGTCACGTTCTACCTGCTGCAGGTGTACCTGCAAGTTGGTTAGCCGATTAGCGATATCGGATTCAGAGGCAACATGCTTCAATTGCTCGAAGTAGGCTCGTATCTCATCGAGAGAGTACTTTTCCTGCTTTAATTGTGTAATACGTTTTAATCTGTCTAACGTTTCGTAATGATATAACCTATAGTTGGTATCTGTACGCTTGGCAGGCTCGATTAAACCGATTGATGTATAATAGTCAATAGTCCGTTGACTGACACATGATTCACGTGCTAGTTCACCTATTCGAAAATATTGCTTATCCACACCACTGTTCACCTCGCTCAAGTCTTATTATGCATAGTCTATGACATATATCATACTTCATCGTAAACCATACAGTCAAACGTTCCACTTCGAAGTGTTGTGATTAAACATGACATAGGTTTTTGCCATTCTGCACTTTATTTATGAAAATGATGACATGAAGTGATTATAGATGATCTGAATAAGACTCTTTGTGCGTAATGTGACATAAATAATGTAATTTGTGTCATGAATTATGACATAGCTTACTGAGAACATTCGGCGTTACAGGAGCGGTGATCGCGATGGTTTGTCTGTACGAGGTAGCGATATTACGAAGAAATGAACTTGGGACTGTCATATGCTCGGTACTCTGCTGTTAGCTAAATGGTTTCAGCCGTTCACGGAGTTATAGTAAGCGTATACGGGATCGTATAGTCCATTCTGAAATGAAATAACAAGCAGCCCGTAGAACAGCGATGAGGACAGTGACATCCCAACTATGTCGGCATCCGACAGTCTAGGTGCTTTATTCGGATGAGAATGAACAAACAGCATGTCCCATTTATCCTTCGGATAGTGAAATATGATATGTAATAGCTCGGTCGGCTCAAGCTCGAAGTTGTGTAATGTGTTCTTGGCTTTATTTTTCATTGGGAAAAATGTAGTGAAAGCTTCCTGTGCTTCGTTATTCGAACGCAACAGCACTCCGCAGCATTCGTGCGGATATAGGCTCCTAGCATGATGAAGAAGCGCCTCTTGCGCTTCTTTTGTGATTCGTATGGATTCCATATGGACAATCTCATCGACTATTTCTGACATGAACCTCCACCTCTGTATCTATTGGAGCATATTAGGACATCTTTAGGCAACTTCGTTTTCTGGCTTCACAAACATAAAAACGAGTACCAGGGCAATAAAGGAAAGAGAAGATACCGTAATGAAGATGATTCGCGGGGATATTCCCATCATCCAACCAAAGAGCGGCGGCCCTAATGCCACGCCTAAAAAGCGCATGGAACTGTATAATGAAGTGATCATCCCTCGTTCCGTCTTCTCAACCGCGCCAGTTATCATCGTATTCAAGCCTGGCAGCAGCAGACCGGTGCCGATCGAGCTTACCGTGATCAGCCCAATGAACACCGCCATATAATTGTAGCAGAATATGCTGATTACGAGCGAGACAACCATAAGCGCAAGTCCAAGATTGGACAGCAGGCGAATGAGCTTGCCATTCTTTTTAATTAAACTTCCGGTTGTATAGGCAGTTATAACCATGCATAGCAAGGGAATGGCGAGTATGAGCCCCTTCTTGATGCCTTTAATGTTGTACGGCATCTCTTCAAGTACATCGGATAAGTAGAACAATATGCCGAACAATATGAATAATGCAAAGGATCCAGCGATGAAGGCGGGGATAAGCCACTTGCCATGCTCTTTAAATATGCTGCCGATGTTCGCTATATACTCTCGAATCTTAGGTGGTTCTTCAGTTTGTTTAGGTTCCTTAATCAACCAGATCACCATAACTAACGAAGCCAGACAGAAGAATGGAAACGCAAAAAACGGCACCACCCAACTCCATAGTGCAAGCGCGGATCCAAGTATCGGACTAATGACTTTGCCAGTACCATTAGATGCCTCGATAAGACCTAATGCGCGGCTTTCCTCCGCACCGTCGTACATATCGCCTACAAGCGCCATCGCAATGGGTGCAGTCCCTGCTGCGCCTAATCCTTGCAGAGCCCGCGCTGTAATCAGGATACTGTACGATTCCCATACCGCTGCGAATCCAGCAAGTATACCTGCTGCGCCATATATGATCAAGGCTGGGATCATGACCTTCTTGCGGCCAAAGCGATCGGATAAGTATCCAGCAAACGGGATAATGATTCCAGCTGTAACTGAGAATAAAGTAATAATTAGACTGGTTTGAAGAGTTGTGAGATTAAGGTGGCGCTTTACATCCGGCAGCACGGGGACTAGCAGGGAATTTCCAAGAACAAGAACTAATGGAACAGACGCAAGTGCAGCATATTCCAACCATGGAGAGCGCTTGGTGCTTGAAGTTGAAGACATGTCTTTTCCTCCTGTGATTGAGTTACCGCGTATACATGTTCGTACTTATATTGTCCTCCTCGATCATTGATCATGCTTGTCGTGTTTTTGAGAAAATAAGGGTATAATGTAATCTATCAGTGGTAAATGAAGGGATAGATATAGGCGATGAAGAAGAGTACATGGGTACTTTTATTAGCGATAGTGTGTGTTGCAATTGGTATATGGGACAACTCTGGGACTGCAGGAGGAGCTGCTGCTAGTCCAGTTCAGGTGTCACAAGAAGAAGCGCCTCGTGTCGGTTATATGGCGCCATCCTTTGAGTTGGTTGGTTTGGATGGGGAGACTTATAAAGTCGGCGGCAAGCGCGATAAGCCGCTATTTCTCAACTTCTGGGCTTCATGGTGCGGACCGTGTCAGGCGGAGGCTCCTGATCTAGTCCAATTGTATGCCAAATACAAGGACGATCTCGATATGTACTCGGTCAACGTGACCTCAAGCGGCGATTCCGCTGAGAAAGCTAGTGGATTCATCGATGAGTTCGATATGATCAACCCTGTCCCGATGGATATGAAGGGCAACGTGTTTCAGTCTTATAATGGTATTGCATTTCCGACTAACTTTCTGATCGATAAGAATGGTGTGATTCGTGAAGTGTATATCGGCTTGCGCCCTATGAAGGATATAGAGAAGGCAATCGAAGCGCTCATTAACGAGAGCTGATGAAGGAAGGGGGTGTCTCCGGTTAAGGGAGACATCCCTTTGTTTATTTGTTTATTGGAGGTCGTGTTCGGTATGTTCGGGTGGCAATGCGAGTTGAGTTGATGCGAAATGGACACACAGGCCGTTATTTCTGTCGAAAGCTTCATAATCGTAAACCGATCGGACTGTGGTTCCGCTATTTGAGTGAAATCTACTGGTAATGGATCATTTTGCAGCAAATAAGGTCTTCTGAGTCCGCAAAGTCCCATAATACACGGTAATGCTCACAAATAGCGGCTCCTGAGTCCATTTCTACAAAGGCACGTTTGTTTGTTCGCTGGGAATGACATGATTAGCTGGATATGGAATATTTGAGTATAAGTAAATGATGCTTCGTATTCATGTGGTTCGTTGTCCTATAATGTGCATATGGAATTTCATAGGAGGTAAAGTTCAGTGACATTACATAAACACAATGTTAACGAAATCATAAGAAGGCTGCATGAAAGCGGAGTGATTGACGACAAGGCTGAAATGATGGCCAAATTGAGTGGAACAACGGATGGGCTTGTGTACACATTAGCTGTAAACGAAGAACCTAAGTATGTATTGAAGATGGATGATACCGAGAGCATCGGTTTTGTTGAACGATTTCATCAAGCTACGATCAAAAGTACTCTTTTGCCTAAGCTTATCTATACAGATCCCGCTGAGACTTTTATCGTGTATTCCTATATAGAAGGTACAACACATTATAATCGCGGCTCCAAAGGAAGATGGATGTCTCACTTAGTTACAGAGCTTCTGAATCATTATGAGACCGCTGACCACATAGATAAAATAGGAAGATTAACGATACCGCGCGATTCTTGGCGTGAATTCAATGAACGGAGTCTGGAAGGTGCGAAGAGTAATGTAGGAGATATTTTGTCGATCGAGGATTATGATAAAGTTAAAGCTCTGGTAGATAACATCTCTCATATGGATCGCAAATATTTGCTGCATGGCGATACGGGCGTCCACAACTTTGTGTATCAAGAATCGGAATTAGTAGGTGTCATTGATCCATCTCCATTGGCAGGTCCGTTGATATATGACTTCATCTATGCTTATTGTTCCTCGCCTGACGAGCTGAATCTGGATACGTTATTTAGCGCTTATGATCTGCTCACGCACAAGTCGGTTGACAGAGCAAGACTGATCGACGAGGTTATTTTTCAATTGTACTGCCGTATAGGGATCTGTGCGCGCGTTCATCCGCATGATCTAAATGACTATTTACAAGCTTGGGATTATTGGAAATCGCACCTGAAATAACGAAGCAACGCAAAAGAGTACCTGCTGCACTCGAGCAAGGGTTAGGCGACCGCTTGCACCGAGTAATGGAGCAGGTACTCTTCATATTGTGTAAATGTTAAGCATAGACGAATCAGTGATTCGCAATGCCAAAGTTCTCTTTGCGCTCGGTAAGAGGAGTAAGCTTCTCCTTGCCGATAAGCGCATAACGGAAGCTGTCGAGGAGCGCTTCCCAGCTGGCATCAATAACATTGGACGATACGCCAACGGTGCTCCATGTAGTGTTGAAGTCCGTTGATTCAATTAAGACGCGAACTTTAGCGGCTGTCGTATCATTTTCGTCCAATACGCGCACCTTGTAGTCGGTAAGGTGCATGTCATGAATGGACGGATAATGCCGCTCCAGCGCTTTGCGCAATGCGTTATCGAGCGCGTTGACCGGACCGTTTCCTTCTGCGGCGGTGTGAAGCTGTTCATCGTCGATCGTAAGCTTGACAATGGCTTCAGAACCAACAGCACGTTCATGTGATTTCTCAGCCATGATCTTGAAGGAAGCGAAGGAGAATGGCTCCTGCTCGACACCTGTTGCTTGGCGAAGCAGCAGTTCAAGTGAAGCATCGGCGCCTTCAAATTGATAGCCCTGATGCTCGAGCTCCTTGATCCGATCGATGATACTGCGCGTTTGCGGATTGCTCGGATCAAGCTCATAGCCAAGCTGCTGCGCCTTAGACAGCACGTTGCTCTGACCCGCTAGCTCAGAGACAAGCACGCGCTGTTTGTTGCCAACGAGCTCAGGTTGAATATGCTCGTAGGTGCGCGAGTCCTTGAGAATAGCGGACACGTGAATGCCGCCTTTATGGGCGAAAGCCGCGTTGCCGACATAAGGCTGATTCACGGGCATATGGACATTGGCAATCTCGCTGACATAGCGTGCGACTCCAGTAAGCTGGCTTAGCTTCTGCGCAGGCAAGCAGTCGTAACCAAGCTTAAGCTGCAGCGTAGGAATGATAGAGCACAGATTCGTATTGCCGCAGCGTTCGCCATAGCCGTTGATCGTCCCCTGTACTTGGCGAGCTCCGACTTCGATTGCGGCTAATGCGTTGGCGACAGCCAGCTCACAGTCATTGTGCGTATGAATGCCGAGCTTCACATCAACTGATTCGGCGACAACCTGTACGATGGAGCGAATCTCATGCGGCATCGTGCCTCCGTTTGTATCGCACATGACGATCCAATCGGCGCCTGCTTCCTTGGCTTTAGCGAGGACGGACATCGCATATTCGCTATTATGTTTATAGCCGTCGAAGAAATGTTCGGCGTCCAGCATAACCTCAAGTCCTGCCTGCTTTAAGTAGGCGATCGAATCATAGATCATCGAAAGGTTCTCTTCCAGGGTCGTTTGCAGAGCGGTGTGAACGTGAAAGTCCCACGACTTGCCGACTAGAGTAGCGGCAGGCACATTGGCTTCGATGATCCGATTAAGGCTGGTATCATGCTCGGCTAAGGATTGCTTCCGTCGAGTGCTGCCGAATGCGGTTAGCTTCGCATTCCAATTATAATTCTTCACTCGCTTAAAGAACTCAATGTCCTTGCCGTTGCTCCCTGGTATGCCGCCTTCAATATAATGAACGCCAAGCGTATCGAGCTTGCGGGCGATCTTAATCTTATCGTCAGCAGAAAGGCTAATGCCTTCACCTTGAGTACCATCTCTTAACGTGGTGTCGAAAATAGCTATTGAAGTAGACATCATAATACCCTCCTCTGATGAAACGGATTGCCATGATAGTGGCGTAATCGATTCTATACGCTGATGAAACGTTTTGACGTGGTACATGACTAAAGAGAATGCGTGGTCTGAAACTGTACAGATAACGTACATGGCAATTATTTTCATATTATAGCACTCGCAAACGGGATGTATAGACTATTCGGAAGAAAGGTTAAAACTTTTAGTAATGTTGAGGACAAATACACACAAATGTCTTTCATTTCGCTACAATAATAAGGTGAGAGCTGTCGCAAGTCGAAGAAAGAGAGGGTGGGTCATGGACAAGAACCAGCGAGATGTTAACAGCTATTATCCAACCAAGGGAAGGGTAATACTTCACGTCGATATGAATGCTTTCTATTGTTCTGTTCATGACGCTGAGGATCCGGAACAATATAAAGGGAAGCCTACCGCGGTTGCTGGCAGCATCGAACTTCGCAAAGGGATTATCGTCACCTGCTCCTACGCTGCCCGGAAGCGGGGTGTGCGAACCGGTATGACGGTAAGACAAGCCGAGCGGCTCTGTCCAGGAATTATCTTAATCCGACCGGATTTTCATCTATACCGCAAATATTCGCGCGCCTTTCTGGATATCGCTCATTCGTATACACCACTAGTGGAGGCGGTATCGATAGACGAGTGTTATATGGATATCACAGGCTCGAAGTCGTTTGGCACGCCGATGGGAATAGCGGAAGAACTGCAGCGCAGAATTCGCGAGGAGCTGTCGCTGCCATGCTCGATTGGAATTGCTCCGAATAAGCTGCTTGCGAAGATGGCTTCGGATATGAAGAAGCCGAATGGAATCACGGTTTTGCGAATCCGTGATGTGCCTGCCCTGCTGTGGAAACGGCCATGCCATGAGCTGTTCGGCGTCGGTCAGAAGACGGCGGACAAGCTGGAGCGGATGGGCATTCGTACAATCGGAGAGCTTGCCCATGCGGACGAAGAACGGCTCCGCAACGCATTTGGCATCTATGGCGATGCGATGAGGCAGGCGGCGAACGGATGGAATGACGATCTCGTGAACCCGGAACGGGAACCGAGCAAATCGATAGGTCATACAACCACGCTGCCGCGTGATGTAGATACACCGGAGGATGTTCGGCGCGTGCTGCTGAATCTGGCGGATCAGGTGACGAGACGGATGCGCAAGCAGCAAATGATGGCGTACACCGTACAATTAACGCTGCGAACGCCGGAGATGAAGACCTTTACGCGCTCACATACGTTAGACGCGCCAAGCGATGACAGCGGGGTGTTTATGGATGAGGCGTGGAAGCTCTATCTTAAGCATTGGGAAGCTGGGAAGCCGATCAGGCTGTTGGGTATTACAGGACAGAACCTGGTACAGAAGGATGAGGCAGCTGTTCAGTTGGACTTATTTTCATACGAGCAGGCGCCGAAGAAAGAGAAATTGAATGAGATCATGGATCAGATCCGAGACAAATTCGGGGAGAATGCGTTAATTACGCTCGGGATGGTCGGTGAGGATTCTTCTTCATTGCTTCGCAACCATCAACGGCGAGGGACTTCACTGCAGACTGATTTTTTGCGAGAGTGGGAAGCTGAGCAAGAGGATTAAGAAGACATTCTTTTTCTAGAAAAGTATGGTTAGGGTTTGAATTCCATCACTGTTTGTATTATATTGATATCGTGTGACATAGATAAAGTTGTACTCATTCAGGAGGGAAATATATAATGGCAAAATATACTTGGGTTGAAAAAGATACATGCATCGCCTGCGGGGCTTGTGGAGCGACTGCACCTGATATTTATGATTATGATGACGAGGGTATCGCTGAAGTTATATATGAAGGCGATGATAACAAAGGTGTGACAGAAATTCCGGAAGATCTTCATGATGATATGCAAGATGCATGCGATGGCTGTCCTACTGATTCGATCAAGATTGCGGATACACCATTCAACTAAATCATTGCACTCTAACCTCATCGGTTATTTATTAAAAACTCTGCCCCCGGCAGAGTTTTTGTGCGTTAATGGTAAGAGATCATGATCGCGGTATTGAACATTTAAAGGAAAATGCCGATACATAACATGAAGGGTGCAGTATGGCTGCTAGCTGCCTTCGGGATAGGGGGATACTCATGTCGAAGCAAGCGGGTAAATCTCAGTTTACCGAGCAAGATCAAGCCTATATGAAAAAGTATATAGAAGCGCATCCCGACAACCGTATGGCATGGTATCTGTTGGGGAAGCAGTATGAACGCGCGGGTGAGATGAGCAAAGCTCATTATTGTTATAATCAAGCTGGAGACATATACAAGGCTTTTGAAAATGTACCGCTTCCTATAGAAGCGGCAGCCGAGAGGCTGATTATGAAACAGGAAGCCAAGCGCCTGCGTGAGCAGAAGGCGATACGCAGAAGACGGATCGTGCGCGCCTCATTGTTACTGCTGCTGCTCGCTGGGCTGTTGACCTCACTGCCAAGTGAACAGGCTCAAGCTCCGAGCGAGCCGCCAGCTGCACCGAACATCGAACCGAGTGTTCCAGCAGCCACGCCTGAAACGACGCTTGGTGCAGGCATGTATCTAAGCGGTGAGAAGGAGAAAGAGCTTGCCGCCTCATTGTTAAGCGCTGTCAAGCGCACTACTGCTTCGGACAAGCCTTCATATGTAGTAACGCAGCCTGAGGAGGGTTCTTGGAAGCT
Source organism: Paenibacillus sp. EB106-04-04-XG159 (assembly GCF_058791835.1). Classification (NCBI taxonomy): domain Bacteria; kingdom Bacillati; phylum Bacillota; class Bacilli; order Caryophanales; family Paenibacillaceae; genus Paenibacillus; species Paenibacillus sp. EB106-04-04-XG159. The sequence continues at coordinate 19,946 of NZ_JBYTDY010000019.1, read as the reverse complement.
ATGGACTCTTCAACCAAAACCATGGTATATCGTTGAGCCGTCGGACAAGACGAGCGAGGCTGAGGTAAGAGCGCTCAGTGCGAAGGACTGCTATTGTGAAGCGGAGCAGAGCAGTGTCAGCACCTTAGCGGGGAACTGGGCTATGCAGGAGCAGCGGCAGCTGCAGGCACGATCTATCGTCGTTGCTGCAGTTCGCATGGGCACAGCCCCGCCGACTAAGTTGGGGAAGTTGGCCGGTGGATACCCCAACAACACGATTGCAGGCGTTGATCCGGAATTAGCCCCGCTGTACGAGCATGCTGTAGAGGCGTGGAAGGCCGCGGGCTCTCCAACCGATGCTAAGCTCGCTGAAAAAGAGCTGTTCGGATCGCCTGAAGCGCTGGATTCGCCTTTTCAAGAGGCACTGCGCATCGTTGTAGACAAGCAGACCATGCGGCTCGCGGTCATCAGCGGCGATCAGATTATCCGCAATTATTCAGTTGGCTTAGGCGGAGAGCGTACCCCGGAAGGAAGCTTTATCATCACGGAGAAGGTTGTGAATCCGAATGGAAGTGCGAATGGTTCATTTGGCAGCCGGGGGATGACGCTTTCCGATACGTTATATGCCATTCATGGCACGAATGAGCCGGATAGTGTAGGCAAGAACGAATCATTAGGCTGTGTGCGCATGTCGAAGGAAGACATTGAGGAATTGTTTGATTTGGTGCCTATCGGCACCGAGGTACAAATTACAAATGGCAAACTTCCTGTTAAGGAGCATAAGCCGACGAAAGAAGATCGATATCAAGTTCCTCTTACATCTGGGCAAGAGAATCCGAATAAAGTATATAAATGGTTGGGGTGAATTTAAAGGGGATGTCCCAAAAGTCAAAAGACTTAGGGACACCCCCTTCATGACTATATATAAGTACGGGTAGTGCTTAACCATTAACAATAATTAACACCGAAATGACAACGATGAGCAACAGAACGATGGAACCGACCCAGATCATAGCTTTCTTATTAGGAGCTTCATCCTGTTTCGTAGTTCTAGTAGGGGGCATACGCTTAGTTGTCATAGCTAATCACCTTTCTTCACCGATTATGTATTATACAGAATATTGTATACGCTTTTGCGCGATATGACTAGTACATAGAGCATGAGGTAAACTCTTTTCTTTTCAGCATGAACACAGTAAACTGTTCCATAGGGTAAATGTTAAGGGGGGACTTGGCAGCTTACTCTAACCTAAAAACTATTTCTATGTTAGAATAGATAACATCGACAATCAAGAACGGAGTGGAATCGTTGTTATATCGCAATATTGGTAAACCGTTATTTTTTAAGCTGGATCCAGAGCGGGCTCATCATCTCGTTATAGGCGGAATGGCTGCAGCCGCTAAACTGCCTGGTACGCTCTCGATGCTGCGCGGCATGTACGGTGTACAAGAGGATGCCATGCTCGCAAGTGATCTATTCGGACTGCACTTCCATAGTCCAATAGGTTTAGCGGCTGGATTGGATAAGAATGCGGAAGCTGTTGAAGGCTTCTCATCCATAGGCTTCGGATTTATGGAGGTAGGTACCGTAACGCCGGTAGGACAGCCAGGCAATGATAAGCCGCGTTTGTTCCGTTTGCCTCCGGATGATGCACTAATCAATCGAATGGGATTTAATAATGAAGGCGCTGTTAAAATGCGTGAAAGATTATCACAGCTGAAAGCGCGTCCGATACCTGTGTTTGTCAATATCGGCAAGAACAAGGTTACACCTAACGAGCAAGCCCAAGAGGACTATTTGAAGTGTATTCGTGAGCTGTATCATGAAGCGGATCTATTTGTCATTAACATCAGCTCTCCTAATACGCCGAACTTGCGCAATTTGCAGCATGGTGATGAGCTCCGCACGCTGCTGCAAGCTGCCGTTAAGGAAATGCAGGCTCAGAATGATTTAAACGGCAAGAGCAAAGCCATACTGGTAAAGGTTGCGCCTGATGTGACGGAAGAAGAGCTGGAGCATATGATAGCGACGATTAACGGAAGCGGCGTATCGGGAATTATCGCGACGAACACGACGTTATCGCGTATGGGAGCCACTCATCCGCATCGTCTTGAGAACGGCGGCTTAAGCGGTAAACCGTTGACGGAACGATCTAGAGACGTGATCAAGCAGATCTATCGCATGACGGATGGCCAGCTGCCGATCATCGGATCCGGCGGGGTCTTTAGTGCTGAAGATGCTTACGGACATATTTGTGCAGGCGCAAGTTTAGTTGAAATATATACCTCTTTGATCTATCGCGGACCTGAAGTGAACCGTGAACTGGCTGCAGGCCTGAAACGGCTGTTGCAGAGAGACGGATACAAGCATATCTCGGAAGCGGTAGGGAGAGACCATAAATAATATGTACACAGTACCGTGAGCCGGTACGGCGATGAGCGGTTGGAACGGACAGGAGGCATTCATATGGACGGAATAGACTGGGGAAAATTTTTGTTGCCTTATGAGCAGGCCATCGAAGAGCTAAAGGTCAAATTCAAAACGATGCGTACCGAATTGAAGAAGCGTGAAGAATATGCGCCAATCGAATTCGTAACTGGACGAGTGAAGCGGATATCCAGCATTCTGGAGAAAGCAAAGCGGCTGAATGTGCCGCTCGAACATATAGACACTGGCATTGAGGATATTGCTGGAATTCGTATTATGTGTCAATTCGTTGAGGATATTCGCTATGTCGCCCAATTGATTCGTGAGCGCAAAGATATGAACGTGCTGTATGAGAAAGACTACATCACGAATTTCAAGGAGAGCGGCTACCGAAGCTTCCATATGATCGTTGAATATCCGGTCCAGACAGCTGTCGGGCAGAAGATGGTCTTGGCGGAAATTCAAATCCGCACGCTGGCCATGAACTTCTGGGCTACCATTGAACATTCTTTGAATTACAAATACAAGGACAGCTTGCCGGAGCACGTGAAAAAGCGTTTGAAGAAAGCTGCGGAAGCAGCGTTTATTCTTGATAACGAGATGACAAGCATCCGCCATGAGATACTGGACGCGCAGCGGAGCTTTGAAGATAAGTCGAAGATTGTTCAGAACTGCTTAACCTTCATTCAAGAACTGTATTATCATCATAAGATATCCGAAGCGATTCAATTCCAGAGTCGATTCATTGCGCTCTGGGAGCAGAACGATATGATCGGCTTGAAGCGTTTAGAGGAAGATCTGCTGCAGTTAATTGGTAAGGCGAAGACAGAGCCAGAGCCTAAGACAGAGGAATAAAGGAAGCAAGAAAAAAGGTACAGACCCCTATATGTTGATTAGGGCTTCTGTACCTTTTTTTTGTGCCTATTGCAATACTACCGTGTCTCCTGGCTGAAGGCCTTTCAACACTTCAGTCTTTTCCGGTGTTTCCATTCCGGTCTCAATCGAACGGCGCTCCGTTGAGCCGTCAGGCAGCTTAAGCATTACATATGAGCCTTCCTGGTCCTTCATGACTGCAATCGTGGGTACGACAATGGCATTTTCGATGCGCGACGTTTCTACGAGCCCGGTCAGACTCAAACCCGCAATCATATTCTCGTTAGCCTCCAAGCTGATGATCACTTCAAATTGCGCGGCTTGATTCGCAGCTTGGTCGGTTCCCGGCTTCGCGAACTTGGATACTTTTGCGACGGTGCCTTTAAGTGGGACGTCCTTTAGCGCATTGATCTTGACATCAACAGGCATGCCCGGCTTGATCATGAATATATCCTGTTCTCCGACAAGACTGACAAGCTGTAGCTTCTTCGTGTCCACAATCTTGCCGATTCGAGCATTCTCCTGTACATATTGCGGCAAGTTTGCCGCATCGTCATATAGAAATATTCCATCAGCCGGAGCATAATAGGTGGCCGTTTCAGCCTTGCTGCGCTTCTCAGAGATCTCTTGCTCTTGAATCGATATATTTACCTGATTAAGCTCGCGCTGGAGCTTAGCTGCTTCCTTATCGATAAATTGCTTCTTGGACTCCGCTTCGGTCGTGGCGCTTACTTCCCCTTCTTCCCCGATCGAAGCTTGGAATTCGCTCAATTGATCCTCCAGCTTCATCTTCTTCAAGGAAGCTTCGCTCTGGGCTATTTCTTTCTGTAAGTCTGAAGGGTCCAGATTGAACAGGAGTTCACCCTTCTTTACCTGCTGCGCATCCTTCACACTCCATTGCTTCACCTTTCCAGTGAAAGGTGCGTACACGATTGTTTCCTTCTCGTAGCTGGACTTTCCTTTTATCTCAATCGTATTGATTAAAGTTTCCTGTGTAACTGGAAATGTAATCTGCTCTTCCGCAGTATTTGCTGCCATATCGGATTTGGATGGATTGCCGAATTGATATAGGCCATAGCTGATTGCGCCAATGATAAGGATGACGGCCATCCACTTGATCTTCTTCTTCATCTTTCTATAACCTCCCTGATTGTTTCCGCTGCTAATCACGTTTGATGGCGGTCAATGCGTCTGTTCGGGATGCAGTGATGGCAGGATAGATACCAGATAGCACTCCTGTAAGCACTGCAAAAAATAGTCCGACCGGAATAACGTACATTGGAATAAATATAAAGCTCTCACCGGAGGAAGTTGCCATAGCAGCCGCTCCGTTTATTCCCCAAACGATCCAATAGGAGAACAATACGCCAATAAGACCACCGAGCAGCCCGAGCAAGGCAGCTTCTATTATAAACATGTTTCGAATCTGCCTCAGATTAGCACCGAGAACCTTCATAATGCCGATTTGACGTCTGCGCTGATAAGTTGACATCGTCATGGCGACTACGATAGAGATCGAGGCGATAAAGAGTACAAACAATCCTACACCTAATGCAACCGTCCGAATGATCGAGAATTCTTCCTCGAGTCGATCCATCTGGTGCAAGTTAGTGCTGGTATCCAACATTAATTTTTTGATTTGTCTTTCTACCTGTTCCACATTCTTCTGATCATCGACTTTAACGAGGACCGTATTATATGTACCCTTTTCAGTCTTAGCAGCATCGCCTTCACGCTGCAGCTTCAATTGTTCAACCAACATTTGCGCGGTTTCTTCCGACACGTACAGCTTTTTATCTTCACGAGCCATGTCATCCGTAACGTTTGGAGGCTTCTGCAGCACAGAAGTTATTCGAATATTCGCGGACAATCGCTTGCCATCCGAAGTCATTGCCATAGGTTCAAGACGAAGCGGCTTCTGATAGATTGGAGTAGGCAAGGATCTAAGCTGCCGCCATTGCTGGTAGTACTCGTCATTGAACGGATCCTGATCCATCTTGCGCTGCAGCGCCTCCATAGCTTCAGGATTGACAAGTCCGAACGTTGCGCCGTAGGACGCAATACCGGTATAAGGCACATCGGAAGGACCACCCTGATTAAATTGATGACCGAATGCCGGAAGCTCATTCAGATCGGTCGCAATGACTTCTACGAAACCGTTCTTGTTATCGCTAGTGTAAATGTTCATATAGTCCAATCGCTCGAATGGAGCAGCGGCCGTCACATGCGGCAAGCTGCGTATGACCTCAAGCTTCTGCTTCGTAAGCATCCCGTGCTTGACGAGATCGGGATCCGCATCTTCCTTGCTGATGGCGGAAGCGGGAGTGACTGTTATTTCATCGACTTTGAAAAAGGAGTTCATCTGCTTCTCAGCGTACGATTGCGCCGATTCACCCAAACTTAAAGCGACGATGATAGCCGAACATCCGATGGAGATGCCTATGGCGCATAGAGCGGTGACGACCTTTCTGCGCCGCAGCTGGTCGCCGGAGATGCGCATGTAATCGAGGAATCTCATGAAGTCGCGCCTCCTGTAGGTACTAGAATTGCCTCTTCGGTAGGTGCGTCTGAAGGTTCAAGTGCGCCTTCTTCGACGAGATAACCGTCTCTTAACGTGATCACACGTTCCGTATGAGCAGCAACCTCAAGCTCATGTGTGACGATGATGAAGGTCGTGTCCATAGTCTTATTCAAATGCTTCAGAATTGCGATTATTTCCTGTTCAGTCTTCGTATCTAAATTTCCGGTAGGCTCGTCCGCAAATATAACGGAAGGCTCCGTTATAAGCGATCGCGCGATGCTAACCCTCTGCTGCTGACCGCCTGAGAGCTGGGAGGTAAACATCTCAGCTTTATCAGGAAGTCCAACCTGTTCCAGAAGCTTGAGCGCTTTATCTTTTCTTTTACTAGGAGATACGCCTTGGAATACGAGCGGAAGCTCGATATTTTCTCGAACCGTGAGATTGGGAATTAGCTCATAGGACTGAAATATGAAGCCGATATGAGAGCGGCGAAATTCAGCAAGCTGATTTTCATTCATTTCGACGATATTGCGACCTGCTATATAAATGCGACCTTCAGTAGGCTTCATCAAGCCTGCCATCAGGTTAAGCAGTGTTGACTTCCCTGATCCAGAGCTGCCTAACAGTGCGACCATGTCGCCTTGTTCAACATGAAAATTCAGATCGTGAAGCACTTTCGTCATCTCCGATCCGTTCTGAAACGTGTGTGACAGATGTTCAACTGTGAGCATGCGGTTCCCCCTTTCTGAATTTGTAAATTCGTTGTATGTATAAGCGGTGATAGAATAAGTCGGAATTACGATAAGAACATGAAGATGTGACGATATTACTTGCCCGCTCTCCTTCAAACTTTTATTCCAGCAGCGAATCATGATATGCTGTTACGGTATGGCATAGATAGGCTAATCGCATTAATGGAAGGATGAAAGCATGATTGCGCTACCGACTGCATTTGTGGAAGCGATGAAACACCGAATGGGGGAACAATATTCCCCCTTTATGAACAGCTATAATGAAGAGCCAGCACCAGGGCTCCGCATCAATACAATCAAGCTGGATATGGATAAACTTGCAGTCTTGATGCCTGAACTTACTGAACGAATCCCTTGGACGAAGGATGGTTATTACATCCCGTCGGAAGCAAGGCCCGGCAAGCACCCATTCTATCACGCCGGATTCTATTATATCCAAGAGCCGAGTGCTATGGCACCTGTTAATTTGATGAAAGTGCAGGAAGGGGACCGTGTTCTTGATCTGTGCGCGGCTCCAGGAGGCAAAACTGTACAGATAGCGGCAGGGATAGGGGAATCGGGTGTGTTAGTCACCAACGATATTCATCCTGATCGCACGAAGGTGCTTGCTCGCAATATGGAGCTATACGGCGTTACTCGCGCTGTTGTGCTTAATGAGCGGCCGGAACGTATTGCTGAGGCTTTGCCCCAGTGGTTTGATAAGGTGCTCGTCGATGCGCCTTGCTCCGGGGAAGGTATGTTTCGCAAAGATCCCGATATGGTGCGTGCCTGGGAGCGAGAGCCTGTGTTGACATATGCTAAGATGCAGCAGGAGATTCTGGACAGCGCAGCACAATTGGTGAAGCCTGGCGGTAGACTCGTATATTCGACCTGTACGTTCTCGCCGGAAGAGAATGAGGCGTCGATCGCTCGTTTCTTGACCAAGCATGAAGATTATCGAGTGGTTCCGATTGATCTGAATCATGGATTTGCTTCAGGTCGTGTAGATTGGGCTCGGGATTGTATACGCGAGCATCAATGGGAAGCTTCACCCTCGGCGATTGAAGCCGTAGCAGGTACAGCTCGTATCTGGCCTCATCTTGTACGAGGTGAGGGGCACTATGTTGCTGTTATGGAACGGCTTGGCGAACCGGTTCAAGCTAATCATTCACAGCTGCCGCCGATTCCTACTGAGCCATCTGCTCCATTCATAGAAGTGAAGAGTAAGCGGGACGTGAAGCAGCAGGATAAGCGCATGATGAAAGCTAAGGTGCGTCCTAAGGGATTACGAACACCGGATCAGGATCAGATAAATGCTTTTTCTACATTTTGCGAGCACAATATGAGCCGTATTCCAACTATGCCTAATGTAACGATTAAGGACTATTTATACTCCTGTCCTATATCACATGAATTGTTGACGAAGCTTAAAGTAATAAGACCAGGTTGGTTTCTAGGCACGTGCATGAACGGACGTTTTGAGCCGGCACATGCGTTTGCGATGGGGCTCCGCCAAGGTGATGCGGCGAGAGAATACCATTTCAGCGCGTCAGATCCTGATGTCATTCCTTACCTGCGAGGGGATACACTGTCATATCGAGAAGATCTGGGACTTGAACATGCTAGCCAAGCAGTCAAGGGCTATGTGCTGGTTATGCTTGAGGGGAGTCCGTTAGGCTTCGCGAAGCGCTTAGATCACATCTTGAAAAATGAATACCCAGCTGCTTGGAGGTGGACATGACCGATGGCGAAGATTAGGTTGGATAAATTACTTGGTCATATGGGCTGCGGAACTCGTTCCGAAATCAAAAAGTGGGCCAAAATCGGACTGATTACCGTTAACGGAGCTGTCGTAAAGGATAGCGGCAAGCAGATTGATCCCGATATCGACATCGTGAAGTTGGATGGACAAACGATTCAATACCGAGAGTTCGTATATATCATGCTTCATAAACCGCCGGGCGTCATATCGGCAACAGAGGATACGCGAGAACGAACGGTAATTGACTTGCTTCCTGCGGACATGCAGGTGTTTGAACCATTTCCGGTGGGAAGATTGGATAAGGATACAGAGGGACTGCTCTTATTATCTAATGACGGTAAGCTCGCGCATGAGCTCTTGTCTCCGCGGAAGCATGTGCCGAAGACTTATTACGCTCGTGTCAGTGGAAGAGTAGATGAGGCTGACATCGCAGCGTTCCAGCAAGGAGTTGTGTTGGACGACGGATACCATACTCAGCCAGCCCAGCTCGTTATTCTTGAATACGATGCCGCTTCGGATGTGGATGGCATCTCTCACATCGAAGTAACGATAACTGAAGGCAAGTTCCATCAGGTGAAGCGAATGTTTGAAGCGGTTGGCAAGAAGGTAGTGTATCTGAAGAGATTAACGATGGGATCCTTGAGATTAGATCCTGAATTGAAGCTTGGTGAATGGCGGGAGTTAACCTCAGCTGAGTTATCGGGTCTAAGAGGCGATTATTAATTATACGGAATAGTAAGTTACGGAGGAAATGAGAAATGAGCATACAGATTGTTGCTATTGATATGGACGGAACACTGCTGCATGATGATCACACTCTGTCCAAGCGTAATGCGGATACTATTCGTCAAGTTGCAGAAGCTGGTGTTGAGATTGTGCTGTGCACAGGGCGCAGTCCGGTCAGCACGCTTCCGTATCTGGATGAATTAGGTTTAGAAGGCATTGTTATTACACATAATGGCGCTGCTACAGTCGCATCCAAAAGCAGAAAGGAGCTTAATCTGTTCGAGCTGCAGGGTCAAGATTTAGACAGATATATGGATTATTGCCGTAAGCATCATATTCACTTTGATGTGAATACGGCCTTTGATCTGTATGTGGACAGCATGGAAGTGCTGACGAGTGAGATGCTGCACATCTATTCTCAATTTTTGATTAAGCCGAAGCTGTTCCCAGGTTGGGATCAATTGGAGGAGCCGGTACTGAAGCTAACCATATCGGGTGAAAAAGAAAAGATTGACGAAATAGAGGCAGAGATGAATCTTTGGGATCACAAGCTGCATTTTATTCGTTCCGGTGATTATTTCATCGACGTCATGCATCCCGAAGCGACGAAAGGGAATGCGCTGATGAACTTAGCGGAGCAGCAGCGAGTTTCGCGTGAAAATATATTGGCAATAGGCAACTATTATAACGATGTAACCATGATTCAGTATGCGGGAATCGGGGTTGCCATGGACAATTCGCCGCTGGATGTCAAAGCGGCGGCTGATGATGTTACCTTAAGCAACAATGAAGATGGGGTACATGCTGTACTTCAGAAATATATTCTTTCCAAAAAATAGGTCGTCACAAGGAAAGAAGGGGACATAGTCCCCTTCTTGTACGTGGTAGTGTTCTTATGTTGGAATCAGCAGCAGAACACTACGCTTATGATTACCAACAGGATGAACAATACCAAAATAATACCTAATTGGTTATGGTGGTGGTGTCTACCGTCAATAGCGTTCATCATTTATTCCTCCCTTTGCAATTAGTCGGTCCACACCGAATCGGTTACACGTAGTTTCTGGCATTGGCGGATGCATCGAAAACGTCCGTCATTCGGTATAGAGTATCATATGCAGTAGCCTTGACTCGAATTGGACATTTGCCCGGTATGATAAGGATTTGGGTATTAGCCTAAACAATCCACTGCGTTCGTCGATCAACCGAATAACAACAAAGAGACCGCTATTTCTGTTTGTATCCAGAGAAATAGCGGTCTTTGTGATGTATTCAGATTAGGTTCTCGTTTCAACAGCTAGTCCACTAAATGAAATCGGCCCGACGACATCTGCTCGAGTATTTGGAGTTAAATTTTCTGCGGTTACGGTGTATTAAAGAGATTGCAAACGCAATCCTTTAGGGTAGTGATTCTTCAGGATGCCATCGGAAGCCTTGCCCCAGCCAAGCGGCAAGCCGTCAACTGTTACAAGTACCCAGCCTTTAGCCTTCGAGATCTCCTCAGGCAATTGCAGGGTGTTGCCGCTCAAGTAGGTTGACACATCGCTTGACTGCGAATCCAAGTCAAGCGCAACTGCCGCGTCGGCGGGTCCGCTCAAGCTTAACGCGAGCGCGTGGGCGGGTTCGACACGCTGCTTGCGCATATGCGCGAGGTGCAAGCCGGGACGGGGAACGCGCAGCCCGTTTAGGCGCTCGTGCCGCATGCGCAGGGCGCTGGCAGCCGGGGAGGCGGGGAGCCAATAGAGCTCATCGCCGAACAGGATCGGCTCTCCTGGCGGGGGCTCCCACGCAGGCAGCGCCTCTCGCGCCCAGCTCGCGAAGAGCGCATACGCCTCCTTCGCGCTCATGGCGTGCGTGCGCTCGACCTGGGATGGTCGACCGCCAGCACGCTTCTTGTCTCGCTTCCGCTCATGACTTGCGAGCGGGGGCGAGTCGTCATTGGCCGCAGCATCAAGACCGAGAAGGTCGCCATCCGTATGCGTGTGCCGCAATACGGCGACAAAATGACCTTCTCCCTCGTGACGGTGCGGCCAGATGCGTTCCATGCGTTCGACTTGGAACGCAGGATAATTCTCCAGCCAGCGCGCGATGATGCGCTCATTCTCTTCCTCGTTGAAGGTGCAGGTGGAATAGCCGATTCGCCCGCCGGGACGAAGCATGCGAACTGCCGCCTGAATGATGTCCCATTGGCGCGCCGCGCATAAGGCGACGTGTTCCGGCGACCATTCGGCAATCGCATCTGGATCCTTGCGGAACATGCCTTCTCCTGAGCATGGAGCGTCGAGCATGATGCAGTCGAACGCTTCTGGAAATCGTTCAGCGAGCGTATCCGGATCCGAATTCGTGACGATGACGTTGCTCCAGCCCATCCGCTCTACATTTTCAGCTAATATTCGGGCACGTTCGCGATGTATTTCGTTGGCGATTAATAGGCCTTCACCTTGAAGCTTGCCCGCGATCTGTGTTGATTTACCGCCGGGGGCACCGGCTAGATCCAATACGCATTCACCAGGCTGCGGATCGAGCAGCGCTACAGCGGACATAGCTGAAGGCTCTTGAATATAATAGAGGCCGGCAGCGTGATAAGGATGCTTGCCGGGGCGAGAGCCTGCTTCATAATAGCAGCCTTCATCGCACCATGGAATCGATCGCAGCTGAAACAGGGCTTCAGCTCGCTCGCGAGCGATGTGGTGTTTTGGCCATTTTCGAGTATGGATACGTAAACCGTAAGCGCGAGGCGCATAATAACTTGCAAGGAAGGCATCGGCTTCTTCTTGCAGCATCGATCTCATCTGTTGTTCATATGCCGGAGGCAATGAATTATCGAGTTGTGACATTGCTTATGACTCCTTAAAGAGGTGTATAGATGTAGAAGTGTCATTAATTTTACCTAAAAATGCAGTCGTTACGCAATGGAAATGCAATTTCAGTTATTATGTGACGAAAATGTAAGCCAATTACTAGCATTAATCGTTTACTATATATACGTAGAGAAGAATACAATTGGATGATTGTGAGTAGAGAGAGGGGTAAGCCAATGAGTGATGCTGTAGTAGAACTACGGAATGTCACCAAGAAGATCGGCAGTAAAATTATTGTTGATAATCTGTCATTTAGTGTACGCCGTGGTGAGGTGTATGGATTTCTAGGTCCTAATGGTGCAGGCAAGACGACGACAATCCGCATGATGGTCGGCTTAATGTCTTTAACGGCGGGGGACGTTATCATTGAGGGCCATAATGTGAAGACGGATCGAGCCAAGGCTATGGCGCATGTCGGCGCGATCGTAGAGAATCCTGAGCTGTATAAGTACATGACCGGGAGACAGAATCTGATTCATTTTGCGAGAATGAGCGGAACGAAAGTGACGCAGGAGCGCATAGATGAGATTGTAAAGCTAGTTGAATTGACTCAAGCACTTGACAAAAAAGTAAAGAACTACTCGCTCGGGATGCGTCAACGGCTTGGCGTAGCTCAAGCATTATTGCATAATCCTTCGATTCTGCTGCTGGATGAGCCGAGCAACGGCTTGGATCCTGCGGGTATTCGTGAATTGCGCGACTATTTGCGCCGGCTTGCAAAGGTTGAGAACATCTCGATACTGGTATCCAGCCACATGTTGTCCGAAGTTGAATTGATGTGCGATCGAGTTGTCGTCATTCAAAATGGCCGCTTCGTCGGTGAGCGGATATTGGATCCGAATGCGGATGTGAACCAAGCAACCGGCAAAGCTGTACAGTTCCGTGTTGCTCAGCTGGAAGAAGCGGAACGACTGCTTCAAGAGCGTCAATGTCAATACTCCATCAATCAGCAAGCGGGCTCAGTGACGGTTACGCTTCAGCAAGAGGAGATTCCCGAATTGGTCAGCTTGATGGTTCAGCATGGCCTGAAAATATACGAAGTTCGTCAGGTGGCAGAATCGCTTGAAGACGCGTTCTTGTCGATGACGAAAGGAGGTCAAATCGTATGAGTTATTTCTCAGGTCTAGTGCGCAATGAATGGATGAAGACATTTGCTAAGCGCCAAGTTCCGTATTATGTTATATTTTTAACCCTAATGGTCGTGGGAATCGGCACGGTAATGCGGTTGTTTATGATGGAGTCCGGTTCTGAGTTCGGTTCCCTCGATTTCCTGAACATTATGGCGGGTGTTTCCGCAGCGATTACGATGTACTTTATTATTACTATCTCTGCACAGACGATAACAGATGAATTCAAGGATGGCACGATCAAGCAGCTGCTTATTCGTCCTGCTAGTCGAACGACGATTATGATGTCTAAGCTCGTTAATCTGATCACGATTACGATTGTCGTATATGTGATCACTACGATCGTTGCTTGGATCACAGGCCTTATCCTGTTCAGCGGTGAGAACGGTGCTACATTTGGGGAAGTCATTCGTGACCTTATATTGAGCCTGCCCAGCTTGTTCTTCTACAGTCTGCTGGCCTTCTTGATGGCAGTGTTAACGAGAAGTATCGGACTTTCGATTACGGTACCGATTATTACGCAATCGATCATTGCGTCGGTCGTTGTCTTTTGGAGTCAGAAGTCGTGGTATATGTTCCTTATCTTCCCTAACTTGGATTGGAGGCCTTACTTTATTGAAGGGTATGGACTCCCTTACACGGGTGCTTCCCTTGGATTAGCTGTCCTCATATACTGCATATATATGATGATTATGCTCCTTGCCGCTATATTCATATTTAATAAACGAGACATTCAATAATGATAAAGGCTGTCCTTGCTGCAGACAACGTCTGCGCGAAGGGCAGCCTCTTTCACTCACTTCACACTTAACTTCCCGTAGAAATCTTATGATCTCTGCGAATATTACGGTATGCGGTAACTTGATTTTTACCATTCTGCTTCGAATGATACATCGCTTCATCCGCTTCTTTCACAAATTGCTCAATCGTAAGCCGTTCATGGTATACAGTGTAGCCTACGCTCACGGTAACGGCAGTCTCCGCTTCTACTCGCTTGCGAATGTTTTCTGCGATTACTTCAGGTTTCGTGCGGGAATGATGAATAAAAGCAATCAGTTCTTCACCGCCGAAGCGTCCCGCTAAACCAACATCATCTACTTCTTCTTGAATAATGTTAGCCGTCTGCTTCAGCGTCTCGTCAGCAAAGAGATGTCCTTGCGTGTCGTTCAGCTTCTTAAAGTTGTCGATATCGCAAAATAGGATAGCAGACTTGCTGTTCTTCTTCACAAAATGAGCCATACGGTTGTACATGTAGGTACGATTAAACAATCCGGTCAGCCCGTCCGTAATAGATGAGCGGTATGTTTGCTGTAATTGCTCAATAATTCGCTCGAAGATGAGAAAGAAGAGCAGGGTGTAGTATAATAATGATAAGAGATGCTTACTAGCACTCAGCCATTGATTCATCCCATCGAAGATGACTACATTCAGAAGGATGGATGTCAGAACTCCTGTATAAGCTAGAAGGCTGACCGTATAGCGTGTTCGCTGCAGAATCCTCGGCGCAATCCATATATAGCATAGGAATACCATCGCAGCTTGCCAGATCGCGAGAAACCAAGCAAGCGCATTCACGCTGTCAGTTGTTGAGACGCGCAGTGACAGGAATACCATTGCAGGTACACTTATTGTCAGCAACGTGAAACGAATTCGCATCGCACGATTGATTCGTTTATATAGCCGCAGGACGGCAATGTTCAACAAGATGAAGGATATGGCGGCTAGTGAGGCCCGTCCGAACCCGAATAATCGGATCGCGGAATCCGTTGCGGCAATACCCAGGGCGGCAAGAAGACTGTCCAATAGCATGAGCAGCAACCCGCCGAGCAGCATGATGTAAGCGGATGAACGCTGCTTGGACATCAGCCTGACAGCCATGAGCAGCATTAGCAGCAGAACGTAGAGCAAGCAAATCGTTGTGACAGCAACTACATCCCCATCGTGGAATAGTAATTGCAAGTAATCGCTCATATCTGACGCTCCTAGAACCATTTTAACTTTACGGCAAAATATAATCTAATATATCATAAACAGTGGTGAGCGAGAAGTGAATATAAAGGAGGGACAGTCATGAAACTGTTGCAAGCTTTGTTTTTCCCGCCAGAACAGCCGGGTGGGGTGTCCTCCATGATTCCCTATATTATGGATCGGTTTCAGCCTCCCCATTGGGAGATGGACTTGTTCTCACTGCCTAAGCGCATTCGGGGAAAGGGCAGCGAAGATATTCAGTTCAAGACCTTTGATTGGACGGAATACGGGCAATCGGCAATTGTTCAAAAATATATCCAAACATTCCGTGATTATATATGGTGGACAAAATTGCGTCTTTCCAAGACGTATGATCTCATACATGCGCATCACCCGATTGCCGCACTTGCGATGAAGCACCTATATCCAAACACCCCAGTTATTATGACGATTCATTCCAGTTATGAGCGTGAGCTAATCTTGAACGGTAAGATTGAGGCAGGCGGTCTGGAGCATCGCTTTTTAACATCGTTGTACAGAGAGCTGGAAGCGTCAGTGGATGAAATGATGACGGTATCTGAAGCGTTCAAACAGTATATGAAATCGTATCTTCACCATGCGGATCGAATCAGCGTTCTGCCAAACGGCTATGACGAGAAACGATTTAAGCCTATCGCGCATGAGAATGAAGTGCCGCAGCTTATTACGGTGTGCAGACTTGTTCCGGCAAAGGGGATTGATATTCTGCTGGAGGCATGTGCGGAATTGAAGCGCCGCGGTCACGCCTATGTCCTGCATATTATCGGGGATGGTCCGATTCGTGAAGAGCTTGAAGCGCTGGCACAGCGTCTTGGCATCTATAATGAAACCATCTTCTATGGTTACATGCTGCATCCGGAAGAATTCATGCCATTTTCGGACATTTTTGTGCTGCCATCACGAGCGGAATCATTTGGTTCTGTGTTTGCGGAAGCCGCATTATGCAATCTTGCGCTGGTAGGTACGAATGTAGGTGGAATTCCAGAACAGATCGAGGACGGAGTGAATGGACTCCTCGTACCTGCTGACAACCCGATCGCGTTAAGCGAAGCGCTGGAGCGGGTGATGATGGATCCTGCGTTCCGTTATGAACTAGGGCGCGCGGCATCTGCCAAGGCGAAACAAGCGTACTCGCTAAGCCGCGTAGTGAACGAGCTTAAGCTGGCGTATCTGAAGTATCGAGAGCACGAATCTCATTAGAGACAGGAAACGGGGTTGTCCCTTGCGTAATAGAGGTGACAGCCCTTTACTCTTATAAGTTGACAATATACGTACATAAACAGCGGATTGAACTGTATCATCAAAGGATCAGGAGGGATCGAATGGCAAGGACATTTCGTTTTGTTCATGCGGCGGATCTGCATCTGGACAGCCCCTTCAGGGGACTTGTGCCGATGCCTGATCAGCTGCGGGAGCAAGTGATTCAATCGGGAATGGAAGCTTGGGATGCGCTAGTCCAGTTGACGCTGGATACACGTGCGGACGCGCTCTTGCTGTGCGGAGATCTGCATGATTCGGATGCGAGATCACTGAGGTCGCAATGGGGGCTGCAGCAAGGCGCGGCTAAGCTGGTTCAGGAAGGCGTGAGCGTATTCATCATCCATGGAAACCATGATCCGATGAGCGGAAATATGGATTGGGAATGGCCTGCCGGTGTCACAGTGATTGGCAAGGACCAGCCTGAAAGTCATATTGTATTGAATCGAGCAGGCGAACCTGCAGCCGTTGTCAGCGGCATGTCGTACGGCAAGCAAGCTGTATATGATAATCTAGCGCTGAAGTATCCTGCAATACCGGAACATAGCGTGAAGATGGACGAGCTGTCGGCATCTGAACATGGAGCTCATGCTTCTGCTGGCGCTGTTCGTTCTTCTCGTCTCTACCGTATAGGTATGCTTCACGGCACGGTGGACGGAAGGCAGGACCATGATCCCTACGCGCCTTGCTCCAAGCAGCAGCTGATCGAGAAAGGGTACGATTATTGGGCCCTCGGTCACATTCATAAGCGCGAAGTCATTCATGAACAGCCGTGGATCGTGTATCCCGGCAATCTCCAAGGCCGGCACATTAAAGAAACGGGAGAGAAAGGCGCCTATGTGGTGGATGTAGAGGAGGACGGAAGCTCTACAATTCAGTTTCACGGGCTGGATGTTATTCGATGGCGAGATGAAACGTTGCAGCTCGACGGCATCGATACACGGCAGCAACTGACCGATAAGCTCTGGGAGACGATTGACCAGTGGCGAGAAGAGGCGGATGTACAGCTTCAGCTCGTACGGGTCACATTGGCGGGACGCAGTGCGTTGCATAAGGAGCTGGCAAGCGGTGCGCTGCAAGAGGAATTGATCGAGATGTGGCATGAAGCGGAGCAATTGCAGAGTGAACAAGGGGAACGCGCAGTATGGCCTGTATCCATGCGTGTAGACAGCCGCTCGGCAACCGATCTCGATGCTTGGCGGGACACGGACCACTTTATCGGTGAAGTGATTAGACTGACAGAGCATGCCATGACGGATGAAGTTATACGTAAGCAATGGATGGACGAGGTGCTGCAGCCGCTTATGCAGCAGCGGCAGCTCTCGCGCTGGACTGAACAGCTTGCACCAGAAGAGGTTGACATGCTGCTGAATGAAGCCCTATGTCTCGTCGTGGACATGCTGGAAGGAGAGCCGTCAACATGAGAATTGAGCGAATGGAGCTGCAAGCCTACGGTTCGTTTCAACAGCGTGTGCTTGATCTGCCAGAACAGGGAATGACGATAATAGTTGGACCGAATGAGGCGGGGAAGAGCACGGTCTTGTCTTATATTCGGACGATGCTGTACGGTTGGCCGAAACGCGGGGCGGCACAGCAACGCTATGAGCCGCTGGACGGTGGGGCGATGTCCGGGAGACTGACTGCTAAGGATCGAGATGGCGGAAGATGGATCATTGAGCGTCAAGAGCGCAGCAATGGGCCATTTGTACGGATTCAGCATGTGGACCCGTTCGGAAATATGCGGGAACGCAATCAACTGGAGCTTGAACAGGAGCTGCTAGGCGGTCTTCACGCTGATCTATATAACAAGCTGTTTGCTGTGACACTCGACGAGCTGCATGCCCTTCATACGCTGCAGGGTGAGGAATTGCGATCTATGCTGTATGATGCAGGCATTAATGCGGGTAAATCGATAGCAGACAGTGAACGTAAGCTTCAGACGGAGATGGACAAGCTGTATAAGCCGCGCGGTCGAACTCAGCAGCTGCATGAAACGCTGAAAGGACTGCAGGAAGTTGAGCGAGGCAAGAGAGAACAAGCAAAGCTGGCAAGCAGGCTGCTAGAAGCGGAGACCGAATGGAAACGGGAGCGCGCACGGCTTGAACAGCTGCTGATCCAGCGTGATGAGGATCGCGGTCAGCTGGCGACGATGGAGCGTGCGCTTCACGTCAGCGATGTATGGGTGAAGCTGGTCGCGGTACGGAGCGAGCTGCAGGAGCTGCCAGACCTATCGTATTGGGAGCCGCAATGGAAAGAGAACGAGCAAGCGCAGCAGCATCAGCTGAAGGAGGCAGCTCAGACGTTGGAGGAGCTGGAGGCGAAGCAAGCTGAGGTGCGAACGCAGCTTGCGGAAGATCAGCCCGTACAAGAGCTCCTCCGATGCGCCGCTGAATCGAGAAGGCTGATCGGCCTTGCGGAGACCGTGCAGCATTGGCGCGACGACCTGCGCGAAGTGGAAGTAGAGCTGGAGGCAGCGGAGAGCGAGCTGCAGCGGCTTGCGCGGCAGAGCGGACCAGAATGGACCCCGGCGGAGCTTGCCGCTAGCGATATATCGCAGACCATAGTGGAGAAGGTACGCGAATATAGCAAGGAGCTGGAGCATGTAGAGACGTTTGCTGTTCGAGCGGATGATGAGCTGCGACGCGCGACCGGCGAGCTTAGATTAGCGGAGGAAACGAAGTCAGCAGCGGCTGATTCACTTACCCAGCATGTAAAAGCAGGCGTATCGGGAAGCGGATATGCTCCTGATGATGCAAGTGTCAGTAAACTGTTTCGCGCATGGGATGAAGTAAATAAATTAATGTCCGGCCTAGATCATGCTGCTATAGGTATAGATGTCAATGTGAAGTCTATTAATAATTCGCTAGCGCCTTATATCATCGGAGGATTAGGTCTGGCAGGTGCAATTGGACTTGCTATTGCAGGAGAGATGCTGGGCGCAGCAGGAGTAGCGGTGCTGGGCGCGGCGTCTGCGGGCTGGTTATGGTGGAGCGGCAGAAGATCCGGCAGGAGCAAGAGCAGGGGGGGGACCGCCTCAACGATTGGCGGTGCAGAGCAGCGTTTAGCGGAGCTGCTGCGCACACTGGAGCAGGAGCTGGCTCCGATGTTGGAGCAGTGTGGCGAGCATGCGCTGCGTTCCCGCTCAGCAGAGACGGGAACCTATGCGCGTGCGAGCCGCGCGGGAGCTGGTGGCGCAGAGCGCGCGGCTGTGAGCCTCCAGCGCCTGGATGAGGCGCTGGAAGCAGTGAGCGCGTGGGCGAGAGAGCGCGAGCGGCTGGCGCAGCGAGAGCAGGCGGCGAACGAGGCGTGCGCGCTCGCCCAGCGTCGAGCCGCTGCGGCTGAGGCGGAAGCGAGCCGCGCCCTGGATGCGCGCGAGACGCAGCGTATAGCATGGCAGCGCTGGCTCGAGACGCGCGGCCTTCCCGCTGCGTGGAGCCCGCAGGGCGTGCTCGAGCATGCCCGCCGCGTGGAGCAAGCGAGCGAGCTTGCGCGCAAGCATGCGCGGCTCGAGGCCCGCGCTGAGCGGCTGCGCGCGGAGCTCGACGCGTACCGCGAGGCATGCGCGTGCGTTCTCCACGCGGCCGAGCCGCACGCGCACGCGCCAGCGCCAGCGCGGCTGCCTGCGCTGGCGCAAGGCGCCGCCGAGGCAGCCGCCGCGCAGCAGGCCGGCGGCC
>NZ_JBYTDY010000018.1:0-100270 GCF_058791835.1 Paenibacillus sp. EB106-04-04-XG159 | reverse complement strand
ACTCGAAATAACGAGCTATTCAATGCACGAGTAATTACTGTAGGGTAGGACTCCAGATTAAAGGGGCTTAGCCGCTTCGTACAACATTTCTACTGAAATTCTCAAATCGGACAGGCTAATCTCTCTTCGATCTACCTCCTTACGATGGCAGCCGTAACGAATAAGTGCGTGGCTGCCGTCAATGGCGATCGGGCGTGCCCCTCAAGATGATGCTCGACCCACTGCGGCGAGATAGATGAACTTCCCAGCGTTAACGGAGGTTCTGCCTCAACTGTTACGATCACGACGTCAATATCACTCGCTGACGGAAGCTCAAATACTTATAGACGCCATTCACGTCACCTGAATATGCTTACTTCCGCGCGCCGCCGGACGCTCATGATCCCACCGGAAGGTTAGTGCGGCGATGACCAATAAGGCAACCGTAAATAAAGAAAGAATGCCGAGCGGCGGCCATATGTCCGAGATCGAACCCGCAGGATTCAAGGCTATCCCCATCGCCTTAACTAGATAATAGAACGGCTGAAGCTCACCGATCACACGGATCCATTGCGGCGCATGCTCAAGGGAATAGAATGCCTCACTCGTAAACAGAAGAGGAAAGCTCATCAAGTTAGAAATCATGTTGACGTTGCTTTCATCTCGGGAGAGGTTTGCAGCTATGAAGCCAAGCGAGGTAAAGCATATCGTTCCGATCAGCAGTACGATCAACATAAGCAGCAAGCTGATGGGTTCAAGCTGAATATCAAGAAAGACAACGCCGGTCACAATTACACATACGCTTACGAGCAAAGCGAGCACCGTTCTTGCCCCAGTCATTGCCGTTATAAACGATAAAGTAGAGAATGGTGTTACCCGCAGCAATTTAAAGATCCCTCGATTGCGATGAGACATCACATAGAAGGCCGTCACCATCGTAGCGCTGAACAGCAGATTCGTCGTTAGCACACCGCTAAGCAGTCGATTCGAATAGTCAGGATTGTCAAAATAGAACCCCAGCCCCACCAGCATGGCGATCGGAAAAGCGATGTTCCACACAATCGTATGGATGTCGCGAATAATACCTTGCAGAAACGTTGTTAACACAATAAACATCCTCGTGTTCCTCCTCAAAATAGGAATTAGCAAATGGTTGGTAAGCTGCTAGTCACCCTCAAGGCATCCTATCAACCTCCGGTTAACGAAATGTACAGATCTTCCAGCGTGTTCATCTTGTACTGGTCAAGCAGTGATGCAGGTGATCCCGATGCTTGGATCCGCCCATCCTTGAGCATAACGATACGATTGGCCAGCTTGTGCACCTCCTCCATATCATGAGAGGTGAACACGATCGAGGTTCCGCTTGCAGCGAGTGACTGGATCAGCTCGCGGATCTCGCGACGAGCCCGAGGGTCAAGCGCAGCGGTCGGCTCATCAAGAAACAGCAGCTTCGGTTCATGTACAAGCGCCATGGCGATAGCCAGCCGCTTCTGCTGTCCGCCCGATAATCTCAAAGCATTTGTTCGTGCGGCTTCAACCAGACCGCAGCGTTCTAAGTGAACCATCAGCTGCCTATCCTTCAATCGAAGACCATAGAAGGCAGCGAACAATCTTAGATTCTCGATAGCCGTAAACCCGGGAAAGAAAGGGGTAGACTGCAGCTGCAAGCCTATATAACGGTTAGCCTCAGACGTCCAGTAGGCTACGGAACCTTCATCTGGACGCCGAAGTCCTAGAATAAGATCTAATGTGGTTGATTTCCCAGCTCCGTTAGGACCAATGATCGCAACTACTTCCCCCTCTTCAATCGCTAGATCCAGTCCATTTACGACCTGCTTCTTGCCATAGGTCTTCACTAGCCCTTGCGCTTTAATCAATGTGCTCATTAGATTCATCTCCTTTAACCAATGTTTATTATCCAACGTTGGATATATGCTTAAAATAAAAATCGCTCTTAACAAGCGACTTTTATTGCTGTAACAGTGAAATAATCTGCTTAAGGAAAGCAATATCCTGTTCATGCAGCGCGATCGCATTATCGAAAGTGGCAATTACAATTGGAGTCAAACCATGCTGCCCCTTAATCTCCTTGCCTAATTTCCACTGTGCCAGTGATTGCTCAACTTGTGCCAGATTCTTTTCAAGCAATTCAATCGCTTCTGGTGCCGGAATATCCTCTATCCAAATCAATCCGAGCGAGAAGTCTGATTTGGCGGAATGGGGGGTATAGGTAAGCGTTTCTCGGATCATTTGTTGATATAACTGCTCGCCTTGCTCCGTAATTCCGTAAACCTTGCGAATTCTTGCGCCGGTTCGTTCTTCAGCGACAGCTTCAATAAGTCCCTCATTCTCCATCTTATTCAATGCATAGTAAATGGAGCCTGAGAGCACATTCGCCCACACATCCATTCGGCTCAACTGGATCAGCTGTTGAATCTCATACCCGTGCATCTGACGTTGTCGTAAAAATGAAAGTATGATTAGATTAATCACCCGTATTACAACCTTCCTGTATCAGCCATTACCTCATAAGCTTGAATACATAACTTTGTATATCCAACATTGGCTATTTGTGTAATAATCACACTATACTCCATTGTGGATTTTATTGTCAATCCCATAGTTTACTTTATGCATTGGCCGCTCCTTACTTATGAGCAGCTAAGACCAATGCCGGTGCTTCCGGCGTATACGGTGCCTTCTCGAAGTTAGCGTAAGCTTCGATATGATGATAACCGCACTGTTCGAGTATCGGGAGCAGTTGATCGCACGTGACCGGGAACAAGGGAACGGTATTGCTTATCGCCTGATCATTTGCAGTCAATGTTGTCGTGAACAGCACTTTATCGCCAGCCAGCTCATAGCTTCTCTCAAATGTGAAATGCTCCTTGCGAACGACAGGGAACTTGAAGCCGTCGCTGTTCAGCACTTTATCGTAATTGACGATCTGAATGAGCAATGTGCCTTCTGGCCGCAGTCTCGTATATGCATGCTGCAGGAATTGGCTGATCTCCTTCAGATCTTGAAGGTGTACAAGCGTATTCCCAACGCAGTATATGCCATCAAAGTAATCCGTCAGCTGATCCAGCTCCTGCATGGAATGAGGGAGCACTTGAAGCCGCTGTCCATAGCTCTTCGATTTCTCTCGAATACGAGCGCACATCATTTCCTCTGGTTCCGCGGCGGTAACAGAATAGCCCGCTTCTGCCAACGCACATGCCATATTGCCTGTTCCCGCACCCATATCGAGCAAGGAGCTTCCTTCTGCATAATAGGATGTTATATATCGAAGCTGTTTCTCATTCACGGGAAAGAGCTCATCATAATACGGTGTTAAATCTTGATAGAACGCCATGTGGAATATCTCCCCTCTTCGTATAATCACAGATAACTATATCGAAAAACTTTCACACAAAGTGTGATTAGGATCAAATAGTCGCAGTTTTTTTCCTGCTATCATTAAGCATGCATTGATAATAAATCTCAATGACAAAGGAGCTTAATGATGAGTGAACTAATAAACAATCGTGAGAACCACACCTTACATCATACAGAACGACAACAACTTCTCAAAGAGATCATAAAGGAGCTTCATAACGGCCAATCCGAAGAAGCTGTGCGAGAGCGATTCAAGCAGGCGATCGGCAACGTTACGGTCCAAGAAATATCGCAGCTGGAAGAAGCGCTGATGAAGGAAGACGGCATACCTCTGCAAGAAGTACAGCGTCTGTGCTCTGTGCACGCTTCCGTATTCGAAGGGTCAATCGAAGATATCCATCGTTCAGATCGCGCTGAAGATCAACCCGGTCATCCGATCCATACATTTAAGCTGGAGAATAAAGCGATCGATCAACTCGTTAATTTCAAGATCCAGCTTCATACCGAGCAGTATGCCAAGCATGCTTCAGAGCAGACTCGCTACAAGCTCTTGAATGACTTGAACTTGCTCATGGATGTAGACAAGCACTACAGCCGCAAGGAGAATCTGCTGTTCCCTTATCTCGAGAAATACGGAATCTACGGTCCGACGAAGGTGATGTGGGGTGTTAATGATCAGATACGAGCAGCGATCAAGGAAGCTAAGAGTCAATTGATGGAGAGTTCACCTAATCAGCAGGATGTCTTGGATCAGCTTCGTATCGTCATGCATGAAGTGACAGCCATGATCTCGAAGGAAGAGAATATATTGTTCCCTATGGCTCTAAACGCTCTGACAGAAGATGAATGGCTGAAGATCGCACATGAGAGCGATACGATAGGCTACTGTTTAGTGGAACCAGCGGGAGTATGGGTTCCAACACGTCATCCTATTAAAGACTCGCCTGAACAGGTTAGCTCGACTACAGAGACTGAAGAAGCGAAAGAAACAGCCATTGACGGTTATATTCGTTTGGAGACAGGGATTCTATCTGTCAAGCAGCTGGAGTTGATCATGAGCCATCTTCCTGTTGACCTTACCTTCATCGATCAGGATGATGTCGTTCGGTTCTTCTCTCATGGCAAGGATCGTATCTTCGCGCGTACGAAGGTCGTCATCGGTCGGACAGTTCAGAACTGCCACCCGCCGCAGAGCGTCCATATCGTCAATGAGCTGTTAGCAGACTTCAAGGCCGGCAAGAAAGATGTCGAGGACTTCTGGATCCCGATCAAGGATAAGTTCGTCTATATTCGCTACTTCGCTGTAAGAGATGATGCGGGGCAATATATGGGGACATTAGAGTTCACGCAAAATGTAAGCCCAATCCGCGCACTAGAGGGACAGAAGCGTATCATGTCATAGTTCAAGCGGTAAGCACAATTGAAGTATACAGTAAACGGCGAAGACACTGAGATCGAATCAGTGTCTCTTCGTCATACTCTTAACTCACGCTCACTTGCTTCACACGTGCGCCGCCTAATTTGAAGACCAGAATGCCGCACGCGATGACCATTACACCTAACAGCTGTTGAAGCGTAAATGGAACCTGCTCCAGGCCGAACAAGCCAAGTGAATCCCACAGCAAGGCGAACCCAAGCTGCGAAGTCATAACGATAGAGGTGGCATACGTAGGACCAAGCAGCTTGATCCCATTCATCATGCAAATGACCACGCCGACGCCTATCATTCCGCTGAACCAATACCATCCCTGCATATGCTGCAAGTTGAATAGATTCCCTCCTTCAACAATCAAGCCAATCGTCAGGGAAGCCGCGAATCCTAAACCTAGCACGACGGCAGTAGCGGTCCAGGACCCGGCATGTTGATTCATTTTACTATTAAAAATGTTCTGCACACTAACTAACGAACCTGCGACCAATGCCATCAGCAAACCTGTAATCATGACCATCACCCGCCTTTCCTTTATTCATAAATATTGTTACCAGCCAGCGCACGCAGCCCTTCCTTGTTCTTCACGATGATGCAATCCTTGTTACGCTCAATCAGTCCTTCGGTACAGAGCTGATGGATGACTCGATTCACATGTCTGTAGCTCGTTCCGATCAGGCCCGCAGCATCTCTCAGATTACTCGTACTAAGCTGTCCTATGAAATGCTTATCTGATTCATCAAACGAGACCGACAACAGATAGCTCGCCAATCGCACTTCGACCGGATACATCAGATTAAAGCTCAACGAATTGGATTTCATGCAAAACTTCTGGGTAATGATTCGCAATAAGAACTGCAGCAGCGGCGTATAGTCACTTCCATATCTCTTCAGCCAGCGTTGATGAATCCCGATCATATGGACCTGTGATACAGCCTCTACGGTATTGATCATGTCGTTGCCCGCTACGTATTCAATCTCCCCCACCACATCAAGCGGTTTCTTAAAGGATACAATCAGCTTCTTGCCTTCAGGCGAAGTCACATAAACTTTCACCTTACCCTTCACCAGTATATATAGAAGCTGCGAAGGTTCTCCTTGTGAACAAATAATTTCCCCTTGATCAAAGTGGTACAGCGACAAATGAGACATTAACTGTTCATTAAATATATCCTCGATACCATAAGCACGCAGATACTGCAGCAGCTGCTCCCGATCTTGAATCTCTTTCATAGCTTAGCCCCACTTTCTCTTCTTGCATGACTTCTACGACAAAATAAATACCTGTTCAAAGCCCTAATATCACTACGCCCGTTATCATCATGCCTATGCCGATGAACTGCGGCAGCCTCATCTGCTGCTTCAGCATCCCAAACCATCCCCGACTGTCGATAAGAAAGGTTAGACTTAACTGGGCAATCAATACAGCGGATATTGTAATCGTAGCACCAACCTGGTGAATAGCTGTAATATTACTAGAAATAATGATCGCCGCAAAGGCTCCGCCCGACAAATATAACGGTCGTACCTGTTTTAGCTTCCGCCATTGTCCGTCACGTCTAAACAGCAGAATTAGCAAGACTGTCATGAATCCAGTCCATTGCGTCAATGTCGCCGCTTGCCAAGTGCCAATATCTTGGCTGATCCGCGCATTGGCAACACCCTGCAGCGTTATAAAAGCTCCCGCCATGAATGCGAATAAGATACCTCTCATGCTGCTCTCCCCCATATCCGTTATTTTATTATTTAATAATGGATTCGAGGATTCAGGGAAGGACATATGTCCTCTGCTAATAATCGATTATATACAAATAATGCTGCCCCGCAGCAGCATTGTGCGGGACAGCATCATAGTTGACAAGTATATCTTATTTTACACTCATGTAACGATCATAGGCTTCCGTACGAATCTGCATCAACCGCTCAAGTCCCATATCGTTAAGCTTCTTCACATAAGCATCCCAACCTTCGTCGATCCCGCCTTTGGTTACCCACTGCGCACGCGTCGTAGTCACATAGCTGTCGATATCCGTAGTCAGGGTCGGAAGCTCTTGGAATTCCTCAGCGGTATACATAACTTGCGGGAAAGGTGTCGTTACATATTCGCTGCCCAGCTTGTCTATCTCCAGCTTCAGCCCGTCGCCTGCCTCTGGGTTCAGAACGAGGTTCTTCTCGAAGGAAGGGCTCACATATTTCGGTCCGAAATCTCGTAGAGACTGCTCCCAATACCAAGCATCTGCGCTGGTGCCTGCCGGTGGATCCATCAGCGTGTATGTTCCGTCATCGTTCTTCTTCACGACAGTTCCGATCGCTCCCCAGAAGTTCTGAATGCTTGCTTCGTTCGTGTAGAACTGGTCTGCCCAGCGTGCAGCTATCTCTGGGTTTTGGCAGGAAGTTGTGATGAGCATCTCGTTGCGTCTAAAGCTCAAACCGTTCGGATCTCCTGCCTGGTACCGTTTCCCGTCTGGCCCGCTGATCGGAGCTATCGTCATATATTGATTGCTCCACTTACCAAATACCGCATCCGGCGTCCATTGGTAGGACAAGCCAACTATCGGAGCTTCCGCATTCTGCTGCTTAGCGAGCTTCATGCTGTCGTCCTGGGTATACAGCTCTCTGTCAATTAATCCTTCTGTATATAATTGATGTGCCCACTTGAGGCCCTCTTTGTATTCCTCTGTAATAGGGATGTACGTCGGCTTGCCATCCTTGATCATCATATTAGTGCCGCTCATATCGGGGATGCCGAATGGATCTAGTAAATTGCCTAAGCCCTTCTCCGAATAAGGAATCTCATCCTGCTTGTTGTTTCCATTCGGATCTTGCTCTTTGAAGGCTTTTAGCACATTATGAAGATCGTCCAGCGTCTCTGGTGCCTTTAACCCCAATTGGTCGAGCCAGACCTTATTAATAACAGGTTGGGATTGGGTCTTAGGACGCGCGGGTAATCTCGCGGGCAACGAGTACATCTTCCCGTCAGGAAATGTGCTGATCTTTCTCAGCTCTGGCGTCTCTTCCATGGCTGCTTTAAGGTTAGGCATATATTGATCGATATAATCATCCAGCTGGCGGAAATAGCTCAAGTTATTCACGATATCGGAATCCGAGAATGTCTGATTGCCTAGGATGATGTCAGGAAGCGTGCCGCTGGCGAGCATAATCGACTTCTGCTCATTCCAGTCATTAGAAGATACAACCTGCCATTCGATCTTAACATTCGTTTCCTTCCCCAGATCTTTAAGCCACTGGTTCTCCTTGAAGCTGTCCCCCATGCTTCCCCAACGCATAGTCAACACTTTAAGCGTCACAGGCTCATTTACAATCGGCAGCCCTTCTTTGTTAAAGCTGCTTGCCTGGCTGTCTGCGGACTTAGCGGTATCTTTGCCGCCGCATCCCGCAAGGCTGAATAACATCGTGGTCGTCAACAGAATCGCAATCAACATTTTGGCTGATATTTTATTGGCTTGTATGCTCATTCATCATTCACCCTTTCCCTTTATCTAAGAAGTTGGCTCTACTCTTTCACTGCTCCGATCATCACCCCCTGATTGAAGTACTTCTGTACGAACGGATACACGCACATGATCGGGACAGTTGCAACGATAATGACAGAGTATCGCATCATGGTGGAGAGACGAAGCGCGATCTGCGCGGCTTCACCGCTGCCTAAGCTGGATTGCATCTGATTCGTGATCAAGATGTTGCGCAATATTAACTGCAAGGGATACAGATTCGGATCTTTCAGATAGATCAAGGCATTAAAGTAAGAATTCCAATAGCCAACGGCTATCCACAACCCTATCACCGCTAGAATCGCTTTCGACAGAGGCAGCACTATTTGAACAAAGTATCGAATGTTGCCGCAGCCATCGATCTGCGCCGCTTCCCACAGATCATTAGGAATGCTAGTCTGGAAAAAGGTTTTGGCTACAATAATATTAAACACAACAACGGAGAATGGAATAACCATAACTAGAAATGTGTTATACAAATGGAAGTCGCGGATCGTCAGGAAGGTAGGAATTAACCCGCCGCTGAAAAACATCGTAAAGATAAAGAACAAGGACAGAAACTTCCTCCCAACAAGGTCTTTTCTTGACAGTGCGTACGCTGCCGATATATTAACGACCAAGCCGATTGCTGTGCCAACCGTTGTGTACAAGATGGTGTTTCTGTAACCGATCCAAATGCCTTCATGGCGTAGCAGTTCTCGGTAGCCATCCAACGTGAACCCCTTAGGAAACAGCCATACCTGGCCGCCCGCCACCGCGTACGGATCGCTGAACGAAGCGATCACGATAAAGTACATCGGATATATCAAGATTATCAAAAATACAACCGCAAATACGTAAATCAGAACTTCCATAATCTTATCCGATAGCCGGTTCTTGATCTTTCCTTGCTTCTTATTTGCTACAGATGCTGCTAGTTCCATATTATCCTGCCTCCCTTCTACCACAAGCTGTTTTCACTGTATTTTTTCGATAACTGATTGACAAGAATCAATAGGATAAAGTTAATGACGGTGTTGAACAGGCTGATCGCCGCAGAGAAGCTGTACTGGCTGCTGAGAAGCCCTATCTTATATACATAAGTAGAAAGAATCTCGCTTGAGGAAATGTTCAGATCGTTCTGCATCAGATATACTTTTTCGAATCCGACACCGAGCAGTCCACCGACACGCAATATTAGCAATGTAATCGCGGTAGGCATCAGCATCGGAATATCGATATCACGAACCTTGTGCCAACGGCTTGCTCCGTCCACAGTAGCCGCCTCGTACAGGCTGGGATCGATTGCAGAGAGCGCGGCGATATAGATAATGCTGTCCCATCCGACATGCTGCCACACATCCGACCATACATACAGGCTGCTGAATAGGCCGGGGGAGCCCAGTAGATCGGGAGCCTCTTTGCCAAATAAATGATACAGGTTACCGAGCAGACCTGTGCTTGGAGAGAGCAATATCATCATCAGTCCTACCATAACGACGGTTGATATGAAATGCGGCATATAAGACACGGTCTGGAAGAAACGCTTAAACCAGTTGGTTCTCATTTGGTTGATTAATAGCGCCAGCATAATCGGAATCGGAAATGTAACTAGGCTATAAAGACTGATGACAATCGTGTTCTTAATCGTTGTTGAGAATTGATAGGAATTAAAAAACTTCTCGAAGTACTTGAATCCCACCCAAGGACTGCCATCGATTCCTAGAGCCGGGCTATAATCTTTGAATGCTATGATTATCCCGTACATTGGCTTGTACGCGAACAATAGAGTAAGCACCACAGCGGGAAGAAGTAGCA
Organism: Paenibacillus sp. EB106-04-04-XG159; assembly: GCF_058791835.1. Taxonomy (NCBI): domain Bacteria; kingdom Bacillati; phylum Bacillota; class Bacilli; order Caryophanales; family Paenibacillaceae; genus Paenibacillus; species Paenibacillus sp. EB106-04-04-XG159. The sequence continues at coordinate 90,175 of NZ_JBYTDY010000018.1, read as the reverse complement.
CGTATAGTCCCCAGTTTCGTTTAATCCGTCCGAACGTACGCCCCATTGCTATTTGACCGGATCTCATGATGTTCCCTCCTTATGATCTATAAACCGCTTTATTGTTGTACGGGTCTATGAACATCTTCAGTATAAGCGTCCTGCTTCCGTGTTTACTGGACATGATAGAAGTGCAAAACAGACTTTTGCGTACCGCTTCGCTGCTCCGTGTTGAACCATACTCTCCATATCGGATGACGCAATAGCGGGATTCCGACTTTTCGTTGTGCTTTCCGGACTTTGATGCGAATCTGCACCATTTTGTATGTTTTTTTAGATATAGAGGTCTTATAATGAATTTGTTGCCAATAAAGCGCATTCATAATAGTAGAGTCGCACGAAAGGACGCGGGTGCTTTGGCCTCTAGTAGAACAACAGGAAACAAACCGTATCCAATCCGGCATTATGTGAAAATTATGCTCTTTATTTCATTCGTCGTGCTTATCCTGGACTTCGTCATCAGCATTGCTTCCATATCCATAGTCAAGCAGCAGTCCGCCCAACATCTGCAGGATACAGCTGATATGTACATCGATCGCATTAATCAAGATTTTACTTACTTGACTCACTATATGGGGTGGACGCTTGCGAACGATGAAAGCCTGAGTACGATGAATACTTATTCTGAGAACAGCAGCGAGTTCTTGAAGTCGAACGAGAATCTGCGTAAACGGTTCACTGAACTGCAGAAGAATTATGGGAAGGATTATAATTTCTTCTATTACTTAAAGGACAAGTCATTCTTCATGAATTGCGCGCCGCTCAGCATTCCCTATAACGACTACCAGGAATTGAAGAAGCAGGTCATGTCCTATGCGGAAGATCAAGATGTGTATGAGAAGTTCTATTCGAGGTGGCAGCCTGTACTTATAAACGATACCTACTACGTTATGAATATCGTTCCTTACTATGACAGCTACATGATTAGCATGATCTCCGCAGATCATCTGATCTCGCCTTTGCGCCAGATCAATCTAGGAGAACACGGCTATGTTTCCTTGATAAGTGAGGACTTGCAAACCGTAACCAGTCCCGTATCAAACAGCGGCAAAGTGCTGAACTTGCAAACGGAACGCTCATCGTTATTGAACCTGCTGCAGATCAGGACGACCGTTAACGGCGAATTTACGAACGCAGCTTTCATCGTGAAACTAGTCATTCAGATCGGGACGTTCGAGAAGATCATGATTGCCCAACTGCTCATTGTTCTCTTAGCTGTGATCATTGCCTGCAACCTTTGCTTCATCATGCTGTATTTCAAGAAGAAAGTATTGATACCAATAACTAGATTCTCTTATAACCTTGCACATTGGACCGATGATCATGAGTTATTGGATATCGAGAGCAGCAACCTTGTCGAGCTGGAGAAAGCGAATAAGCAGTTTATACACCTAGTTTCACAGATAAAGAATTATAAGATTGATATATACGAACGCGAGTTAGAGAAGCAGAGAATCCAGCTGAATTATATGAAGTTGCAGATCAAACCGCATTTTTTCTTGAATTGTTTAACGAATATTCACAGTATGGCGCAGATGCAGATGTATAACGAGATTCAACAGATGGCGTTGTCTACATCGAAATATTTTCGGTATATCTTCCAGAACGATCAAGACTTCGTCAGATTAGAAGATGAAATCGAACATGTCAGAGTTTATCTCGAGATCCAGAAGCATCGTTACCGAGATGCCTTCATCTATCGTATCGAGCAGGCTGAGCACATAAGGAACGTGAACATTCCGCCGTTGGTGCTTCAAACGTTCATAGAGAATGCGATCAAATATGCGATTTCAAGGGAACATGAAACGCAGATCTCGCTTACTGTAGATCGCCTGCCGACGGAGGGAGAAGAGCTAACGGTTATCCGCATATCCGATTCCGGACCTGGATTCCCGCTAGATATATTAGAGAAGCTTCAGCATGGGGAGCCTCTGGAGCAATCGAACGGTACACATATCGGCATTATGAACACGATTCAAAGACTTGCGTATCTCTACCAGAATAAAGCCAAAGTCTCCTTCTCCAACATGGAACGCAGCGGCGCATGTGTCACCTTATACCTTCCGGATCTCCCGAAGGATTATACGGAAATGGAGAACAGCATATGAATGTATTGCTTGTTGATGACGATTATTTCGTCGTAACCGCATTAGAACAGAAGATAGACTGGAAGTCGCTTCACATCGAAACTGTACTTACTGCCAATAACGTTGCTCAGGCACGGGAAATATTCAAGAAGCATCCTGTTCAGATTCTGATCTCTGATATTGAAATGCCGCAAGGAAGCGGACTGGAGCTACTGGCGTGGATACGTGAGGAGAAGTACAACGTTCAAGCTATATTTCTGACCAATTACGCAGATTTCAACTATGCCCAGAAGGCGATTGAATTGCAGAGCTTTGAATACTTTCTCAAGCCGATTGAGTTTGACAAGCTCATGCTTATCATCCAGAAAGCTGTCGCACGAGCTAAGGAACAGCAGCACAATGAGAAAGCGATACAGGAAGGCTACTTCTGGCAGAAGAATCAGTCTAAGATCGTCGAGCACTTCTGGCGCAAGCTGATCACCAGCAGTACCTCTCATCCTATTAAACCAGAGATAATAGCTTATTCTATTGAAGAACAACATCTCTCCTATCGCATGGAAGAGATCTTTCAGTCCTTATTCATCAACATATTTCCTTACAATGGGAGTATGGGAAAAGAAGAAAAGGATCTATTTGATTTTGCGCTGCTTAATGTGCTCTATGAGCTATTGATAAGTCCTAGCTTTATCGTCGAAACCATCATAGAGCATAGAGATTATAACTGGATTGTCATACTGAAATGGACTCATACACCGAGTGCAGAATCGCTTGAAGAGCTCTGTTCTTCCTTTATTCAGAAAGCGAACCAGTATCTAAAGTGTGATGCATGCTGCAGCATCGCCCTATCCGAAAGGCTGGAGAGCATCGGCCATAGAATCAAGCAGCTGCTGACGATGAATGACGACATTACGAAATGCCGCAATCACACCTATTTCGTTGATGATTTCTGCCTAAACCATCAAGCGAGCTACACACCGCCAGATATGGCGCATCTAGAAGAGTTGCTGAACCATAACCAACCCGCTGCATTTCTGAACGAAACGACTCAATATATGAGAGGCATGTTGAACAAGAACTCGATCCATACATCTGTCCTTAGCTTGTTTCGGTTGGATATCGTGCAGCTCGTATATTCCTTTCTTAAGATGAAGGGGATACAGGCTCATAAATTGTATACCGGCAGGGCCAATGATCATTTACTAACGCATTCTTTATATTCTATAGAGGATATGGAGGAATACCTAACCTATCTCGTGAATACCGCCATGGAATACCGCGACTTTGCCGCGCAGCCCAAGTCCGTAGTAGAAGAGATCAAGCTCCACATTCATACGCACTATGGAGACGATCTGACCCGAAACAATCTGGCGGAAATCGTCTATCTCAATCCTGATTATCTAGCAAGGATATTTAAAAAGGAAACAGGCATTTCATTAGGAAACTATGTGATTCAAGTCCGAATAGAGACCGCTAAGAACCTGTTAGAAACCACTAATCTATCTGTATATACCATTGCAAATAAGATAGGGTACGCTAACTACTCTCATTTCTCTAAGCTGTTCAAGCAAGAGGTCGGCCTTACTCCAAATGAATACAAGAAGGAGCACAGCTCTTGTTCGTTATAAATAGGATGTAAAATGAGCTGTCCCAATGCTAGTTATCTACCATTGGGACAGCCCTGCAGCATCTATTTACTTTCTTGAATGAATATCTGCTTTCATCTGCACGATCATCTCTTCTATACTTACGATGCCGAGGTCACCTTCACCGCGCTTTCTCACGGATACACGACCCGAGCTCTTCTCATTCTCGCCAAGCACGAACATGAATGGTACTTTCTCGAGCTGTGCTTCGCGAATCTTGTAGCCGAGCTTCTCATCGCGCGCGTCTACCTCCACCCGAATCCCGGCATCGTCCAGCGACTTCTTCACTTGGAAGGCATAGTCAACATAGTTCTCTGACACCGGAAGCAGCTTCACCTGAACCGGAGCCAGCCATAGAGGGAATGCCCCTGTGAAATGCTCGGTAATGATCCCAATAAATCGATCAATCGAACCATACACGGCTCGATGGATGACGACCGGCCGGTGTTTAAGACCGTCCTCACCGATGTATGTCAGATCGAACTTCTCAGGCATCTGGAAATCCAACTGTATCGTCCCGCACTGCCAGCTCCGCTTCAATGCGTCTAAGATGTGGAAGTCAATCTTAGGACCGTAGAATGCCCCATCGCCTTCATTGATCCGATATTGGATGCCTCGCTTATCTAATACGTTCTGCAGCGATTGCTCCGCTTGATTCCACAACTCTTCCGAGCCCATATAGTCTTCAGGTCGAGTGGACAGCTCAATCTTGTATTCGAAGCCGAACACATGATAGATATGGTCAATCAGCGCGATGACACGGCTAATCTCATCTTCAATCTGCTCCAGCAAGACGAATAGATGCGCATCGTCCTGACAGAATGTGCGGACTCGCATCATTCCGTTGAGTGCGCCGGAATATTCATGGCGATGCACTTGACCGAATTCCGAGAGACGGATAGGCAATTCCCGATAGGAATGCAGGCTGTTCTTGTATATAAGCATATGTCCCGGACAGTTCATCGGCTTCAGCGCATATTTCGTATCGTCCACGTCAGTGAAGTACATATTGTCCTTGTAATGATCCCAGTGACCGGACTGCTCCCACAGCCGATTGTTCATCATCAGCGGTGTGCGCACCTCTTCATAATCCCGCTGTCTCTGTATTTCACGCGAGAAGTTCTCCAGCTCTGTGCGAATCGTCATCCCTTTCGGCAGATAGAAAGGCATCCCGGGCGCTTCCTCCGAGAACATAAACAGTCCCAGCTCTCGGCCGAGCTTACGGTGGTCACGCTTCTTCGCTTCCTCAAGAACATGCAGATGCTCTTCCAGCTGAGCTTTCTTCGGAAATGAAGTCCCGTATATTCGCTGTAGCATCTTATTATTGGAATCCCCGCGCCAGTATGCACCCGCTACATTTAACAGCTTGAATGCCTTGATTCGTCCAGTGGCTGGGAGGTGCGGTCCTCTGCACAAGTCCAAGAATTCACCCTGCTCGTATAGGGATAGAACTTCATCCTCCGGCAGGTCGCGGATCAGCTCCAGCTTGAGCGGCTCTTCCAGCTTCTCGAATAGTTGAATAGCTTCTGCTCGGCTTACGACTCGACGAACGATCGGAATATTCTCTTGGATGATCTTCTCCATCTCACGCTCGATCGCGACAAGATCATCCGTAGACAGCGGATTAGCGATGTCGATGTCATAATAGAATCCATCTTCGATTACTGGACCTATTCCGAGCTTAACAGCCTGGACTCCATATATTCGCTTGATCGCTTGAGCCATCAGATGCGCTGTACTGTGTCTATATATATCTAAGCCCTCTTTACTGTCGAGTGTGATTATCTCAAGGAGGCAATCATGCTCAATCGGTTGATTAAGATCAACGAGCTTGCCATCCAGTTTACCAGCTACAGCCAGCTTCTTCAGTCCGGTACTAATAGATTCCCCCACTTGCATAATGGTCGTTCCTAGTTCTACCCTCCTAATTGTTCCGTCTGGCAAAGTTACATTGATCTCCATGATTGTGCCTCCATTTCTCCATTACTGGTTATCGTTGAACGCAAAAAAACGCATCTCATCCGCCAAGGGACGAGTGCGTTCAACTCGTGGTTCCACCCTAATTCGACCTCCAGCATGTCATTCGATGGCATCCGCCAACGCATGCAGCAGCAAGGTCCTTATTAGAATCCGTTAACGGGGATGACTCGGTGCCGCTTACAGCCGTGATCTATTCCGATCCACGGGTTCAACGCCACGGCTACAAAGGGGTAATTCCACAACAGATAACTGGAGAAGCTTTCAGCCTGAACTTCTCTCTCTGGACAGCTCGCATAGGGAATCATGTCTTTGGTCATTGCCTTGTATGTGATTATTGGATCAATAATACATATTACTCTTGTTAAAGTCAAGGTTAAGAAGGAATAGCTCTGAAGAAATAGTCGACTGCACCTTTGAATGCGAAATGAATAGGATAATGTGAAATGCCTAGAAATTGAGGCCTTCCGTGACATTCGATCCTTGAGGGGGTATTAACATTGTATTGGGGACATTCGTATTATTACCGTGCTAATTTTCAGCCGGTATGGGCAACAACTTATGCTCAGGCATTGGAAGCTATCTATCATGCCGTTCAGGGCGAGAAGCATGATGAATTATTTTACGATGATCTGATCAATATGGCGCCAACGAAGGAACAGAAAGACATCATCACATCGATCCGCAATGACGAACGAGGCCATAATCATATGTTCCGAGAGATGTACACGGAACTTACCGGCCACCATATTCCAGTAAGCACGAATGTGTCCTATACGAAGCCCGCTTCTTATATCGAAGGACTGGTTACGGCGCTGTTCGGCGAACTCTCAGCCGTTGAAAATTACCGGAAGATATGGTCCGGTCTGCCCGCTGGCATCTACAAAGATACGGTACTCGGAATTATTATGGACGAACAGAAGCACGCATCGAAATACAATTACTTATATGCATTGAATCATTCAACTTAATCTAATGCCAACTATTCATACCTCTCTATAGGTGTAACGTTTGCGCAATACTAGGATATAACTTATACTCGGAATATATTAAGCTAAGCGAGGGTAATCCAAATGGCAGTAACTATTGTAGATGTAGCGCAACAAGCAGGTGTGTCGCCTTCCACGGTATCGCGCGTCATATCGAATGATGTACGCATTAGCCAGAAGACGGTCCGCAAAGTCCGCAAAGTAATGGAAGAACTCGGCTACCACCCTAATATGCTGGCAAAGAGTCTTGTCACCAAGACGACCAACAACATCGGCATCGTACTGCCACGACCCGCAGATGAGTTATTCCTGAATCAATTTTTCTCCGAGATCATACGAGGTATTGTCACTAGGGCAACCGCAAGCGGCTATGATGTGCTCATGACAACGGCAACGAATCAGATTGAAGAAAAACAGGCCATAGAACGTCTTGTTCATGGCCGATACGTAGACGGCATTATCCTGCTGTCATCACGCCGCGATGACCAGATCATTTCATTTCTGCGAGATAAGAAGTTTCCGTTCGTACTTGTTGGACGAAGCGAACACTATACCGACATCATTTCGGTAGATAACGACAACGTCGCAGCCTCCTATGATATGACACGCAATCTCATCCAACGGGGGCACCGCAAGATCGCATTTGTGAGCGGTCCATTTAACCTAACTCTGTCCAAGGATCGGCTGGACGGATACAGCAGAGCATTGTTTGAAGCAGGCATTCCAGTCTGCAAGGAGCTTATGTATGAGGGTGAATTCACGCAAGAATCTTCTATACATATAGCGGAACACATTGCTAAGCTGGAAGATCGGCCAACCGCTATAATTACAATCGATGATCTTGTCGCCTTAAGTGTGATCCGCACCTTAAAGAATAACGGATTGCGCGTGCCAGAGGACTGCAGCGTGGTCGGCTTTAATAATACGCTATTCTCCGAAATGGGCTCGCCTCCGATCTCAAGTGTCGATATCGGTATCTATAAAATGGGCAGTTCAGCCTCACAGGCGCTCATTCAGTCCATAAAGGGAGACGGCTTCGACCAAGCGCGTATTATTGTCCCGCATAAGCTCGTATGGCGGGAGTCCGTAAGCTCGGTACAGTAAACTAGTAAACTATATATTCACATGCAAACAGCGATGGACATTATCGGTATAAACCGTTATATCCATCGCTGTTGTATTATTTCCTATTTATGATTACAGCGTAATGTTCAACTCATGACCGCCAGCGTTCTCTGGCAGCTTCACAAGCAATTCACCGCGTTCCGCATCATACGCCCAGCCTGTCGCCAGACCAGCAAGCTGATCCATCTCTACCTTCTCGCCCATACCCGCAATCGCGGAAGGCGCGGAGGACAAGCCGATCAGGCGGAAACGCAAGCTATCGCGCTTCGGCTCATATCCATGTGCAGTATAAGCTGCCTTCACGTTCAACGACTGTGCAGACTCTGTCACTTGGATAAGCATCGTGTTCCATTGCCCGTCTTCATAGGCAAAGGTCAGACCATCATCCTCGTACCATTCCAGCTCGGAAGTCCCGCTTCCGCCCTGCAGATAGACAGATGCCGTAACGTACTCGTCGGCGACCGTTTCCTCCGCATGCTGGCGAACCGGTCCTTCAAGCAGCACTGCGCCTGCGCGCACATAGATCGGAAGCTTCGAGAGCGGCGCGTGCACATGAATGTGCTGCTTGCCTGCATAGCGCTCTCCGCTCCAGTAGTCGACCCACTCGCCTTCCGGCAGGTAGACCGAACGCCATTCCGTATTCGGACGATAGATAGGCGCTATCAGAACTGAATCGCCAACTAAGAACTGGTCGCATAGGTTATACACCTGCGGATCGTTAGGATATTCAAGCACCATCGGACGCATAACCGGAAGCCCTGTCTTAGAAGCTTCATAGAACCAATGATACAGATAAGGCATCCATTGATAACGCAGGGCGATATACTGCTGGCAGATGCGCTCGATCTCTTCGCCGAAGGACCAAGGCTCTTGGCGAAGCATATCAATGGCGCTGTGGTTGCGAACGTACGGGAAGAAGACACCCATCTGCGTCCAACGCGCCAACAGCTCGCCGCTTGTATGATGGGCGAACCCGCCGATATCAGGACCGGCAAATGGCACACCGGACATCCCCAGATTCAGTACCATCGGCATAGCCATCGACATATGCTCCCAGAAGCTGCGGTTATCGCCTGTCCATACAGCCGCATAGCGCTGAATGCCGCTGTATCCAGCACGTGTGAGCACGAACGGACGCTTGCCGTCGAGCAACGCCTTCAGCCCTTCATAGCTCGCCTGCGACATGCACATCCCGTACAAGTTATGAAGCTCGCCATGTGTCTTGCGATCGCCTTCATTGCCGTGCATGACATTCACGTCCATCGTCTTCGTTTCATTGAAGATCGCAGGCTCGTTCATATCGTTCCAGATACCGTCGATGCCAAGGTCCGTATAGAAGCGCTGGTTCTCCTGCCACCATTCCCGCACACGAGATTCGGTGAAGTCTGGGAACGCACTCTCTCCTGGCCATACCGGCCCTGTATAGATGTCGCCCTCTGCCGTCTTGCAGAAGTAATCGTTATCGACGCCTTCCATATAAACCGCGTACAGCGGATCTTTCTTCACGCCTGGATCGACGATCGGCACGATGTGGAATCCAAGCTCACGAAGCTGATCCATCATCTGTTTCGGATTCGGGAAACGGCTCTCATCAAATGTAAATACCCGATACCCGTTCATGTAATGAATGTCGAGATGGATGACATCGCATGGAATCTCCTTCTCACGGAACGTATGAGCCAGGTCCAATACTTCCTTCTCATCCATATAGCTGTAGCGCGATTGATGATAACCCAGCGCCCACTTTGGCGGCAGCGGCATGCGTCCTGTCAGATCGCCGTATCGAACAATAACGTCCTTCAAGGTTGGACCTTCGATCCAATACAGGTCGAATTCTCCCGTCCACGATTGAAGCATCGCCATATCCGCATAGGTGCGCATATCGAACACCGTCTTACCCGGATTATCCAGGAACAGACCGTAGCTTTTACCTTCACTCAACACCGTCAAGAAAGGAATCGATTGATAGAGAGACTCCATCTCCGGCACATGCGGCGCATATACATCGGAATTCCACATCGTATACCGCTCGCCGCGCTTGTCGAGGAATCCAGTCTTTTCCCCTAGTCCGTAGATATGATCCTCTTGATTTAAATTAAAAAATGCTGTATAGTCCCCCACCGCTTCACGATTGCGCTGCAGACCTGCGATCTCCACGCTCGGCTGTGCTTCTGTTCTAATACTTAAAGTACCTGTACGACGGTTAACTTCAACCGTAGAACTGCCTATCGTGATCAACACTTGCTCATCGTTCTCCGTCCAGTGCAATGGCGATGGCTTACGAGCTTCTGAAGCGATGACAGCCTGTGTGGTCTTCCAATTCGGTTCTTGCCCACGATACGTCTTGAAACGAATGACGCCGTTGCCTACCGAAGTGATCGCCAGATTAAACTGCTGTCCGACAAGCAATACCGATTGATCTTTCTCTATAATATTCGTAATGGTGCCAAGCTGAACGCCGGTATGACCTTGCGTCTGCTGTGCCGCATTCTCAGGATGTATAGCTGCGCTTGTATCTTGCATCATATTTCCCCCTGCTCCCCAATCCTATAAGGTTTAGCTCTATTATTTTAAGTAAACTTCTGTTCTATCTTTCGTATGACTTCCTTAGCCCTTGCTCGCCCCAGCCGTCAACCCTTCTACTAGGAAGCGCTGCAGGAACAAGTAGAGAAGCGCGATTGGTATGGCGATTAAGACAGCCCCAGCCGCAAACATCGTAAAGTTAGAAGATGCGTTGTTGACCATATCCCACAGTCCGATCGCAAGCGTCCATTTCTCTTTCGTGCGCAGAACGAGTCGAGCAAAGATGAAGTCGCCCCAAGCGCCTGCAAATGTCATCAGTCCAATGTACGTAAGCATCGGCTTCGAGAGCGGCAGCATGATCTTTATAAATACCGTCCAATGAGTAGCACCGTCGATACGTGCCGACTCCTCCAAGCTCTTTGGAATCGTATCAAAGAATCCTTTTACGACAAAGGCACCAAGCGGCGCTCCCGCTGAGTACACCAGAATCAAGGCAAGATGCGTATCCAGCAAGTTCAATTGCATCAGTAAGATGTAGATGGCAATCATACTCATAAATCCAGGGAACATCCCTAGTACTAGCATACCTGACATCAGATTTTTCCGGCCGTAGAACCGGAAGCGAGACAACGCATAAGCCGTCATCACGACCAGAATAACGCCGAAGATCATATTAAACGTCGCAATCTTTAACGTATTGAGATACCATCGCCCATATTGATACTGCTCCGATGTAAACAAGTTGATAAAATGTTCAAATGTCGGCTCTCTCGGAATAAGCGTCTCGCTGTAGATGGATGTCCCCGGACGAATCGAAGACATCAATATCCAAAACGTCGGATAGAGGACGCAAAGCGCTATGAGGATAAGCAGCAGATAGCTGAATATTAGACGAATACGCGAATTTTTCTTAGCACCTACACTCATTGGATGAGATCCTCCTCTCGGAACGATTTGGTACGACGATAGCTCCAGATCGATAACGAAGCTACGATGATAAAGATGATAATACCGATGGCCGCTGCCATGTCGAACTTGTTATTATCCAGAGTCAACTTATACAACCACGTTACGAGCAAGTCCGTACTGCCTGCATACTGGTATTCACCGTTCGGTGGATTACCGTTAGTCATGAGGAAGATAACGTTGAAGTTGTTGATGTTGCCCGCGAATTGTCCAATCAAAATAGGAGCTGTTGAATACATAATCATCGGCATCGTGATGGCTCTGAACTTGTGCCAAGCCGTCGCGCCGTCGACGTCTGCCGCTTCGTACATATCCTTTGGAATGGTCGTTAATATACCGATAACGAGCACCATTGTAACCGGGATACCGACCCACATATTAACCATTAATACCGTTACCTTCGCCCAGAACGGATCAGACAGCCACGGCAGCTTGCCTAAGCCGAAATAGCTCAAGTACTGGTTAATCGGTCCAAACTCGCCATTAAACATGTTGCGCATAATCAGGAACGATAACATTTGCGGAATGGCATATGGAATGATAAAGATCGTGCGCCACATCGTCTTGAATCGAATACCCGCTTGTTGTACGAGAAGCGCTACTAGAATACCGCCAAAGTAGCAGCTAAATGTAGCGAGTACTGCCCATATAATCGTCCACGTCAATACGCCATAGAATGTACTGCTCCACGTACCAAGCTGAAGCAGATCTTTAAAGTTCTGCAGGCCAACCCAATCTACAAGCTTCGCAGGCGGGATGTGGTCAGGTGCCGAATAGTTCGTAAATGCAAGCAGAATCATAAATATGATCGGCATTATCGTAAAGAACAACACCGCCGCTGTCGGCAATGCCAAGAACAGATAAGCGAATTTCTGCTCTTTCACATATTCCAAGCTTTGCAGGAAATTGTTCGGTTTTTCGCCTTTAGACCGCGAGCGTCCTACCGCATAGGCATCCTTCACCACAAGCACATACACCCATACGAAAATAAACAGGACAACCAGCGTTATTAATCCTTTAATGATCAAGTGAATCGAATGGTCGCCAGGGACCATCTGGTATATCTTGCCGACTTTCTTCATCTGAGAAGGTGTTTCTCCGAGCGTATATAATCCCCATATCGCCCGCGGTAAATAGTTAATCAAATAAATCAAGCCTAAAGCTTCGATCAGCATGAGCAAACAACCTTTTAAATATTGACGGTTGAATATTTGCCCAAGACCCCAGAATACACCTGAAAGCAATGCAGCTCTCGTTGCGGTATTCGATCGTGTATCACTTGGCGACGGCTGAGGTGTAGAACTGTTCTTCACAGCACCGTTGGATATAGCCGAATGTATAGTTGCCATGAGGTCCTCTCCTTTTTTCGCTATCCATTATCGTAATCGCATGCGCATATCCGCGACTCTCTCATGAAACGACCCGGACAAGCATTAGACACTTCCCCGGGTCCCCCTTATCTTGTTTACTTAACTGCGTCTTTTATTTGTAGTACGGCGTTATCAAGGGCCGCTTTCGGATCTTTGCCTTTGTTAAGCACATCTGCCAGACCTGCTGCCATTGGGCTCCATACTGTACCCATCTCTGGGATTGAAGGCATTGGGTAGGAATTCTTGAATTGCTCAAGTACAGCTAATGTAAATGGATCGTTAGCGACTTTAGGATCAGCTGACGCTTCCTTATTAGAAGGAACAGCACCAGTCATTTCATAGTTTTTCAGCTGTGCTTCTTTAGTAGATGCGAATTCTGCGAACAATTTGGATGCGTTAGGATATTTCGTATAAGAGTTCACATACCAGGATTTAACGCCTGAGAATGTCTTGGACGGTTGGCCTTCAATGCTAGGAATTGGCGCAGCGCCGAGGTTCACGCCAGATGCCTTCAGGTCTGCAATCGCCCAAGGACCATCAATATTCAATGCCAATTGACCGCTTGCGAAGAGTCCTTTCTTCACGTCATTCGTTACATCGGATGTTGTCAACGGAAGCACTTGCTTCGCGAATTGCTGCAGGAACGTCGCGCCTTTGATCGCGCCTTCGTTATTCAAGCCGATATCCGTCTTATCGCTGCCGTTGTTGCCGAATACATAACCGCCAGTTGATGCTAGGAACATGTAGTCAAAATAGAAGTTGCCGATCTCCCACATGTAGGTATATTTCTTATTCTTTACATCGTTCATCGTCTTGGATAGCTCCATGACCTCTTCCATCGTCTTAGGTGCTTCAGCAATCAGATCTTTGTTATAGAACATGATGAGCGTTTCTACCGAACGCGGATAACCGTACAACATGCCGTCGTAGGAAGATGCATTAACCGCCAACTCGGAGTTCTCAGCACGCGTCTTCTCTTCGTAGAAGTCATTTGGCAATAAAAGCCCTGCTGTTACCGCTTTGCCCAGGTTATCGTGCGGGAACACGACGACATCTGCTGCAATACCAGCCGGTCCATCATTTATAAGCTTGTTCACTTGGTCAGGTGCTGCGACTTCCTCGTATTTCACTGGAACGTTATATTTTGCAGTAAATTCCTTCGCGATCGCTTCAGCGTATGAACGAGCTTCTTTACTCTCCCAGATGACAAGACTTGCTCCATCCTCTGGCTTCAACTCATCGCTTTCTGCTGCTCCATTGTCTGTCGCTGCTTCTGTTTCTGTCGTTGTCTTTGTCTCCGTAGAAGCATTCTTGCTGCCGCAAGCCGTAATTGAAAATACCATCATGACTGACAACATCATTGCTACCCATTTCTTCATGTTCTTGATTGCCCCTTTCAATTCTGGTTCATATTGTGGAACATAGCGCGCAAAGGTTAGATAGAACAGATATGATAGTTTTGCACGAAGTTTATGCAAACCTTTGCACAAGTGTTTAAAAAAATATTGTCTTTCTATTAACCCGATTGTAAGCGGTTCCGCCTAAAACGAATTATACACACAGCCCTATATCTTGTAAACCGTTTGCACAAAAAAATAATTCACTCTATACTTTGACATTAGTAGGAACAGTATTGTTAAGCGAGGTATTACCTATGGCAGTAACTATTGTAAATGTTGCAGAAAAGGCTGGTGTTGCTCCCTCGACGGTGTCCCGTGTCATCTCCAATGACTCGCGCATCAGTCAGAAAACGAGCAGAAAAGTACGTAAAGTGATGGAAGAGCTGGGCTATCATCCGAACATGCTGGCGAAGAGCTTAGTTACGAATACAACTCACAATATTGGTATCGTGCTCCCCCGTCCCGCCGATGAAGTGTTCCAGAATCAATTCTTCTCAGATATTATTCGAGGCATTGTTGCGAAAGCCGCTTCATCCCAATATGATGTCCTGATGACGACCGGAGCGAATGGAGAAGAAGAAATAAAGGCCGTAAAGCGATTAGTGCACGGTCGCAATGTCGATGGCATTATTCTGCTGACCTCACACATGATCGACGACAACATCTCCTTTTTGCGGGAAAAGAAATTCCCGTTTGTGCTCGTGGGTCGCAGTGAGGACTACACTGACATTACCTCTGTCGATAACGATAATATCGCAGCTTCGCAAGCGATTACACGCCATCTCATTGAGCTCGGCCATCGCAAGATTGCATTTGTCAGCGGCCCATTTGAGCTGACGGTATCCAAGGATCGACTCGATGGATTCAGCAAAGCGCTGATGGAGGCGGGTATTCCGTTTAATTGCGACTATGTATTTGAAGGTACATTCACGCCGGAATCGGCCGAGCAGATCACGGAACGTATTCTAGCACTGGAGGAACGGCCTACTGCGATCATCGCAATCGACGATGTCGTTGCGTTTGGCATTATCCGCGCGCTGTGGAATAACGGCTTAAACGTACCTGAAGATTGCAGCGTAGTCGGCTTCAACAACACATTGCTGGCTGAAATGTGTCTGCCGCAGATCTCAAGCGTAGATATCGGCACTTATCAGATGGGACAATCCACTGTCCAGGCATTAGTGCAGTCCATTAAGGGTGAGGGCTTCGATCAAGCGCGAATCATCATCCCTCACCAGCTCATATGGAGAGATTCCGTCAAAGCACCAGTGATCCATGCATAGTAGTCAATAATCCATAATCCAACATCAAAGGAGAGTCACATTATGCTGCTGGAAGCTATCTATCACCGCCCTAAGCAGAACTGGGCGTACGCTTATGATCGCAATACGATTCATGTTCGAATTCGCACGAAGAAGAATGATGTTAGACGCGTAACTGTGTACTATGGAGACAAGTTCAACTGCTGGGGAAGCTTGGACAAGACGGAATCGGTGTCCATGACCCGCTTGTATCAGGATGAGTTGTTCGACTACTGGCAAGCTGAGGCCGTACCTCCTTTCCGCCGTCTGGCGTATGCCTTCAAGCTGGAGTCCGAATCAGACACAATGTGGATGACGGAGCGAGGATTTCAGAAGGACGAGCCTGAGCCAACAAAGAACTGGTTTGAGTATCCTTTCCTGAATCCTGCGGACATCTTTACTCCGCCTGCTTGGGTGAAGGATGCGGTATTCTATCAGATCTTCCCTGAGCGTTTCGCGAATGGAGATAAGAGCAACGACCCGGAAGGCGTGCTGCCGTGGGGCGGCGAACCGGAGCCGGACAATTACTTCGGCGGTGATCTGCAGGGAGTTATCGATCACCTCGATCATTTGGAGAAGTTAGGCATTACGGCTATTTATTTCACACCGATATTCGAAGCGACTACCAATCACAAATACGATACGAAGAACTATCTGAAGGTTGATCCTCACTTCGGATCGAACGAGAAGCTGAAGGAACTGGTTGAAGCATGCCATTGCAGAGGCATTCGGGTACTGTTGGATGCGGTGTTTAATCACTGCGGTTATAAGTTTGCGCCCTATGTCGACGTGCTGGAGAATGGAGAACAGTCCGCCTATAAGGACTGGTTCCACGTCCGTCAGTTTCCGTTGGAGGTCATCGACGGCATCCCTACCTTCGACACGTTCGCCTTCACGCCGATGATGCCGAAGTTAAATACAGAGAATCCAGAAGTGAAGAAATACCTGCTCAATGTGGCCCGCTACTGGATCGAAGAAGTCGGCATAGATGGCTGGCGTCTGGATGTCGCCAACGAGGTGGATCACCAGTTCTGGCGGGAGTTCCGGCAGACGGTCAAAGCGATCAACCCGGATGCATACATCCTCGGGGAGATGTTCCATGAAGGCATGATGTGGCTGCAAGGAGACCAGTTCGATTCGGTGATGAACTATCCGTTTACATACGCCATGCATGACTTCTTTGCGGAAGGAACCATCGATGGTCTGCAATTCGCGCAGGCGATTGAGCATCAGTTGGCATCTTATCCACAACAAGCAAATGAAGTGATGTTCAACCTGCTGGACAGCCATGATACAGCGCGGCTTCTGACTTTGTGCGGCAATGACAAGCTCAAGATGAAGCTTGCATCGCTGTTCCAGTTGTCGTTCTTAGGTACGCCGTGTATCTATTACGGCGATGAAGTCGGGATGGATGGGGACAATGATCCCGGGTGCCGCAAGTGCATGGAGTGGGACGAAGCGAAGCAGGACCAGGATCTGTTGCAGCATTACCAGGACATGATTGCGTTAAGACATAAGTATTCAGCGATGCGAAGCGGCAGCTTCCGATTCTTGTACGCGAAGGACCAAGATCGAGTGATAGCATATGAACGCGCCGATGAACATAGTCATGTTGTGGTGCTGATCAACAACGGCTCCAGCGAGCGCTCCATACTCCTGCCGATTGCTGAAGGAAACTGGAAGAACGTGATCACTGGAGAAACGGTCGAGGTTACAGGCAGCAGCGCACTGCTCCCTATTGACCCGATGAGCGCAATCATCTTACATCGCTAATCGATTCAACCTTATCCTTCAATCACACGAAAGCCCTGAACGCCTCCTATCGGAAGCAGTCAGGGCTTTGCTTGGTGTTATATAAGAATTATTCGCTTATCTTGAAATTCTTCTGAATGTCTTTGATGCCCGCTGCCATGTCGTCGAACTTCTTGTATTCATCGGATTTTTCTTCATAAGGATTCGATTGCGGCGTAGTCAAGACCCAGACATACTTATCGTTTTCGGCTAGTTTATCGCCAACTGGGGGTCCTTCTTCTTTCAACATCTTATCGTAGTTTTCTTTAGTCATCTTACTGATGGTCACTAGAGCTTGAGCGTTTTCGTCTGCTTTTCCGTTTACAACAAGATGGAAGGATGTTTGCCACTCTGCATCTGGTATTAGTTCACCTTTTCCTTCAACAGCGCTAACGTTGTTTTTCCACATTTCCGGTTGCACCAAGGAGAAGCCGCCTTCTTTGCTGGTAAAAGTCTCAACGTCAGCCTTGTTCTCATGACCGTCCTTATGCTCTTCTTCACTTGTTTGCTTGTTGTCTTGCGATTCTACTTGCTTGTCAGGCGTTTTTGGTGTTTCTGCCGATTTATTATCCGTGCAGCCTGTGACGAGCACGACCGTCAACGCCGCTAAGATTGTGATGATCCATTTGTTTCGTTTCTTGTTATTCATTCGTATGTATCCTCCTATTAGTCCACAACATGTGCTGTTATGCAATAAATATATCAATTCATCTGTAAGGAGTTGTAACAGACCAGTTAAAGAAAGATAACAATGTAATGATAATTTGGTGAAAACTATGTAATAATTTCAGATATTGTGAAAACTTTGTTGAAATCCATCGGAAAAGCTAATATATCTCATTCTATTTCCGATAAAAAATGAGTGAAACGTGTAGAACGAAGAAACCATTAATCTGTGTGCAGGGGAGCTATATGAAACTTAAATACTTTAAAACTATTCAAGCAAGAGAGAAAGGTAAGGATTCTATGAAACAGAAGAGTTTAAAGAACTCCATTCTTAGTGTAGTGCTTGGCATTATCGTATTATTTCTAGCTTTAAGTATCACCTTGCTGTACCTCAATACTGATTCCTCCATCATCAAAACATTTCAAAAGTATGGCGAGAAAAATGCAGAACGAATTGCATCTAAAATCGATGGCGATAAGTATGAAGCCTACCTCAAAAATCCAACCGAAGATGCAACATACCATGAGTTTTCAGATCAATTGAATAAGATCCGTAAAGGTTCCGGATATCTATATGTTTACACGTTAGCGGTAGTTGATGAACAATTGAGCATTATGATTGATGGAAACGATATACCGGTTCCGATTGGTTCTCAAGTGACCGGTGCGGAGTATGAGCATGTTAAATCTGTGGTACAAGAGGGGAAGCCGAACAGCAGCGAATTAATCACCGATAAAAGCTTTGGCGCTTACCTATCATCGTTTGCTCCTATTAAGAATAAGAGCGGTGACGTGGTAGGAATCGTAGGAATCGACATAGATGCCTCTATCGTAAATGATGTGGATTCTTCCATTATGAATAAAATGTTGCCTCTTGTTATCTCGATCGTTGTCATATTCAGTGCTATTATCTTAGTCTGCATGTATCTGTATCTGAGTAAGAAGTTGAATCCATTATCACACTTGATGAAAGTTACTCAATCCATTACCATTGGCGATATTTCAGAAGCCAAACAGTTGATTAATGAAAAGGATATTAAAGACCGAAATGAAATCGGATCCTTGTATGAATCGACAAAAACGATGACCAATACCATTGAACAGCTAATCGGAAATATGAGTGTGATTTCTCAAACCTTAAACGAAAAAAGCACCTTCTTAAAAGGAGCATCTCAAGAGGTCGGCGAAGGTGCTCATCAGGTTTCGAGAACGATGGAGGAAATGGCCTCCGCTTCGGAATCACAAGCCCATCTAGCCTCTACTTTGAACGATGCAATGGTCGAATATACAGGCTTATACGAACAGACAAGTACGCAAGGAAATGCAATTGCTGACGCTACACAACAGACACTGAATGAAGCTCAAACAGGTACACAACTGATGAATGATTCAAGAGAAAAAATGGATCAGATCTATTCGATGATTCAGGATTCCGTTGCACAGATTATGGTTGTAAATAAAGAAAACCAAGAAGTATCTGCCCTTGTGGAATTCATCAAAGGAATTGCCGATCAGACCAATCTCTTATCCCTTAATGCCTCAATCGAGGCAGCCAGAGCTGGGGAGCATGGCCGCGGTTTTGCGGTGGTAGCGGGTGAAGTCGGAAAGCTTTCCCATAAAGTCTCTAATTCCGTAAATGGTATCGATACGATCGTGAAGGATATCATATATAATTCCGAAAAAATGGTTGAAATGATGGAAGCAGGATTGCAGAAAGTATCGGACGGCCGGGAGAATTTATTGCAGACTGGCGAGACGTTCAATGCTATATCAACGTCACTGGAATCGATGAACGAGCTTGCATCAGATATGCGTGATCAGCTGAGATTGGTGAAGAAGAAAGAGACCGAAATCAAAGCATCCATCGTTGAGGTTGCAGCGATATCACAAGAAAATGCAGCATCCATCGAAGAGGTAGCCGCTTCTGGTGAAGAAATAACGGCGTCTATGGAGTCACTCAATCAACTGGTAACCAGTTTGAACGATACCTCCGAACAATTGAAGCAGATGACGAATCAATTTAATCTCGAATAGAATAGTTGATACTCCAGCCCTGAAATAAATACAAGCCCTGGCCAACTCCTATCGGAGGTAGTCAGGGCTTACTTGTCGTTTATTGATAACGTGCTGAAAGTTTCTTTTTATGCGATTGAAACACATCTTCTAAAGGAATATCGTACTTATTAGCAATCACAATTAAGTTGCCTAACACATCCCCTAGTTCTTCTGTTAACTCCTGTTTATGCTCCTCATAAGAGCCTACTACCTCATCCGGTCTATCTCTTCCAATCTCAAGAGCTCTTATTGCTCGGGCCACCTCGCCTGTTTCTTCTGCCAGAAAACCAATGCGGATGAATATATCTAGGCTAGACCATCCTCTGCTTTCATAATAATCTTTCACCCATTGCTGAAATTCTGTGACGTTCATGTACATCCACCTCTCTATTTATATCATTCAGTTTAACAAATATCTCAACGTTATGCGGATCAAGCCAAGTCCAATTGATTAAACAACCTCCTCCAAGGCAATGAATATACAGACAGATCCTATTACTGGAGGTATGACCATTATGGATATGGAACCTGTGATATCTGAAGATATGCCCCAATTCCCCGAGTCTTACTGGTGGGACACATTAAGCCTTCCCTCCTTCCCTAAGCTGACTGAATCTATTCAAGCTGAGGTTGTTATCGTTGGCGGAGGGATTTCTGGAATAACGACCGGATATTTATTAGCCCAAGAAGGACTTAAAGTTGTGCTATTGGAAGCAGGTCAGCTGCTGAATGGTACAACCGGGCATACTACGGCGAAAATAACGGCACAGCATGATTTGATTTACGACGAGCTAATCAACAACTTTGGTCAAGAAAAGGCGCAGCTCTATTACCAAGCCAATAACGAGGCCCTGCAATTTATCAAGCGAACCGTTGAAGAACACGAAATTCAATGTGATTTCAGCAAACAGGATGCCTATATCTATACGAATTCAGATGATTACACAACGAAGATCCAGAACGAGCTGGCCGCCTATGAGAAGCTTGGAATTAACGGTGAGATCGTAAACCAGATCGCTCTTCCCATACCGATTAAAGCTGCCATTGTGATGCATAAACAAGCCCAGTTTCACCCGCTCAAATATTTAAGGAAGCTAGTTGAATTGTTTATTCAGTCAGGCGGGATTATCTATGAACATACCATGGTAGAAACCGTCGACAAGGAACCTCAACCAACAGCAGTAACACGGGACGGCTATAAAATAATGGCTAAGCACGTGATTTCATGCTCACACTTCCCTATTATTGACGGAATGGGTTTTTATTTTACAAGGCTGCATGCTGAACGCTCCTATGTGATTGGGGTCAAGAGCAATAAACGATATTTGGGCGGCATGTATATCAGTGCAGATCAACCGAAACGTTCCGTGCGAGCTACACCGCTCGGCAATGGGGAGCATTTGATCTTGATTGGCGGAGATGGTCACAAGACCGGTCAAGGGATATGCACGATCAAGCATTATGAGGCGCTGCAGGATTTTGCGAACACGACGTTTGGAATTGAACAATTTTCGTATCGGTGGTCTACTCAAGATCTAGTCACATTAGATAAGATCCCTTACGTTGGACAACTCTCATCCTCAACCCCTAACATTTACGTTGCGACAGGGTATCGAAAATGGGGAATGACGAATGGAACTGCCGCCGCACTGCTGCTTCGAGACTTGATTATAGGGAAAGAGAACGCGTATCGAGAGTTATTTACGCCTTCTAGATTCGATGTTGTTCCAGATGTGAAGAACTTTATCGTTCAGAATGCGAATGTAGCCAAGCACCTCATCGGAGGCAAGTTGGAATTCGTTCGCAACAAGCCTGAGAACCTAGCGAATGATGAAGGCGCCGTCGTATCCGTAAATGGTAAGAGGGCTGGAGCCTACCGAGATGAAAAAGGCGAACTGCATATCGTCGATACCACATGTACCCATATGGGATGCGAATTGGAGTGGAACCACGGCGATCGAAGCTGGGATTGTCCTTGTCACGGCTCAAGATTCTCGATTGATGGAGATGTGATGGAAGGTCCCGCTACGAAACCGTTAACTAAAATCGAAGATCACAACTGATTGGCACCAGAACGGACACAGGGGCCGCTATTTCATGATTTCGGGGTGTTTTTTGAGGGCTTGCGGACTCAGATGACGCTATTTGCTTCAAAACTAACACTAAACTGCTTATTCAGGTCAAATAACGGCTCTGCGGTCCGCTAGTATGGCGAATTAGTGGTGTTTGGTGCAAATAGCGGCTCGTGAGTCCGCTCCCGGCCCTTGTAGATAGCTATCGATTTTATCGAATAGCTGTACAACCGCATCGGCGAGCCGAAAATCAAGGGGCTTTCCCAGGTAGAAAAAATCCACTTTTAGGAGAGCCCCTTGCTGTGCTGCGTTTATTCTGTTTCTTCTTCGGACTTACCCAGCTTAGCCTTCATAGCTGCCAATTGTTCTTCCACCTTCAATTGCTTCTCCACATCAACCGGCGGTTGGTAAGCTGTTATACCCGCGCTGTAAGGTACGCGCATGACCTCTGCTTCGGCTTCTAACTGCATAATCTTTTCTTCCATGCGGTGGAAACCAAGCGATGCGCTGCCGCTTTCAATCGTATGCAGTGTGCTGATGGAAGCCATTTGCTTGCGCGCTTCAGCCATCTGTGCACGAGCAGCCAGTTCATTGCGCTTATTGCGAAGCTTGTAGAACTCATCCTTCATCATCTGCAGTTGCTGCGCTAACTCGGCTGCGTGACCTTGTGCTTGGATATGCAGATCGCCGTACTCTGCAATCTTCTGATCGAAGTATATTTTTTCTTCAAGCAGCTTGCGAGCCATCTCCTCTTGCCCCGCAGTAAGTGCGCGCTCTGCTTGCGCCTCACGCTCAGCACTTATACGGACAGCTTCCTCATAACGCTGCTTCATGCGGCGTTCTTCTGTCATTTGCTTAGCAACCGTAACTTCAGCGGCGTGGATTTCAATCTCCATATCACGCAGGTATTGGTTGAGCATCACAATCGGATTCTCCATTTTATCCAACATTTCATTCATCGAAGCCTTCGTCATATCTTTAATTCGTTTGAATACACTCATTGTTCGTATTCCCCTTTCTGGATTGGTGCGATCTTGTCGCAAAGATGATTTATTTCAATTCAATAGGTAGCAGTAATTAAGCTTAGAAATGGTATTGGTTCTGATCGTAATAGCCTTGCCCTACACCATTTCCATAATGAAATCCGTAAGGAGCAAGAGGCTCCTTAGGCACTACCAAGGCGATGATAAAGTAAGGAATCAGCAAGGTAAATCCGGTAAAGAATACCCCGAGTACAAATAGCACCCGCAGAACTGTAACATCTATTCCCATCCATTGCCCAATTCCTCCACACAACCCCGTCAACTTCGAATCACGTCTTGAACGATATAATTTCGTATTCATATGACTCACTCCATCATTAGATTTACATTCCGCGATCCCATTCGATCAATAATTCGGGTAAGAACGTTTCTTGCCTGACAACATGGATACGCCCCACACGATTAACCCTACTGCGATGATGATGCCAATCAACCAGGAGAACTTGCCTATTAGTGAAAATGCTCCAATGACGAGGAACACCCAACCAAAGAATGAATTCCCAGCCTTAATTCCATAGTACCCGAGAGCGATCATCGCGAATGGCAGCAAGTAGCTGAGCAATCCGCCAAACCAGTCCCCTAAGTTGCTAAGCAATATGAAGCCGCCTAGAACGATAAGGACAATGGCTAATGTACTTCCTTTCTTCTGCATGTCTTTCTCACCACTTTCATTGTTTGTTGTTTATGTTGATCGTTAATATCGTTTGCTTATGTCCTTATTCTAGTCTCTTTCCAATGTTCGCAAAACCGTCGTGAGTCGACATTTACACCTAGACTGAAGTTGGGGTAGAGGTCGGACCACAGATAGAGCCGAGGATATACAGGAGTGGATACCTGATAATCGCTCGGCTCGTTGGCATTGATATTAAGCTTTAGTCGCAGTCGCCTGCAATTGGATGTCCTAGGCTTCTTTTAAGGCCTCAATGATTTTGATATATTGCGTATCCCCCAGACCATACTGAGGAAACCGTTGAAATAAATGATTCAGCAATTCATCCTGAGACTGATCTAGGTGCTTTATAATAAAGGTTGTAATCTCATTATCTTGCTTTATGTATTCCATATACAGTCTGATTCCCTGAGACATGATCGGCATGAGCTGAGCTTCGGGAAGACGATGATGTATCAACACCTGTTGATACATTTCTTTAAAGCCTTCTGGAAGAACTTCCGTTGCTTCCACCTCATAAGACATTTCATTAACCGTATGGAAGAACACTTTCCCTCTATACCCCGCTTGGTCTAGATACGCCAGCACAGTCAGCACATTCATCTGACAGAACATGTCATCGCCAAACCATAGAACGATGCACTTGTAGTGCTTTTCGAGCAGCGGTTTTAAAGGAGTCCTGACCACACTCTCATATTCCTGTACAGTTACCTGATGTCCTGAAGCCCTCATTTTTATAAATTCAGCACTGAATATGGTCTCATCTGTGACATGTGAGCACATGGCTTCGTTAAAAGGAACATAATCCCCTCTTCCCATTAACTGATGTGTATGAAATTGTTCATACATCGCCTGTCCACTTAATATATGCAATGTATCTTGGCCAAACTGTTCATGAATGTGGTTCTGCAACGCTTCAATCTTTAATTTCTGCGAAATATCGATCATAACGCTCTCCTTTCTACCATTCATATTTGTCACCATCATAGCACGTTATATGTAGCAGAACAGGGATTGAGGACTTGAGATTATCCGTTCTCTCTTTTTTTGTGTTTAGAATCCACCCCATGCTCTTTCATCATGCGCCCAATTCGATTCCCTTTCCAGATTAAAGTCTTGATGTGAAATTAGGCCCGAAGACGGTGGGTGATCCTGTCAATTCATGATAAAATATCCATTGTTGCACTAAATAGAAAGATGAATACGATGGGAGAGAAGATACTTGTTTTCATATATAATAACAGACCCTAAGGAAAGACGAATCTTATATGGACTTATGGCTTTCGTATTGATGATGTCCGTATCGATCGTTCTATGCTATGGAGACTACTTTTTTTTAGGAGATCCAAACAATCCTAACAATGATGACGTAAAATATATACAGACAGCGAAGCTAATGCTGAACGAAGGTACACTTTCCTATAATACTGGAACGGATCCATCCGCATTCATCATGCCGGGTTTCCCCTTTATTCTAGCGGGGTTCATGGCGATCTTTGGACAGGATGGCGGTGGAGTTATAGCCTTTCGCCTGTTCCAGTGCCTGCTTCAGGCAGGCTCTCTGTATTTGATCTTCATTATCGCACGATATGTGTTTAACTCGAGAATCGCCTTCATAGCATGTGCGTTGAACGCACTATACCTCCCAGACTACTTCTCATCAGGCGTTATTCTCTCTGAAACGATGTTCCGCACCGTCATATTGCTGCTAGTCTGTGTATTCATAACCGCTATACAGTCCAAGCAATGGGGCTGGTACGCGCTTATAGGTGTACTTACTGCAGCAGCAGCTTACTTTAAACCACATGCTTCTTTATTTCCAGCTGTACTGCTTATTCTATGGTGGAAAGAGAAGTACACATGGAAAGAAATGCTGCGATTCACATGTATGATCGGCGTAGTATACATAATTCTGCTATCCCCATGGTGGATACGTAATATGATCACGTTCGATCGCTTTATTCTGTTTACAGATTCCGGCGGCAGCCCATTTTTGCTGGGTACTCGCATCTACAATCTGATGCCTCCTGAGGGCTTCTTTGAAGCTTATCCCCAATATGATCCCGAGACGCTCTTTAACGGCTCTGACTCTAGTGCGGTGGCCAAAGGAATCGATATATTGAAATATGGCTTTACTCATGATCCGCTCCTATATTTCTTCTGGTATACGGTAGGCAAGTTAATCGGGCTCTACTTTGAATCCTATTACTGGCGCCCTGTCCTTGGTATAGGTCTAGTGGCTATGCATATTATTCAAGCGCTGTTGATAGGATTAAGCGTAGCGGGAATGGTACTGTCTCGGAGGGTAAGCAGTTGGGAACGTCAGCTGCCTGTGCTGCTGACCATCATCTATTTTACTGTGATCTATATACCATTTATAGCTTTTTCGAGGTATGGTTACCCGAATATGGTGTTCCTGCTTATGTATACCGCTATAGCTGTTGATCGACTAATTCATACGATTAGGGTCAGAAGACATAAGAATCAAGTAACCACGTTTTAGGTGGAAGGATGATTAACGTGAATGCAGGGAAGAAGCTCGTCATTATACCAGCCTATAATGAGGAGAACAGTATTGGAGCAGTGATTCAAGATATTCACGCACATGCTGCTGATGTTGATGTGTTAGTGATTAATGATGGATCTACTGATCGAACTGCTGAGGTAGCATGCAATCACGGCGCCAAAGTACTGACGATGCCTTTTAATGTTGGGATTGGCGGCGGAATGCAGACTGGTTACCAATATGCGTTGAAATACGGCTATGACATTGCTGTGCAGATGGATGCTGATGGACAGCATTGTGCAGAAGAGCTGCCTAAGTTGTTCGAGCAAATAGAGCAGCATGATCTTGTCATCGGCTCTCGTTATGTAGAAGAAACGGCATACAGTTCGACGGTGATGCGGCGTATCGGAATGGTGTTCTTCACTGGCTTGCTGCGTGTCGTCGTGGGTCAGCGATTCACAGATACGACCAGCGGTTTCCGTGCAGCTAATCGCAAAGTTATCGCCTTGTATGCAGAGTATTATCCGATGGATTATCCAGAGGTAGAATCGATTGTCTATCTGAAGCGCAAGGGATGCAAGATCGCAGAAGTGAAGACAGAGATGCGAGCACGACAAGCCGGCAAATCTTCCATCACTCCTCTAAAATCTATCTACTATATGATCAAGGTATCGCTGTCTGTCATCATGTGCGCTGCCCGCCTTAAGGAAGTGAAACAGCCATTATGAGCATCTATTTATTATCTGTGCTGCTGTCATTAACGTTCTTGATTATCATATTTGAACTGGTTAGAAGACAGAAACTCAAGGAGCAGTATTCCCTGTTATGGATCACGTTTGGTGCAACGCTGCTCGTTGTATCATTGAATGTCTCGATCGTAGAGCAGATCGCGCAGTGGCTGGGTGTTAAATATGCGCCTGCGATACTATTCCTGTTCGGTCTACTATTCTGCTTTGCCATTATGCTGCACATGACGATCGTCATTACCAAGCTAAGCAATCAAGTGCTGCGATTGGCTCAAGAATTGACAATTATGAAGGAGAGCAGACAACATGAGTAAGACACTGAGTTATGGCTTGTTGTTCAGTAATATTATACTTTTGGTAATCGGGCAAATTTTGTTCAAGATCGGATTACAGCAGAGCGGGGGCTTACAATGGGTGAAGCTGGCCTTATCACCAGCTATCTGGGCTGGATTGATGCTTTATGGTGTTGCAACCATAGTCTGGTTTATCGTATTGTCCCGTTTACCGCTTGGCGTTGCCTATCCGATGCAAAGTCTTGCTTATGTGCTGGCCATGTTCGCTGCAGTGTGGTTGTTCGGCGAGGAATTGACACTTACCAAAATCGCAGGCGTCGTTGTTATTTTGTTTGGCGTATATCTGATTGCGAAGTAAACATGTTTACCACTCTATCGTTTCATTTTTCGATGTATAAAGCACATCTTAACAAGAACGAAAAACAACTCTTTGAATTTGTCAGCGTCTCACAAAATCATTGCCATAGATAGGCAAAAGTACCTATTACCTATTTCGGGATAACTTTACTATTAGCTTTTATTTGGTTATACTTAGTCCGAATAGCACAATTTATCAGGAATTTTGTAAGGGAGTGGAACTCATAGTAGATTAACGCTGACCAAAGGTACTACATAAATAAAACTTAAGACCCATGTCACTTTATTACTCAGGCTAATAAATTTTCTTCTCAAAAGTGTGAAGAAAATTAATAATTGAGTGAAAGCAAGGAAAATTAAGTTGGAGTCAGTTTTCATTCCGCAGATTACTAAAATATTATGATTGATGAAATTCAGATGTGGGAGGTAAATGATAACAATGAAAATAATCTCAATTCTACTTATTGTACTCGGTGTGATTGGTATGTTACTGGGTGGCATGATGTTTGGTGATATTGGTATCGCTGCTATGATTGGTTCACTGACAGCCCTATTGTCCGGTATTGGCTTT
This sequence comes from Paenibacillus sp. EB106-04-04-XG159, assembly GCF_058791835.1. Taxonomy (NCBI): domain Bacteria; kingdom Bacillati; phylum Bacillota; class Bacilli; order Caryophanales; family Paenibacillaceae; genus Paenibacillus; species Paenibacillus sp. EB106-04-04-XG159. The sequence goes on along the minus strand of NZ_JBYTDY010000018.1, from coordinate 61,985 downwards.
TCTATTCAGTCCAAAACAAAGAAAGCCTAATCATAAAAGGTATAAAGTCAGAATCTTTAAGATTCTAACTTTATACCTTTTTTAAATTTCACTTGTAATGAGGGCTCAAACAATACTCGGTTCCTTCTGAGTATCAAGGAAACACAGTAGGAGTAAAAGTCTATGACATGGGAACGACCGCGATTGATCGTTCCCTGGACAAGCTTATTTAAATTCTGTTTTGCTGTTTACGACAAACCATACATCTTTTACTCCTTGCCCGGTTACATCCCCTTTTTTCTGGTCTTTTACAAAATAATAGAGAGGAAAGCCTTTGTACGTAACCTGCTTCTCTTTGTTGTCTTCTCTTGTGATCGTAGCGAAATCCTTTTTATCAAAGCCTTCAGGGACGGCGAAATCCTTCTGGGCAAATGCCGGCCAGTTTACCAGGCAGTCTCCGCTGCAATTGCTTTTTCCTGCTTCGTCCTTCGTAAAGTAATACAGGGCCATTCCCTGTGAATCCGCCAGGTACTCTCCAGCTTTCTCATCCTTCAACAGCTGGAGGCTGTCAGCCGGGGCTTTTTCCGTTTGGGCTTGATTGGATTGACCCGTCGCTGCTTTTCCCTCCGTGCTTTTTCCGCAGGCAGCCAAAGCAAAAACAATCGAAAGTATCACGAGGGCAAAAATTCCTTTTTTCATGTTGGTTCCTCCTAGTTTTTTTGGATTTAAGGATAGTCCTTACTTCCAACCCCATTTTTGAAATATTTGGTGAGATTCTTCCGTTTTTAAATAATCAATAAACTGCTGTGCCTCTTTTTTCTGATCGGTGATATTCGTCAGGGCGATCGGCGTTCCACGATAGAGCTTTTCTGCTTCGGGCAGTTCGACCAGGTCGGTCACATCCTGAAGCCGGTAATGCCACGATTCATAAGTAATCCAAGCGTCCAAGCTGGAGTTCGATTTCCATCGTTCAATGGCTTCGGCACTCGACTTTACAGAGAGATCAATATTTTGGGAAATGCCTTCGATCAGCCCTTTTCTGCCTGCCATGTCTTCCCACAGGCCAAGCTGGCCAGCCCCATTCACATCGATTATTTTTACTCCCTTTTTCGTTAAATCCTCCAGGTTTTCAATCTTCTTAGGATTTCCTTTCCTCACCAATATTCCTGCAGCACGCGAATAAAGCTCCGTTCGTGATTTCGTGTCGATCATTTCGGGGTGGTTAAAGATGAAGTCCTGCAGATTATACTCGGAGCCACCGAAAATAATATCTGCATCTTGCTTGGCTTGGTCGATCCATTTGCCCTCTGGTCCGGCTGTTACTTCCACCTTGATTCCCGTTTCAGCTGAAAAATGTTCAGCAGCTTCCTTGATCGGTCCAAGTGGTCCGCCCGGTCCGTACACCCGGATGACGTGATCACTTTGGCTGGAAATTGGTGACGCTTGGGACGCCGGCTTAAGGTCCATTTCTGCATAGGCTGACCATCCGGTTGCCGTAATGGCAAAGAGCATTAGTGCTGATAGGATCACGGTCTTCTTCATCATTCTTCCTCCATTTCACACATGATTATTACCGGTATTATTAAAGGAAACGAAGGGAGGCTGAAAACGGTTTGATGATAATTGATAAATAGTTATAAAGTTCCACAAACCTATTGTAAGTTAGTCTGCTGTGCCTGCCTAAGGATGGTCCGCAAGGGTCATTGCTTGTAGGGATTCGTGCCTCAATTGTTGCAATCAACATTTGCCCCTTAAACACGAAAAGGCCCCGATTTAATTCATCAGGACCTTTCTAGCTAATTATTGTGTATATATCGCAGCAGCTATGAACGAGAAAATAAAGTCCTAGACTACCGCTGATTGAATGATCGTACCGGTTAGCTTATCTACTTCATCTGTGTTGATCTATAAGGATGGAATTACCATCAGGATCTTCAATTGTAAAACTTGCAGGTCCTTCGCTTGTTTCATCTGCTTCAGTCAGCATTTTAATTCCTTTTGCTTTAAGCTGTTTTTGAATATCTCGAATATCCGTAAACGAATTAAGATTTTCGGCATTTTCATTCCATCCTGGATTAAAAGTCAGAATATTCTCTTCAAACATTCCTTGGAATAGGCCAATTATACAACTTTCATTCTTCATAATGAGCCAATTTTGAGTAATATCTCCTCCAAAGACTTGAAATCCTAGATTTTCGTAAAATGATTTTGATTTGTGAATGTCTTTTACACTTAAACTTACAGAGAATGCGCCAAGTTTCATATTTCCTCCAATAATAAATTATTTTTAAAAGGTTTATTGCATAAAGTATATAACATTACTTTGATGAACACATGTTTTACCTAGTATTGTAACCTCTTGGTACGTTTACATTCCCGCCGCTGCTTTGATTTGTTTTCTTTGCTCCATGATCAACTCATTTAATCTTTCCGTTCCGAAGGCCCCTGCCGAGAAGGCATTCGCTTTCGGATAATAAACCATACGGAATGATGTACCGTCCTCAAGGTGTACGCGCAGAAAAACCCCAGAATCATGCTTCGTTTTCTCGTAAACCGCGTCAAAGCCGACATACGACAGAGGTAGCAGTTCTCGAACGAATTCCGACGACGCCTTCTCGCTGAAGTCGCCGATTGGGCTTCCGTCATTGCCGCTTTCTAGAGCAACCTTTGATACTTTACCCTCGATATCCAAGAGCTCCCCTATGGTCTTAGCGTTCGGATTATGATCCACCTCATAAATTTTGTTGTTTGCGACAACTCGGAATTCGGGTCTATAGCCTTTCAGTTCATAGATAACGGTTCCAATGGGAAGGTAAGCAGCATCCCCGTTCTTGGACACATAATCCGTACACGCATGATCGTCCAACATATAGGCAACTTCACCTACCTTGTTCCCAAGTTGTTTCGTAGTCACCTCTTTGGTTCCATCATAGTTTTGATGATATTTAATGTCATTGATCATAAGGAAATCAATCCAGTCAATTTCAGCCATACATCCATTGGATTCAGTCCCTTTCTGTGCCGCGCCGCAACCAACCAGAGCCAGTATAAAAAGAAGCACAATTGAAGTTCGACCCACTCGATTCATCCAACCCATCTGAATATCACCTCAATCAAGAGACGTTCTTGCTTATCTCGAAGTTTCAGATGAAATCAACTAATTTTCCAGTTTATAGCTGAGAAAAGGCCCCGATCAATTTCGGAAGCCGTTCAAGTATCGTTCTTCGTTAGTTCAATTTAGCAATAAGGAGCCGCCTATAAGCAGCATTTGACGGCAATTCCCACATGGCGGTACTAAAAAGTTATGTGCTTTATCGTGAGCCGGAGTGGTTCTACATAGAACTTCTCGCTACTTTTACACCCGAAACATTTACCATAATGTGGTGTATACCTTAAAAAGGAGAGGACCGGGGGCTATGAAAAAAATCTGCACAAATTTAATTATGATAGTCATAGCTAGTATCTTAGTCATAGGTTGTAATAGCGATAATCAAACGACTGAACCTACACAAAAAGTATCAGAATTTGACCAATCGCTTTACGATGAAAATATTCATAGTTATTCAGGGTTAAGGTGGGAAACTGCGGTTGAATCACAACAATACACTTTATATTTTAAAGCATTTATACAACGGATGTTATTTAGTGCAGATTACATATGGGTGGAAGGTAGCGAAGAGCAAAAAGACCCTATTTCGGTAATCAAACAGAGCGAGGATAAAAGAAATAAATTGTTAGAGAGTTTGTTGGACAGCATCGAAGATATCAATAGCACGCCATAATAATTAATCTTAACGAGTAATAAGATTTTGTCTAACAACTAGGGTGAACTTCAGGTGAAAAGGCGGTTTATTGAGCTATCGTGAAAGCTAGTCCAATCACTCCCGCTGTCGGTGAACGCGGATCGATAGCTCAAAAGCCATTAATATGTAAATCGGGATAGTTCGCTATATTTATAATATTGCCCGAAGGATCTGTAACATTGAATTCAGGAAATCGATCAATACCCCAAGTATATGTTATTTCGGTTACCTCTTCACCTGCGTCGACGAATCTTTGGTAACATTCAAAAACATCAGATGTTTTTATACAAAGTACCGCATAGGGCTTTCCGTCCGATACAATATGGATTGGAATGGGTTGTTCTACTCGTTTAAAAAACAAATAGGGTCCTGGTTCAAGCTTCAGGTCTGATTCTTCTTCGGTTTTCCAGCAATGTGTAAAGCCGAAATACTTTTCATACCATGCAACGGATTCATCGATATTTCTAACTGGCAGTCTAACCTGAACTACAGTATGAACAAGTGTTTTACTTTTTGATGTGGTGTTCATTTGAAACCCTCCCTCAAGAGAAATCATTCAATGCCTTCCATAACTTCTCCACTGTAATAAATAATCCTCTAGACCACTGCAGCCGTGCTTTGACCTTGTGTAACATCCCTATAGCGATTGGCTTAAACAATCCGATTGATTTTTCGGAGAGATTAAACAATCGTGTCCCGTTTAGTTTAATGACTGATACAATTATTTTATATAAGTGTAAGTTTCTTGTCGTAATTTTTCCAACATTTTCATACTGCATTATTTATTAATTTTTAAGTTTTTTAAATAAAGCTAGTATTCGATTATTCTTTGTCTCTTCCTTTTTAGCAAGTTCAATATAATTTATCTGCTCTCGCTTAATGTAATCAGGCTGAACTAGGAATGTATTCAGAATGTGGTGATCTTCAAGGTTTTTAGTAATGTAAGCTGGCACAACAATATTACGATTTTTCTCACATTTCTTAAGAATTACATGGAGTTTGTCACCGATCTCTTTATGTACTGCTCTTCGAATAAATTCATTATAAACAAAATAATGCCCATTTTTTGATGGCAACAACGTATGGTCAAATTCGTGCCCTTCAACGAAGATTTGAATAGATACTTTACCATTAGTATTGAATATCTCCCTTACTGAATATGGGAAATAAACTACTTTCCATTTCATTTTACCGTCCAGCATCTTTATCTCACTATCAAATTCATAAACCATATTGAATAACACTCCTCATTGTAAAGAAGTTAATTTTGATCACTCACGTTATCATAGCCACTTTACTGCTTCTAGGTGATTCGAATTCAGTATGTTGTTGCAATAACCTATATGATGTTGAACATGTCGGACCTGCATTAGGATTACATCAGTTTTAGTTATTTCTTCGTATAGTACACATGGTTCCAATAATCTGTCGTCAGTAAGTTCATCAAAAAACTTACGAGCCACACTCAATATATCCTCAACGTACTTCGTCATTTCCTCTTTAGTAGGGTAGTCAGAGCATTCCTTATCTAGGGCTTCTGTTACATCCTTACCGAAGTCAGGTATTTTGAATTCTTCATCCTTCTGCTGCCTAAACCAAAATTTCATACTGGTTGTAGCATGAAATATATGCTTCCAGTATTTTTGCTTGGCATCCATCCAAAAATCATCAGGACATACTTCGATAAGTTGCTTCAACATTTCTAATGTCGGTTCAAACTGTCTTCTTAAGACAGCTACCATCTTGTCACTCATGCTCATCAACTCACTTCTCGAAATTTAGAATCTTAACTTTATTCTTGTTCTCAACAAACAAAACCTTCCCATTCTCAGCAGTTCATTTTACAAATTTATGAAGTCCTGGAGGCTTCAGAGACTTATCATTCCGTTTGAAAGACGAGCCCACGCGCCTTCACGTCAAGCTAGCTACACCCAATAAAGCCGTGCGACTGCGACAGTGGGCGAGCGTTAATGATTATTTTGCCAAGCACCACGGCACATTGGTCCATGCGATTGCCCGCGAGATCGTGTCATACGATTCTAGACATCTCACCATGCTCTTCTGCCCGTTACTTCAATTAGCTAAAAAGGAGCTGCCCAAGGCAAGCTCCTCAATTATCGTTCTGCGTTTATTGAAAAATTTGTTGTCTATTATTATCTTCTTACAAAGAAAAATATGCATTTACAGAGCTTTTCTATTAAAAGATTAAAGGAAATATAAATGTAACGAAAGCTGCCCAAAGTCCGTAGACCGGCAAATACTTAGTAACCGCATCCTGGATGGCTGAAGGTCCGGTTTTGTTAAATAGAAATCGCATATAGGAGAACATAATCCAAATTAGATTGGCACAGATCAGTATGTTTACACCTAAAACAGCAAGTCTGTTGGGCGTAATCCCATAAGAAGAGAGCCTGAACACTATGGCTGATAAAGCCACACAGTCAATGATAAGTGCGAGAACAATTAGGCCAAAGTTTATATAATCAGAAATGCTCTTTTTCTCGTCAGTGCCACTCTCGGTAATGGAGAATATGGTGACGGCCAATACACTAAGGAGTATTCCGTTGAAGGATAGGAGAAAATCGCGGTCCAAGAATGGATTTTTTCCGACCCAAATCACCGTTATAAGATAGACCAACAATGTTACCAGTACAAGAGGACTAAAAATTTTGGCTATATAGGGTGCTATATTTTTAGCAAGTTTAAGGTTGCTTAATACCAGGTATGCAGCCACAATAGCGAGCGCGGCAGCACCAAATAATACGACATTTTTAAAATAGAATTCAGATATATCCATGCCGACAAAACTAAATAACCGCATGGTTAATGCTGTTAGCAGCATTCCGCTAATGGCCATGCTGGCGTAGAGTATGCAAAATTCCCCATTAAATTTAAGATAGGCTAATCTTGTCCTGCCTATGCCATATTCATTTCCTGTAAATGCAATCCCTACTAATACCCATAAGAAAATGGGCAGGTGTAGATAAGCCAGGATAATACTGTCTTTATTCTCTAGTGGAAGCATATTCATATAAATTCCTGAGATTAGGAATAACGCTACAAGGGTGTATAGAATATTTTTGTTGGCTGAATTCTTGTATACAAAATAGGCGGCTATAAAGGGAAGTACACCAAATACAAGGTTAATAGGAGATATTGCTTGCTGTTCAACAAAATGCATAATGATCCTGGTGCTAATCCCGGCCAGAACTGCTAAAATGCCCATGAATAAGAAATCTTTCTGGAGCAAGGATGCTTTTTCTGTATTTACCGTCTCCTTGAAATGCAATCTTTCAAACCAAACGGCAAGAACCTGCGAATCAGGGTTTTGTTCCCAGGCGTATGAGAATGATTTTTTAAAAGCTTCGGGTTCTATTCTAAACATTCTCTCTAGCTCATGGGGGTTGTCCATATTATCAATAATCCGATTGTTAATGTCCATGGTTACACCTCCCCTTATAATTGTTTATCCTTGCGTCTCTTTGTCACTTCTGTATTCTAAAATATCGCCAGGCTGACATTCTAAAGCTTCACAAATCCCCTCTAAAGTGGATAATCGAATCGCTTTTGCCTTTCCATTTTTCAATATAGAAAGATTAGCCATCGTTATTCCAACCCTCTCCGAAAGTTCAGTTACGCTCATTTTCCTCTTAGCCAACATCACGTCAATATTGATTATAATCGCCATGTCATTCACCTCAGACCGTCAAATCATTTTCTGATTTTATATCAATAGCCTCTTTTAAAAGCTTTTGAAGAACAGCAGCAAAGACTGCGATCACCATTGAAGCAAAAATAATGACCAATCCGATTACTATGACGCCCGGAGCGTCGTCTTTTTCCCCAATGAGATAAAAGAGTGGCATGTCTACAACATATAAGATACTGATTGTAATTGCACAGTATTTTATAGTCTTTAAAGCCTCTACAGATAAATCCGAGAAAGCTTTATTCTTGTCAATATAGTTTAAAAGTTTAAAAGCTTGATACAGAGCATAGTAAAAAGGCATTGCTGTGACATACAAACCGATAAAAACGAGATATTTCAAAAAAGTCATATCTGGATACAATACTACTGCATAATTCGCTATCTCAGGCACCAAAAATATACACAAAGCAAGAACAGGAATTCCAATAATAATAACAGCTATCTTTAAAAAGATTGTTGTTCCTCGTTTCACAAAAAGCCCCTCACTTATGATTAAATTTAATTCGACTTTAACACATGATTTATCGTTTTGCAATAAATAAATGGTGGCATTAGATATATTATTGTTGTTTTCCAAAAAAATATTTAAAAAAAAGCCGAGGGAAAACAGGATCGAATACCTGCTTCTCGCTCGACTTGCAGTAGGACTTTTTATGCTTTACTACAACTATTTCACATCATATTAACGCAGTGTCGTAATGAATTATTCAGATATAAAGTAAGCTGTCCCTCTTTGTCTTTTAGAAATTGATAATGATAATAGCCGCTAAGCCGAGTGTAAGTCCGATTCTCCCAAAACGGCTGAGATGTTCACGGAAGATTAGCACGGAGCACAGGGTAATGGAAACAAGGATGCTGCCCTGCACAAGCGGGAACAGATAAGAGCTCGGTACGAAGCCTGATAAATAGGTCATGATCAGATTACCAATCAGTGAAGTAGCTGCAAGCAATACCATGGGTAAAATATTCTTGCGCAGCAATGCGACTTCTCCCACTAAAGACATACTCATCTTAGCGTTACGTACCATACACATGACTCCATAAGCAATAGCGTAGAAAACAAAGGCTGAACAGAACCCCACAAGCATCAATCCATCCGATTGTGTACCCTCCATTTTATATTGATGAACCTTCTGAATGACGGCGAGTGATCCGTTGCACAAGAAGGTAAGCAAGCAATAGATCTTCCATTTCTGACTAGTCTTGTTACCACTCCTCGTATCTGGGTTTACATTAATAAAGTAGAATGCTGCTAGAAAAAGCATAATAGCTGCGATGACAGTTACCTTTAACGGTTCATCAAAGGCAATGATACCTGTCAACGCGGGAATAATCATACTGGCGGAAAAGTAGAATGCCGTATAAGAAAGAGGTCCTGTACTAATAGCCAGATTGTAAAAGATAATCGTGAGCGTAAAGACAAGACCGAACATGATTCCAAGCAGCAGAGTATCACTACTAATAAGGAGTACCTTTGGTTGAAATAGACTGTAAAGCAGTAATCCGGATGATGCGATCAGAGTGAATCCGGTGTTGATGAGCAATCTTTGACGAAGATTGTCTGCTCTGATTAGCTTCATAGATAAGGTTTGTGCTGCAAACAGCACGATCGTCATGGCAATTAGCAAGATAGTCAACAGTATTTCCTCCAGTATTCATATACCTTCATGATGATTGGAACCTCTTTACGCTGTTAAGTATAATAACTTGCTAAGACTTGATTGATCCGCTCTCTTGCCGCTAAGAGCCACACTCCACAATCCCTCGGGTATACAGCGAACGTCAAAGGCTCACTCAGACCCTCTTCCATAATGGCTATGGTCGCTTCCTTGCCAATTTTCTGCTCAAGTAATTCTAGTGCGCGCAAATCCTGTAGCCCTTCATAAAGAACTTCCAAACGAATCGATTCAATCGGGCCTTCTTCTCCCGGATAGACCAAGTAAGCATCTCCTGAAGGAAATGCATGCTCCGCGTCAGTCGTACGATACGGATCCAGCTGCTGATTCAAGGAATATTGCGAGTACCAGAAGTTATAACCCCAGTGCAGGAAGCCCTGTAATCCGAATTTATACAATTGAAATCCGACAATGCGATTTCTTGCAGACGGCATGTTAAAAAAACGGTTGGATACCTGTTCACCTTGGGCGCAGCAATAATACGTCCAAAGGTCTGGAACCTGATGCTCTAAGAAAAGCTCAATATGGGTATTCGCTGGAATCGGTCTTTTTACCAGGCCCTGCTTATACAACTCCAATTCGGACAAGGCGTCCATGATCGGATAATCTGATAAATGCTTATGAATGATCTCACTTGCAGCTCGGTACGATTCCAAATGTTCCTCTCCTGGTTCATCTGAAATATGGAACCAGCTCTGCTGATCTAGGCCATGCTCTTTCAAATATCGATCTAAACAAGGTAAAAATTGATCCAAGAAGCTACGGTACTCCGCTGAGGATGCGCTAGTATCCCAACCGAATAACTGTTGCTCTTCACCTTGAATGGTTACCATGATCTTCGGTGCACACTTCGCACCCCATTGGGTGAATAAATGAGAGAACTCAAAATATTTGAAGCCAAGCCGTCGGCACATCGTTACCCAACGAGTAAGTAGATCAAATCCAAATTCATAGGTATCTTCCACTTTAGTCACGGATACTAGTTGTACCGTCGGACGCACTCCACCAATGGCTGTATCCAAAGGCGGTGTGAACAACGGGGTCAAGATCATGTTCATGCCATGCTTAATCATCGTGTCTGCATAACGTTCAATAAGTGCCCAGTGAGCTTCACTAAATACTTCAACACCATACTTTGTGGCAAGACAATCTACATGTAACCATTCCGTATGAATCAACTGTTGCGGCGGTAGTGTAGCAGGGATGACGGTTAACTCGAATACATCTGATTCCCTTAATAGCTGTCCTTCAGATGATCGAAATAGGACCTGAATAGAATGAAGCCCCATAGTAATCACGGATTCATCCAATGTTATCGTCACCCATATCGAACGCCATTGTCCTGGGATCGAAGATACAGATTGCTGATCTAGCTTATATAATGGATCAGGATATAGTCCTGGCGTGGTGCGTAATACATCCGTATCATAGTTACTGAAACAAGGCATTTCCGAGGGAACAAGTCCAACCGATCTTATACATATATGGTCTGAAAGAGATGACTTTATCTCTACATCGATGTTCTTCAGAAGTGTATCTGAGGTATAAGCGACTTGGAACGAAAATATCTCTCCAACAAGTGCGGTTGCACGACCATAAGATTCATGATTTGGCACTTCATCAGCAAATACCTTAGCCAACGAACTTAATAACATCGTCTGAAATGGCTGCGAAGCATTCATCGTTTACTTCACCTCTTCATCATTGTAAATACTTTGAGCAAAATCTTTCAGAACAATGCTGTTCTTTAACACTACCAACCGAAAAACAAATATCGTTGCCGGATTCAGGCCAAGCTTACATCGCCCGATCGCTCAACCGCAAAACAAGCGGCTGCAGCGTAGCGAAGGCTCCCCGGACATTCAACATCACCTTATCCTTCGACGTCACGTTATCGGCTTGATCCAGCAACTCCCACACACCGTCGTCCTGCAAGCGGTATGCATAAGATTTGCTCCATCCCTCGTCGATCGCCAGCGTTACTTGCTCAAGCGGATCCAGGCTTAAATTGTAGACGGCAATTAGCTTATCGCCGGTTTCTGGATTTTCTTGAGCGCTGACAAACACGTTCGATTCCTTGACCTCGTAAACCGGCAGATTGCTCCGACCCAGCCATTCCGTAATGCCTCTGATTTGTTCCTTGCGCTTGTAATTGTAAATAGAGGCGGACGCGTTCTGCCGTAAATTGTACGCCATCACAGCAACCCGGCCGCCCAAGCTGTTCTCATAGAGAGTGACGGCAGGAACGATCGCTTCTTCGCTGTCGTTCCAGAGCTCGGACATCACACGAACCTCCGGATGTTTGGACGAGATGTGGAAAACGCAGGGATACTGCTGAACAGGTTGAGCCAGATTGACAAAATACATCATCGTTCCAGCCCCGGGCTCCGTCCACTCATCCAGCTTCGTCAGCCGTTCGCTTACGAGCGTATTGCAAAGCGCAACTTCAAGCTCCGTCACCTCGACACCGAGCAGCTCCCCGTATCCTCTGCGGCAAGCGTACATGGCGGCAAGCCCGTCCAGAAATACGCTTGAGCCCAGCAGTTCGCGCAGCTCCGCGTCCGATAGATCGAGAATATCCTCGCCGCAGATCATGACCGGACCTTTCCCGGTACGAGCGGTATAAGGGATCCCCATCTTGCCTAATACCGAAGCCCACGCCGACGTCACAATCACAGGGGTTTGGTTCCCGTTAACAAGTCGGTGTGCGTGTGCATGAGGTCGGTACAGCACATGCGGACCCGCCATGCGGAAGCCTTCCACGGAACGCTTCAGTTCGGTAAAAAACGCCTTGTTTCGGGCGATCATCCGGAAGTAGCCTTCATCCTCGAGAGGTCCGTCCGTATATTGCGTAACATAAGACAAGGAGCCGTCAAACCCGTAGAACAACGCCAACGACATCAGCGCGCGCAGCTTGGCCGCAGAGAAAAAGAACCGTGAATGCGGAAACGGATCGGATTCGTGAATCAACTCGAACTCATCGCCCAGCGTCTGCTTGGAATACAGCATATGGAAGGTTAGCGAAGCAAACTGATCCGCCCGATCGCTGCTATAATCGCTGCCAAACAAACGGACGAGCGGCTTCGTCCCCCCTGCGAGTGCTTTGGCTACGTCTTCTGTAAAATCGCCGTCCAGATCGCAAACATAAGATTGGCATAATGCCATGCGCGTTTCCGGCGCAATCTCGTCAACCGATCTCCGCATGCTGCCTGCCAGTTCCACAAGCGAATCCTTCATCAACCCTGCCCACACTTTCCGGTATTCCACAGCTTGATCGCCGCCTGAACCGAACAGCGCTTCCAGCTCTTCTCTGGAAACCTCTTTGCCGACAAGCTCGGAGAATCGCTTCATATGCAGCGGACAGAAACAGCCAAATCTGACCACACCTTGATTACTCACTTCATAATCGTCTTCGATGAAAATATATGGTGGTCTGCCTCGCTTCACAATCGTTTGCATATATGCGCCCATTGAGGCTATGAACTGTTCGTCCAGCGGACAATATCCCCCTTTGGAAACAGCCCCGTCGACGCCCAAATTTTTTTGTGCAGGCGATTCTCCCTCCGACGGTAACGGTTCGATCGACAAGCTCGGCGCGCACCACCATCCAACTTCAATGCCGTCAGCCTCCAAGCGGCGCCCCACTTCGCCGAGAAGATCGCCGAACGCTTCGAACGCTTGGAGGATTGTAGCCCCTTTCGCCTCCCCATCCCACATCGGAAAAACGAGAATGAATCGCCGCAGCCCCGCTTCCCGGTTTAACTTTCTCATCGCTTCTATCATTTGTTCTTTCTTATCTTTAATAAATAAGAACGGAACGATCGGATCAAAGGAATAATCTTTCATCGTCAAAACATATCACCCTTTCCCAACAGGATTAGCATAATTCTAATGACCAAGGGCTGTTTCCATCGATATGAACTCTTGTGGCACAGCCCTTGTCCGCTGTTATTTTTTTCAAATAGTTACAAATGGCTTGAGTTGCCTCTCTTGCCCAAGGGGAAATTTGCGCATCATCAGCATAGTTATGCGATTAGGGAGGTGGTTGGTTCATTATTCCTTTACGCTCCCCATCACGATGCCTTTCATGAAGAAACGCTGCAAGAACGGATAGGCAAGCAAAATCGGAAGTGCCGCTATAAAGATTTGCGCTGCCCTGCCCGTTCGGCTGTTCACGCGGAGAAACTTCTCGGCTTCTTGCGCGCTCATCTCTGTCAAATCCCTCGAAACGATCGTTGTCTGCAAGAACGTCTGCAGCGGATAATGCTTCGGCTGATTCATGTAGATGAGTCCGTCGAACCAACTGTTCCAATGCCAGATCACCGTGAACAGCAGCACGGTCGCCAGCGCGGGCAGCGATACCGGCACATAGATGCGCCACAGAATCGTCCAATGATTCGCACCGTCCAGCTTGGACGACTCCTCCAGCTCCTTCGGAAGATTGCGGAAGAAGTTGAGCAGCAGCACCACATTAAACACAATAATCGCCGACGGAATGACAAGCGCCCAGATCGTATCGATCAATCCCGTTGACTTGACCACCATGTAAGTAGGAATAAGTCCTCCGCTGAAAATCATCGTAAAAACGAAATACCACGCATACACCGTACGAAACCGAAACTGCTTGCTGTCTTTGGACAACGGGTACGCCAGCAGTGTCATAAGAATCATGCTGATTGAGGTGCCCATAAAGGCGCGCTGCAACGTTACCCAGAACGCTTGCAGAAACTCTTTTTTCGCTAATGCGGCTTTATAGGAAGCAAGGGTAAACTCGACTGGCCACAGATTGACCGCCCCGGTCGATACGGCCTGGGCCGAGCTTAGTGAAACCGCGAACACATGAATGAGTGGAAACAGGCAACTGAAAGCTAACAGCGTCAGGAAGACCATGTTGCCTATCGTAAACAGCCGGTAGCCGATACTTTGTCGATACGACGGCATTACAATCACCTTCCTTAAAAAATTCTGTAGTTGGCAAACCGATATGCCAAGTAATACGAGATCGAGATCAGCACGAACGAAATGACCGACTTGAACAAGCCGACGGCGGTAGCTACGCCGTATTGGAACTGCTGCAAGCCGATACGATACACTAATGTGTCGATAATATCGCCCGACTCGTACACTTGCGGGCTGTACAGATTAAAGATTTGATCAAATCCGGCATTGAGAATATTTCCGAGACTTAACACGGCCATCAGCACGATGATCGGCGTCATACCCGGCAGCGATACGTGCCAAATTTGTCGCCAACGTCCTGCGCCGTCCGCTTCCGCCGCTTCGTATAGCGTCGGATTGATTCCGGTTAACGCCGCCAAGTACACAATCGTTCCGAAGCCGAATTCTTTCCAAATGTCGGACATCACGACCGTAAACTTAAACCAGTGATTGTCACCAAGAAAATAAATCGGCTCGATGCCAAGCCAGCCGAGCGCCTGATTGACGATTCCCGATGTTGGGGACAAAATATCGATCAAGATGCCACTCAAGATGACCCAGGACAAAAAATGCGGCAAGTAGACAAGCGTCTGGAACGTTCTGCGAAAAAACGATTGCCGGACTTCATTAAGCAAAATTGCCACCGTGATCGGAACGATAAGGCCAAGCACCATTTTCATCATGGCGATCACGATCGTATTAACAATAATGCGCGACGTATCCGGCATCAAAAAGACATACTGGAAATTTTCCCACCCCACCCACGGCGAATCGAAGATGCCTTTGGCGGGCAAAAACTTCTTGAACGCAATGACGGTGCCTGCCATCGGTCCGTAGCTATAGATCAGAACGATGATCAGGCTGGGGAGGACCATCAGATGCAGCAGCTTGTTTTGTCTCCATTCTTTTCGTAACAGTTTGCTCTCCTCCTTGAGGAAGGGAGAAGGTTATGAAACATCCCCTTCTCCCCCCGAAACCATTCTTATTGTTGCGACTTGTACCACTCGTTTACTTCAGCCGTAATTTGATCGCCGCCGAGTTTCTTCCACTCGGAGATGAAATTATCGTATTCGTCCACGGACGAAGCGCCCATAATAATTTTGGTAATTACTTCGTCCTCCTTCGCCTTCAGCACGCTCATTTTGTCGCCCATCGTCGCCGTAGGCGCACCGTAGAATTCGTTAAAGTGGAACAGTTTTTTCTGGAACCCGTCAAACATCATTGCAAAGGTGCCGCCTTCCTTGACGATCATATAATTGAGCCAGCTCGAAAAGGTAACCTCACCTTCCATGTACATTTTGGCCTGTTCGTATCTGACATTGCGGTCTATATCCACGCCGAGCTGCGATCTATCGCCGGTTTTCAGCGCGCGCGGGATCAGCTCTCCAGACAGAACAAACGCATCCATCGAGTTTACGACAATCGGATTGATGTCCCAGAAACCGCCGGTTCTATCATTATCTTTGCCGAACAAGAGTACGCTGTTCTCTTCCGTCGGATGCAGTACTAAATCGGTCCATTCGTTCAACAGCTTGATAACCGCTTCCGGGTTCTTCGCATTCTTGTTGATGACATAGAATCTATCGACAGCTGCACTGGTCGGGCTGAGCGCAGGCTGATCGTCAACGGAAGGAATTGGGTAGACCTCCCAATCCTGCACAAGCTTGCCGTCTTTCACGGCGCTTTCGAAAGCGGCGCTGTACCAGAATGCGCCATATGTCAATCCGACACGGTTGTTCGCGATCAATTCGAGCTCTTTGCTCGTACCCTTCACACCGAATTCAGGATCGATCTGTCCCGCCTTGAACATATCCTGCAACTGCTTTAGCACCGGCTTCATGTTCGGATCAAGACTGCCGTATTGCAGATTGCCGGAGGCATCCTTCACCCATTGCTGCGGGTACACGTGATAACCGGCGAAAAATCCGGACAACGGCAACGACTTGGACAAGGACAGACCGTACGCCTTCCCAGTGCCACCCGTATCGCGCTTCGCGAACGCCTCCGATATTGTGAGCAGATCCGCCATCGTCTTCGGCTCCGGCAAGTTCATCTCCTTCAGCCAATCCTTGCGCACCCAGACGTAGCTCATCGAGTTGTACGGGCTGCCCGTCACGGGAATCGCCATCAGCTTGCCATCGAAGGTAGCTGTTTTCAACTGGCGTCCGCCATCTTTCGTAAACTCGTTCTTCGTATCTTGCGAAGCGGTCTTGTCCCACAGCTCCGTCAAGTCCATAATCATGTCATTGTCGACCAACTGCTTAATATCGTTGACGCTGACTTTGTAGAAATCCGGCAGTTCGTTCGAAGCAATCGCAATTTTCAGCTTCGAGTCGTAGTCACTAACCGAATTGACGACCCAATTGTTTTTCAGCTTGATCCCGAGCTTCTGCTCGTAATAATCGTAAATCGTATTCTTGTCGATGTTATCGCCCGGGTCGTATTTTTGCTCTGCGTCGATGGCGCGGATCGTAGTCAGCTCAATCGGCGGATCGTACTTGCCGAGCGGATCGATTGCCTCCGGACTTTGGACTGCGCTTGCAGAAGGCGACTTTGAAGCTTCCGGTGAATTGGTTGCTTGCTGGTTGCCGCTGCAGGCAGTCACCGTAAGCAGCATTGCGGATAATAACACGGCTAATCCGCCTTTGGCATAACGTTTCATAGATACTCCCCCTGGTTCGTAGTGATTTTCCTTGATTATTGTAAGCGCTTTCCACTTCTGTAATAAGTATATAAACTTGTGCGCATCCGCAACAAGATTCACCTGTTGACATCCAGTTACATTCCTTGACCACTTCGCGGCAAAAACAGCAGTGCGGCTACGAATCCCGATATTCCTGCGGCGTTATACCCATGTTCGCTTTGAAGAAACGAATAAACGACAAGCGAGAGTCATAGCCGACCATCGCGGAAATTTCATAAATTTTATAAACGGAATACTTCAGCAATTCCTTCGCTTTCTCCATCCGCGCCATATTAATATATTCGGACAGTCCGATCCTCGCCGTCCTTTTGTACAATCTCGACAAGTAAGAAGGGTTGAGGTGGACGATTCCCGCCAGCTTGGCGAGAGATACATCTTCCGCCAAATGGCTGTCGATGTATTCGTTGATTTGGAGCACCACAACATGCTCGTCCTCGACGGCCGGCTGGTCGTGATTGTCAAACAGCAGCTCGGCCAGCTTACGAAAATAAGAGCGCAGCTCCTCCCAGGACAAGTTGACGTCGGCATGCGACAGGCGATCCAGGCCGATCTGTGTAGCCAGCTTCCCGTCCAGCGGATATTGATTCAAGTAAGAAAGGAAGACGGAGGCAAGCCCGTGATACACCTCCAGCTTGACGAAGCCGGAACGGTTCTCATCCGTCGCGTGGTCGATTATCTCATCAAGCAGGCTGACAAAATCCTCTTTTCCTCCGTTTTCCAGATAGTGGCCGAGCAGTCCGATCTTTTTCATTTTGCGGTTGGCCAGCTTCGTCCTGGCCGCTTCAAACGACGAGCGCGGGGTACTGAGCTCGGCCGATCCCCTCAGCTTCACTTCGCTTTTCGCCCCCTGCTCTCCCCACAGCAGCGACAACAGCGCGTCATAGGCTCCCGGAAGCGATTCCCATCGCACAGCGACAGGGCTGATCGCGAATGACACCGCCAGGTCGATCGTCTCGCGGCAGTTCGCCTGAATCGTGTCGAGTTCGCCGAACACCCGTTCAAACCAGGTTTCCTCCGCTTCGTCTTGTGAGTCTTCGCCGGCCTCTCCGTGCGAACCCGCCGGCTGCAGCAGCCAGGCCACATTCGAACCGTCCACTTCCGTTGATGCCAGCTTGGCCGCCGGCTGCAGCCTTTCCGCCGCGATGTTCTGAACAGCGTACAACATCAGCTTACGATCCGCGCCTGCTCCTTTGCCTCCCCAGGAATCGATACGTTCCAGCAACAAATAAACCGGCCGCTCCGCCGACAATCCCATCTCCATCTCGCGAAGCTTAGCCCGCAGGGAGGATTCCGATACCTGCGCCCTCCCCCTGAGCAGCGTGTTGATGTACTGCTGCTGCAAGAGTGAAACCGCCCTCTTGCTTTGGTGATTTGCCTCGAGCAACCGTTGGTTTGCCGCAGCTTGCTCGTCCAGCTCCATAATCGCCTTATCGATGGACCGCACAATACCTTCGTCGCTCTCGGTCTTCAGCAAATAATCGAAGCCGCCTCCAGAAATCGCATGCTTGATATAATGAAAATCGTCGAAGCTGGTGAGGAAAATAACTTTGCACATCGGCCAGCCGCGCTTGATCTCATTCAGCAGCTCAGTCCCTTCCATCCCCGGCATCCGAATGTCGGACAGCACGATGTCGATCCTGATCCGACTGAGCACTTCAAGCGCCTGGTAAGCCGAGTACGCTTGGTGCAGCTCAAGCTCCGGTTTTTTCTTGCCGAACATATTCATTAACCCTTCCACGATCACTGGATAATCATCCACGATCAGCATCCGATACATAGGATCCCACCTTTCCGCTGCCATCCAATTTTAGCCGAATTTCTACGCATAAACCGCCTAACTGCGACCTCGTCAATGACAGTCCGCTGCCGCTGCCGAACATCAGCTCAATCCTGCGATGGACGTTAATAACGCCGGTCGTTTCCTCCATAAAATCCCCGCTTTCCGACAGCTTTCCCGCCAGCTCCGCCAAGCGGACATCCGGCAGCGTTTCGCCGTTATCCTCGATCCAGATCGACAAATAACCGTCGGACTCCGAGAAGTGCACCCAAAGCTCCCCCTTCGAGACAAGCATTCCAAAGGCATACTTATAGGCGTTCTCCAATATGGGCTGCACAATTTGACGGGGAACGAGCAGTTCGCCGTAAGCATCGGCAAGCGCCTCGAATTCAACGTCGATATGATCGCCGTATATAATTAACTGCATTTCTACAAAGATTCCGGCGTGCTTCATTTCTTCCCGGAGCGAAATCCGGTCGTTCGCATTACGCGTTATGAACCGAAAGTAATCGCCCAAATACAACGTAAACCGATAAGCGCGGTCGTTATCGTCCGCTTGAATCAAGCGGTTCAGACTGAACAGGCTGTTGTACAGAAAATGCGGGTTGATTTGCGATTGCAGCCGCTTAAGCTCGGAACGCTGGTTGCGGATTTCCTTCTCATAGACTTCGCTGATCAGCTCGTCCAGCCTGGCTATCATGCTGTTGAACCGATGGTATAAATATTGAAATTCGTCGCGTCTTGCGTCGGCCTCGATTGGAAGGAGCTTGCCGTCTTCCACTTTCCGGAAAGCCGCTACGAGCCGACGTAGCGGATGATGGATGATCCGGTAGATAGAAATCGCAAGCAGGAGGACGATACATAGCGAGAAGCCGAGCAGTACCCAGATCCATCGCTCATAACGATGCAGAGAGCCGAGAATTTTATCCTCAGGAACGTAAACGAGCAAATCAGTATTCGAAGCAGCCGCTTTGCGGTAAGAGATCAGATAGGACGCGCCATCGAGCACAAAGGGAGTAATACCGAACGATACGTCTTCCGCCAATTGCTTCTCCGCAAACATCCTCATTCTTTGTACGATGTCCTCGTCATGCTCATTGGTGATTTCCCAACCCTCTTCAACATTGAACAGAATGGAGTTTCCTTGATTCGCACTAACAACATTTTTCAAGCTTTCGCGAAGCCTGTTCGCCGATAGCTCAACGACAATGATGAAAACGGGCTCCCTCCCTGATACGCTCACAGGAAACCGCATGCTCATAAACAACCGTTCGCCAATTGCCATGACCCGGCTCGGATCCACATTATTGGCCAGCTTCACGTATTCGTCGGCGGGAATGTAGGACAAATAATCATTCGAGGCAACCGTTCTGTTGCTGAACGGGAGGAACACCTTCGCCTCGGCAATGTACGTACTGGAGGCTTTAAGCATACGCAGACGATTCTGAACGGCGAGCACCTGGTTCATGTGACCGTAATTCGCGACCGGCTCCTCCGAGATGCCAACCTCCATCAGTTCTTTATCGATCACAAACTCAAACATAAGCTGGCTGATGCCTTTAAGCGCAATCTCTAGCGACTGTATATAGAACGCGTCTCTGCTCTGGACAGACTTGGATATTTCTTCATAAATCGTACGCCCCCCCTGCTGGTTCAACAAGAGCGTAATCATCGAAAGCGGCAACAAGACAGCCAATAAAGCTGTAATCAGTTTGGCGAAAATCGTAAATCTTGTTCTTCGTTTCACCGATGAGGCGAACATTGCCTGCCCCTCCTTTTCATTTCATTGTATGAAATGCGCGTTCAAGTCACATATATTTGACATTGCATTACATCTATTTACTCGTTGCTCCTTTCAGCGACGTCTGACCGGCGCGCAGCCGATTCCGCTGCTGACGATACTTTTCTTTTTTGGCTCAGAGACCCACTTCTGGAGATAAATTATTATAGGCTATCATCTCTCAAAAGATAAAAGAATCGGATTGGACGCGGAGTCGCTCAAAAGTCCTATTTACATTGAAGCGATCCATATCCTCAAACACAATAACATCTACGTAACCGTTTTTCGCTTAACCTTAAAATTGGATTGAGGAATTTTATCTGATGGTATCTGGTGAATAAGTTGATTTAGTATTTTCCCTTCCGCAACTCTATTCGTTCTATTTATTGCAAATACTATTTTTTCCTTCACGTACATATAAATAGCTTACAAACCCTCTTTCGCCCTACGTAGCAAATGATTTTTCATCTGCGTTAAAATGTCCCCTCCCCCTTTATCGATAACCATAAAGAACTATTTAATCCTTAGTTTCGACTTAAGACCTGATTCTCCTTTCAATATTTGTATAAATATGTAATTATCTGATGGCTTATTCTTAAGTTATGTTTGGAAATGCACTGATTCGATTTTCATTTTTACAATTTTATCCAAATTCTAAGAACATAAAGATATAATAGTATTAGCTAAGAGTATGAGCTTGAATAATTGGTTGATATTTTTCTCTAACTCCTTGTCCTCTTCCTTTCCTTGCCTCGTTTGGACAAAATATCACCTCCATTTAGGTTTACCATAAAACGGCCTATGGAGGACGACTCGCTGTGATCCCCCTAAAACGACTAATGGCTTCACCCCTAACAACAAAGGGCGAAGCCATTAGACATAAATTGTTTGCTGTAATCCTAGACAGCCTTATTCCTAGATTCCGATAAATAGACCAGCTTTCTATTATTTATAATAACTATTTTTTATAAAAAAAATGGATTATTTAAAATCTCTTTATTCCACAAACTCCTCTGTTATGAACAAAGAATCTAATCCACTGTTTTCTAATTGCTCTCGAATTTCATCAGCTAGAAGGAGCTTAGTGTGTTGCTCAATCTGCTTTTAGTTAACCCGTCATAATAAATATTTAAAAACAGGATAAGAGATGAGATTTCGATCCCTGTAAGTTGATGTTATTACGTCACTATGTGTACTTAAAATTCCGTTTTGTAAAATTACGGATGTAAATCCTCTTTCAATGGCTCCGTTATGGGTAAATAAGACACAATGTTCTGCAGCAAATCCTGAAATGATAATAAATTCTACGCCTTGATTCAATAAAATTTGTTCTAGTTCTGTTTTCCAAAATGCATTCGAATTCTCTTTAGTCAAAATCAAGTCTTTATCCTTAATTTGAATTTCTGGAATTGTATTAAATGAATCTCTATCTGATTCTGTCATTCCTTCAGTGTCTTGAATGTGAATGACAACATGGTCTTTAGAACGAAGCATATCTGACACATGGTTGATATACTCGCAAGCTCTATCTATTGTTTTCTTTTCTAGACCCTGTAGATGGATTGTTTGCATATCAATAATTAAAAAACCTATTTTCATTGAAGTTACTCCCTCAAAATGTATTTTAAAAGTTGGATACGCCCTCTATGAACTACTACCATTTCTTTTACTTAATTTCTTAAATACCGAGTATTCCTTATTGGACTTAATAAAACTTAATATCTTTTCGGCACATTCTATTGGATTCATCTCTTCAGTATTTACTTCAAGGTCATATTCATTAAAGCAATATACTTTGTCGAACTGGGAACTTGCTAGTCCAATCTGTCGATCTCCTCTTATTTGCTCTCTTCTTATTAGTTCTTCTTTCGAGCATATTACACCTATAAACAATGTAGGCTGATCAGAAAATACATCAAGACACTCATTAAACCACTTGTCATTCTCGATTACGGTATCTACTATTACATTCAAACCCATTTCTGAAAACAATTTAACTGTCGAATAGAACATTGAGACTATGGGATCAAAAATGATTTGTGCGACAACATGATCATCTATTTCTCTTGTAGGTTCAATATCCGGAAATTTTTTATCAATAAATTCATTGAAATTATGAAAAAAATCATCTATTGATAAATGATGAAAAAGAATCTCTTTCTGATTTACCAGTTCCATAGAAATACTGGTCTTTCCTGAACTTGAAGTTCCGTTCAACAACACAATCATTCCTTGCTTCACACGAATCACCCTCACATGTAAGATTTGCGTATCTTTCAGATAACGTTCTATTCACAAAGTTTATAAAATTATCCAACTCAGAAAATATTCAAGAAACGATTAAGTTATCCTGCCAGTTAACGAGAAAAGCAACCGATCGATAATCGGCTGCCTTCTTGTTGCTTTTAAACTATAGTGTCCCGTTAGCGCAACACGCTATTCACTGAGGAATCTCCTTTATAGGCATCTGCACAATCATATAGTTATTAACCTACATACTGTAAACATAGGTTATTTGACTTTACGAATAGTGCATTATCTTTTTAAAGCAAAAGGAGATATTATATGACAAATTTTTATTCTTTTCACGGGACTATCACTATGATTAATGATTTTATTACAGGTCAAAATGGTGAAGGATGTTCTAAATTAATATCTGTAGACAACGGATTGGGAGCATTAGTAAATTTCGTTGTGTCACCCAATACTTATTTTGTAGACCATGTAATGGTGTCAGTAGGAGATCAAGTGACTGGATATTATGACGGAAGTGCACCTGCTCTTCTAATTTACCCTCCACAATATCAAGCAATTGTCATGGTGAAGAATAGCCCATATCAGAATGTAAAAGTAGATTATTTTAATACTGAATTGGAGAGTAGTGATGGACGATTACGATTAAATATTTCTCCATATACTCAAATAGTATTAACAAATGGGCAACACTTTTCAAAAACCCCTGCGAACCGAGATCTAATTGTTATTTATGGACCTACCACAAACAGTATCCCCGCCATTACCACACCCTATAGAATTATAGTTTTGTGTTAGGGGGGCATGCTGTCCACTGCAGAGGATGGAATAATATTCATAATTCCTTAGTTCAACTAATCTACCAGTTAGCTTAAAAACATTTCCACTATAAAAATGACATATAAACGCCCTTACCTTCTATTAACTTAAACCCTAGCTTGTTGTATAAAGAACGAGCTGGGTCATTATCATCATCTGTTTCGAGCTGTAATCGTGTGGCTTTGTTCGAAATAGCTAAATCAATGGCATACTCCATTAGCTTCCTGCCTACACCCATCTTTCTATGTTTCGATGATGAATATAATGCATCTATACGCAATATAGGGGACCCTTTGCTGATTGAGAAGCTCCAAGAAAGGATGATGAACCCTACATATTCATGATCCTGCTTAGCCAAATAACAAGAAGCCGAGCTGTCACTAATAAACCTATTTAATATTTGTTCACATTGTTCTAGCTGCTCTGGTGAAGGATCTAATTCGTCCAAGCCATTGGAAGAAGAATTGATGTAGCCCGCTACCAAGCCTTTAACTTTAGGAATATGAGATTCTTCAAGGGATATGATTTCGATATCCAATATAATCCCTCCCGATAGATTAAGATGTTCAATATGATCTATGAAATGAAGTCAGTTTGTTTGCAGGGATGCCCAGCTCTTTATAGGCCAGAAGAATGGCACCGGCTACAGGCGGCAATTGCGGTTCAACCACGCGATATTGCTTAATTGGATTTGCCATGAGTAATTCTGTCAGCTTGCCTCTCATATAGGGACTACATATTACACTGCCGATTAGCGCGACCTCGACGTCGCGTTGAACAAAGCTCGAGCCGACAAGCTCAATACCCAATCGGAGCTGTTCTGCAGCGCGGTTGCATACACGTCTTGCAACACTGCTACCCTGTTCTGCGGCCCTCGTTACGTGTGGAGCGAACTGCCCGAACAGTTGATCGCGCTTCATCGTATCGGGATGAAAGCCCTGCCGAGCAAGCTCCTGCAGCTGCTCCAAGCTATTCGCTTGCCAATGCTGCAGCATCTCCGTGATCAGCCCCTCATTCGAATCATCTCGATATCCGGCAAGCACTTCATACACAGCTTCATAAGCGAGATGGCGCGCGGCGCTATAGGCGTATTGATGATAATCTAAGTTTCTGATCCGCCTGCCATTTTCATTGATGCCCATGATCATGGTGCCCGTTCCGGCGATTGCAATAATACCTGGTCTATTCTGAAGCGCTCCCGCATGAGCAATATCCGAATCATTCAAATGCAGCTTGGGACAATGGAGTCCCGGCAAGTCGGTGAAAGGGGTTATCCATGCATCATCAGCTTCTGATTCGTAGCCAGCAATTCCAGCCACCAGCATGGCCGCATCAGCTGCAACCCGCTCCGCCTTCGCAAGAGCATCCTCAATAGTAGCTTTCACATGATCAGACGCGTTCTCGTCCTTATATTTCGATGCACAGCCACCCTCCGCATAAGCAAGCTCGTTCCCCTGCAAATCGCATATCAGGACCCTTGTACTCGTTCCGCCTCCATCAATGCCTATAACAACATCACGTTCCATCATATATGTAACCTCCTTCTGATCTGAATCGCCCATCCAATATGTTCTTATTCTTTATATCCTACAATAAACCTTCATTTCACAATTCGTATTTATCGATCCTGACTTTTGGTTGAATAAGGTGATATGTGATATATATTTCTATTAAAATAAAATGAGGAGACCAGCTCATATAATGAACTAATCCTCCTCTAATAACGAAACTCGATACGGATCTCCGTAATGTATCCAAGTGCAACATTGCCTTTGACCATAATATCTACATTCAAATATAAAAACAGAGCCACTCTTGTATTGAACTGCACCCCGGTTGTTAGACACGAACTAACAATTGGAGGTGCAGTTCAGCATAAACAGTACCCTAGCAAGTAGACACTTTTAAAAATCTCTCGATAGGGGTTGAAGGACTCGCTAGATATTCTTTGCTTTTATTATAGATTTCCAGCGGTACTTCAACTTGTACTCCATTACCTTTAAGACCTGAAATGCGCTCCTCCAGCTTGGATATGGTCATCTTCACTCCCCTCTACTGGACTGTGGCAACTGACCTCCGAACTCTTTTTTCTTCATTCTTATTCCCAGTATGATGAAGGCGATATAGATTACGATTGCAATCGAATCGAGTAACGTATCCGTAAGTGCCGAAATGTCGTGAAATGCTGTTATACCAAGAATGACCATCAGTCGGACGATCAGAAGCGAGACGATAGTCCATGCGGCAAACCTGATCTTCGATCGCTCGCTTTGGAATGACATGAAAATGAATACGATGCCGAAGACCAAATTTTCCGCCGTGATGATGTGCCAGGCATACTTGAATACTATCTGGGTGTCCATAGCTATTGCACTCTCGTGGAGCATCGACAGCACTGCGGATTGCCCGTTCCATGCGTGCGTGACGGCAAACAGAATCGCAAGAATGCCTGCAAGCAGATAATAAAAATTCCTAATCTTGATGTCCATGACATCCCTCCTCGGATATCCCCGGTTCCTTCTTTCGAATTGCCTGGTAAATCTCGCGAACGATCTCTGCCAATCGCTGATCGCTTTCATGATTGAAGTCCCTTAGCGTTTCGGCTGCTACATCGAGCAACTGACTGACTTTTTCCAGATGGGCAATCTTCTTGCGCGTTTCTGCATTCTTGGCATCGAGGAACGCAGCAACTTCCTCGCAATAAGCAGAGTCTACATTCTCCATCCTGTGGAACCCAAACTTTCCCTTGATTTCATCAAGAGAAAACTCCGCATACTGCATGATTTGAATATTCATCAAGTCGATGAGGTCGTTCTTCGAATACCTGCGGTACCGATTGTATTCCCGGGACGGCGATACGATTCCAATCCGGTCATAGTACCGAAGCGTATCCTTCGGGATACCAAGCATCCGCGAAACTTCTTGTATAGAGTAAAGTTTTTCCATAAATTCAAATTAACATTGGAGTAACCTCTAATGTCAAGTCATTTTTGTTGTTTTTTTCATGCGTAATCAAGATCTTGGTTAAACGATATTTTAACGGTTGGAATTGAATCGAACCCGTTGTCTACACTCTATTCAACGAACTGTCCGCGCGGACTGAAATCCAGGGCTCGCCCCCTGGCATTCCATTTAAAAAACGCCACCACGTTGAGTGATGACGTTTGCTAAGCACGTCCAAATACGTCATTTCCACTATAAAAATGACACTTGCTATTTCTACTTGTTAACCAACTTCACCTTTATTGAATGATACATCGTGGCTAAGAAAGTCGCTATCATGGGTGCTGCAACAACAAGAGATATCAAAAATATCACATGAAACACATCGCTAAGCATACCCGTTGTGATTTCTTGTACGATGTAACTTCCAACCATAGCACACGAGGTTATGGCTGCAGCAGGACCAACCGATTTTTGAAGACGTTCGAACTTTTCAGCCTTCGATTCTTTATCCGTATAAATCGGTTTTACACCAGGTAACGCTTTAAATAAATGCGTATCATACTGCGAACATACATGCGTCCACCCAGCTGTCTCAAATAACTCGATATATTCGTCTAATTCTTCTTCTTTTAAATCTCGTATATCGATACTAAATGTCACGTCCTCTGGATTCCCTTTTTCTAATTCGTACCCCATCCTTTTATATCTCTTCACGATCCACCCCTTTGCGGCTTCTTGACGCAGCATTTCTAGATCTTTCTTTTCTGAAAATGCAATTCCATTCGATACAACATACTTTGTTTCACTCATTTACATATCCCCCTTTAATCCTTGTTCCGCGAATTCCACCATCTTTTTACGTTTTTCAACATCATGCATTAACACGTTTCTCCCTTTGTCTGTTAACACATAAATTTTCCTTCTTGAATCTGAATCATCATAAAGCTCAATATATGACTCATTCATTAGTTTTTTTATAATCGTGTATAACGATGCTGGTCCAATCACAACTTGACCATCTGTGATTTCCTCTATTAAATTCATTACCGCATAACCATGTCTAGGCTTGATAAATCCGGACATGATGTAAAAAACGGAATCCGTTAATTGATCTAATGACTTCATGCAATTCCCTCACTTTATATCACTTAATGATATATCTAAAAATAATATATCACTTTATGATATATTGGGCAACAAAAAATGAACAAACAAGAGTTTGTTCATTTTTCTTCCTTACCACCTGAAATCATCCATTGTAGATCCTTTTCAATCGTAAATCTTAGTATTTTCCTTATATGACCTCGTTCAGACCGCCAAGATTCCACACCGTAAAATGGATCACCAATCTCTGTTTCTAATTGCTTCTTCAATATCAATGGGAATCTGGTATTTCTTTAATATATTCTTTACTGTTTCCCCGATAGACTCCCTTGCTACTGTTTCTATTTCACTGTCATGCTCCCAGAATTCTTCTTGTATATCATTAATGGTTAAAGTCATTTCATCTAAACTTTTTTGAATGTCCTCTAATGAGTGATTTCCTTGCTTAATAAAATCCTCAACTTTTATAATCGCAGCCTTAACCTTATCTACTAAAAAGTTTGGAAAATACGAGTCCGCATACATGTCATTTAAATATTCAATATCCACCATTTCTCTTCACCACTTTCTATAAATTTTTTTCATTAATAATTCGATTTTATCATCTGTACAATTTCATCAGAAAAATGATTAATCCCTGCGCTGTTCTCGTTCTTTTAGACAATCATATCCAACGGGGTGAGACGGTGCAACTTTATTTCAAATCTACAACACTTTGTTCAGTGACATTATCCTTAGTGCCTGAAAAATCAAAAACATCAAGGATATTGGGGTTATGGATCTTATATATATGTTGAAAACGACTTCCCAATTGCTTGGCGTATGGTCTTATATCATGATGGCCAAGAAGATCGCAATCGACCATTCGATTTAATTTTCAACATTTCTTCAAAGGAAAAAAGACTTACTTGGAGAATATTCAACCGTAACGCTGTTCAGCAACGTAGGACATTGGAATTCTTTCTTTGATGGGCTAATCTATATGAATAAACCACAGAATTATCCATTGCAGACGTACATCCAACAATTGGTCGTGAATATTACGCGAGGAGAGGGAAATAAAATCGTGGCAGCCTACAAAAGAGTACATGTTATATTCAAAACCCACCTGGACATTGGCTTTACCGATTTAGCAAAGCATGTTATCGAGCGGTACATGAATCTGTACATTCCGCAAGCATTGGATTTGTCCGAGCGATTGGCCGTTGAAGAAGGAAATGCGAAATTCGTATGGACGACCGGTTCGTGGTTAATCCACGAATATTTGCGCACGGCGCCGGTGGATGCCCGTAACCGTATGGAGGAAGCGATACGCCAAGGCCGAATCGCTTGGCATGGACTGCCGTTTACAACGCATACCGAATTAATGGACGCGGAGCTATTTTCATTTGCGTTGTCCCTCTCCAAAGATCTTGATCGCCGGTTTGGTAAAACAACGATCGCAGCAAAAATGACGGACGTTCCAGGGCATACCATCGGTATCGTCCCAATCTTGGCCAAACACGGCATTCAATATTTGCATTTAGGCGTTAATCCTGCTTCCAAAAAGCCTCATGTCCCTGATGTTTTTGTATGGCGCGCCGCTGACGGCTCTGAAGTCATCGTCAATTATGCGGCGGATTATGGCAAGCCCCTTGAAGTCGACGGATTGGAAGATGCGCTTTATTTTGCCCATACCGGTGATAATCATGGCCCTTCCAGCATCGAAGCTGTTCGTGAATTGTATGATCAATTGCAGCGGAAATATCCAGGCGCAGAAATCATAGCTTCCAGCTTGGATGCGTTTGCGGAGAAGCTGCTCCCACTGAAAGAGCACCTACCGGTGATCCGCGAGGAAATCGGTGATTCGTGGATTCACGGGGTAGCTTCCGACCCATGGAAAGTAGCGCGTTATCGGGAACTGCTGCGTTTAAGGGACAAATGGGTCTCTACTGGTGCCTTAGATCCGAATAGTGAAGCGTACGCCTTATTTTGCAACCGATTGATGCTCATACCTGAGCATACGTGGGGGCTGGACGAGAAAGTTTATCTAGGCGATTACAGCGCCTACGCTGCGTCTGATTTCGCCGCTGCCAGAGCAGGCGATGCCGTCCAAGAAGCCACTGCGCATAAGTTTGCTTTACTGCTGCAAATGGCAAAGCCAGAGCGAACGTTTCGCTTTTTCGAAAGTTCTTGGCAAGAACAGCGCGAATATATCGACCAGGCTTTATCCGCATTGCCTCAAGAACTGGTTAGCGAAGCACTGGCCGCATTCGAGCAAATGGCGCCGAAGAGCAGCGCTGCTTCGGATTCCATCTCGGAGCAGCTTGAATGGAATGCTCGCTATGAACTAGGTTGCTTTCGCGCGGCCTTCGCGCCGGATGGATCGATCATTCAGTTGGTTGACCGGAACGGAAAAGTGTGGGCGAACGATACTCACCCAATAGGAGCCTACCGTTACGAGACGTTCGGCCAAGAAAATTACGATCGGTTTTATAGAGAATATTCTAGAGATCTTAGACTGCATCATAGCTGGGCAGAACCCGATTTTGGCAAACCAGGCATGGAATATGCGGAACCGCGGCCCGAACATGCAAGTTATCAGGGAGCCCCAAGGACGATACAACTCAAGAGGCAAGCAGATCGCGATGTGGTCCGTATCGAGCTGGCCATGGATTCGGTCGCCTGCGAGCAGTACGGCGCGCCTCGCAAGCTGATCGTTAGCTATGCATTTCACAAGCAGACACCTCACATCGATGTTGAACTCCACTGGATCGGTAAATCGGCTTGTAGATTGCCGGAAGCAAGTTGGCTCTCCTTTGCGCCGCTCGTGGATAACCCGAATATGTGGAAGATGGATAAGCTCGGATATAACGTTTATCCATCAACCGTTGTGAAGGACGGAAATCGCAACATGCATGCGGTAGACACCGGACTGTATTACGAAGGCGCGGACGGAAGCTGCGTGATCCGAACGTTGGATGCGCCGATCGTGTGCCCAGGAGCAAGACGGCTGCTTCAGTTCGATAATACGTTTGCTCCTCTAGACGGCGGTTTCCACTTTAACTTGCACAATAATGTGTGGGGAACTAATTTCAGAATGTGGTTTGAAGACGATATGAAGTTCCGTTTTCAATTGGCATTTCAATCATTCGTGAAGTAGAAAACTATAAAAGATTTATTAAGCGGCGATTGCTTCCCTAAATTCAATTGGGGAGCAGTCGCCTAACTTTTAGTAATAAACGGTATTTCCAATGCCGCCAGTTACCGAAATGACATCGCCGGTAATCGATCCCGACAAAGGTGAAGCTAGGAAGGTAACCACATTAGCAATTTCCTCCGCTGTAATCAAGCGACCGAGCGCATTCATTCCCGCGAACTGGCGTAAAGCATCCTCATCCGTAACTTGTTCTCTAAATGCTTCCGTACTTACAATCCCTGGATAAACCGCATTGACGGTAATTCCGTGCTTCCCTAATTCCATGGATGTGGATTTTGTTAAATGGACAACAGATGCATTCCGCGGTCCAGAGCTAAAATAATTGCCACCTATTCTGGCAGCCAAACCGCTTATATTAATGATACGTCCCCAATTATTTTTTATCATATAAGGTGCTACAGCACGGATACTGCGAAAATAGCCCAAATACTTTTCTTCAAAATCTTTCAGAATAAGTTCTTCATTAATGCTGTTAAAATCCTCTGGCACTTGACCGCCAACGCGAGCCCCGCTGTTGATAAGAATATCAATACTCCCCATCACCGCAGCTGAATTTTCAACTAGTTTTAGGATAGAATCAGGATTCGTGGTATCTGCCACAATCGGATAGATATTTCTTTTTGTTTCCTGATCCAATTCCTCTGCAGCGATTTTTAGCGAGGATTCGTTTCTTGAACAAATCGTACAGTCTACACCTTCCAGAGCCATTTGGCGGGCAATCGCTTTACCAATGCCACGGCTTCCTCCTACAATAAGTGCTTTTTTTCCAGATAACTTTAAGTCCATAGCTGTAACCTCCTGGCTAAATTAGAACGATATTATGAATTCCCATTCAAATGATAGATTAGCTGCACAACGCCAGAGGAGAACGTTCTTGTACTAACTATTTTCAAATTCAACCTCTGTTTAATATCCATAAACAACGGTTTTCCTTCTCCCAAAATAACAGGGTGAACAGATAATCTAAATTCATCAACAAGCCCTAAATCGATAAAAGTTGTTATAAGACTTGCTCCGCCATATAACCAGATGTCTTTACCAGGCTTATTCTTTAATTTATTTACTTCTTCAATAAGATTGTCATTTATGAATATTGCTTTATTATCCGTTCCTTTTTGCGTTCTGGAAAACACATATTTTTCTTTGCTGTGAACTAATTCCCACATTTCTTTTTCAGCATCGATATCTTCAACTTCTGGAGTAAATTGTCCCCATAAATCATAGCTTTTCCTTCCATATAAGATAGTATCAATTTGATTTAAGAAATGAATAAACCCCATCTCAGAGTCCATGATGCACCAATCAACTTCCCCATTTTTCCCTTCAATAAAACCATCTAAAGTAACTGCTAAATCTAAAATGACTCTTCTTGCTCTTACGTTATTGGACATCATTCTTCCTCCCTTTAACGGAACATTTTCATTAACGGCGTGATTGTTTCTTGCTCTGTTAATATTTACATCCAGAACTAATAAATATTACCTTGAAGCTACGATATGTCATATTACTGTAGCATTAGTTTTTATTAAGGAGGTAAAGATGAACACAATAATGAGAGCTATATTAGTCCCAATCAAGCCAATGGTTTGGGTGTAGCTTTAGGGATCATTTTTTTCCTTTTCTAATTTTCATAACACACCTAATTGTTCATTTAGTTATTTACAATATTATTGTAAAGCGACATAAAAATAAACTTATCGATCTTCAATGGCTTGTTTCAAGTGGTAGTTATTTAAAAGAATAATTTTACTTTTGGGAGTTACAACTATATTGATTCTTATATCACAGAAAATAACCATATATCCAATATGGATTTCTTTTGTTGACTTTTTGACTTATAGTAATTATTTGTTTTGGTTACTCATTTTATTAACTAGGTCTAAAGCGGCATAGCTTCTTCGCCATTCACTTACGTTTCAGTTGTTTTCATTATATAGAGCTGGAATGGTTTTGTACTACAAATCATTTACTTCTATTTAACATGCTTTTTCCCTGTTACAGCGGGCGAAACTCGCAGTTTAGATGAGATAACAGGGCAAAACCGTGTTACAGAGCCGAGGCACTGTAGAGTTGGAGAGACCAGAGCGAAATAACTGGTATACTTCTATATATGAATTATTCTCAGAATACGATGTACAATAAACTTCATTGTACATGTATATTCAACAGAAATCGCATGGCCTTATCCCGCCAATCTATAAACCTGCACAATTGAATGATATGTATTTGATAATAATTTGGAAATTAAAGAGCTCAGCTTAGTTAGCTGAGCTCATTTTCATTCTCATTACATACTTTATTATCCACTAATTATCCCGCATTGTATTGCGGTTCTAACACAACTTCTTGGTCCTTGCTTGACTCATTACGTTGGCTAGGTACTGAGATAAAGATCGCCATCAAGAAGGAGAGCACACACAAGATCGCGATGACTGAAAAGGTAATTTGGAAACCACCGAACAACACACTAAGGAACGAGCCAGCCAAGGCACCTAAGCCGAATCCTTGATAAATGATCCCGTAGTTCTTGCTTTGGTTCTTCAAGCCGAAATAGTCAGCCACAATCGCTGGGAAGACTGTGATATTACCGCCAAAACAGAATGCGATCGTTGCGACACATGTGAAGAAGATGCCCGTGGTCAAAGGTATGAAGCTTAAAGTCAGGACGGACACTGCCGTTGCGAGAAGCGCGCCAGCTACAACTTTCATACGTCCTACTTTATCAGACAATGGACCGAGAACGAGCCGACCGGAAGTATTGAATATCGCCACCATAGCTACAGCATTCGCTGCTGTGCTGATATCAAGACCGGCAAGCTGCACACCGATGTCTTTGACGATACCAATCATATACAATCCACTCATACAAGCTGTGAATAGAATAATGAAGAGCATATACGCTTCTTTCGTACGCAGCATTTCTTTGACTGTATAGTTCCGTTGACTGTTCGATTGGGTATTTGCTTTCGCAGGTGTTTCAGTTATTACGGCTTCTTTGATTATGAACGAACCGGCAATCACCATCACCATCACGATCAATCCCCAGATCAGGAAAGCTTGGGAGACTCCCATCGTATTGATGAAATGCGCATTGATATATTTGAAAACCAAGCTGCCTGCCCCAAAAGCTCCCACCGAGATCCCCGATACTAAACCTTTACGTTCAGGAAACCATTTAATTAAATTCGATAGCGATGTGATATAGGCTGTACCATCCGCAAAACCAACAACCACACCAGCAAGTAAGTACAACATCCACAACGATGAAACCTGTGAGCTAGCGATTAGCCCTGCACCGAGAACAGCACCTGCAATCATCGTCATACGCCGAATTCCGATACGATCCTGAATTTTACCGGCGAACAGTGTTGCAAAAGCCAGTGCAAAACTGGTGATGGAAAACGTAATCGATACGGAGCTAAGCTCCCATCCAAATTTGTCAGCTAATGGCTGATTAAATAAACTCCACGTGTATATTGTACCTAATCCCATTTGTACAATGATTGTTCCAAGGACAATCATCCATCGATTTACCTTCGATTGGGGTGCTTGATGCGTTCTCATGATAGATCCCCTCTTTCCATTCTGCTATGATCAAGATGTGTGCGTTATCTGTAGGGAAGTGAAGGCTTCTTGCGCCTCGCTTTCACACCCTTATCTTACAAGATAAAACGCTTTCTTGAGCCAAGAGCGACATGAAATGACGGGATTACGGAATGAACTGCATTTATATACGCATCAACTGCCTAAATTCTTTGACTTTACTTCGACTGACGGGCACTTTGGCATCCATATCACGTAGACGCAGCAGGTAGGTATTGTTGAACCATGGAACGATTTCATGGATTTGAGACAAATTGACGGTATAGGAACGATGACAACGATAGAATCGATCTTGAGGCAGCATGGCATGAAAGTCCGAAATACTCATCGGCATCGTATAGATACCGCTCTTCGTGAATACGTTCGTCACCTTCTCTTGTGCTTCCGCATAATAGATATCATCGCTATCCGTTACGATATATTTGTCATTTTTCAGCAAATTAATGCGTTTCTCCTTAGATCCTTGCCTGCTGTCCTCAGAATTTGGACTTCCTCCTTGCTGCAGATCTCGTTCGAAGGCGGTCTCCAGCTTACGTAACATCGCGCCAATCCGGCTCTCGTCATAGGGCTTCAAGATATAATCAAAAGCTTCCAGTTCAAATGCTTGGGCAGCATGTTCCTTATAAGCTGTTGTAAAAATAACATACGGTTTATGCGCGAACTTACTGATATTAGTCGCCAGCAGCATCCCGTCCAGAGATGGAATGTTGATATCGAGAAATATCGCATCGATTTCCTTCTCCTGCAGAAATTTAAGCACATCAAGGCCATCCTCGAATCGCTCCACGATTTCAATGCGGCTATGTTTGGTAATCAGATACTCCAGCTCTTCACTGGCCAATACTTCATCTTCCACAATTATCGCTCTCATCGTGTCTCCTTCTGTATGTCAAAAAAGATGTTCGTTCCTTGATCTAGTCGCTCCATCGTAACGCCATGCCCGAAAATGAGCTTCACACGCTTATGCACATTGAAAAGACCAATATGGTTCGGTGGAACTCGCTCCTCCATCACTTGTTCAATGAAATCTTCACGGATACCCACGCCAGTATCCTGCACACCAATCCGAATGTAATCTTCTGTATCTTTGACATAGATGGTGACCGTTCCGGGTCCTTTCCCCTTCAATATACCGTGGACAATCGCATTCTCCACTAACGGTTGAATGATGAGACTGGGAATCTTCACGGCGACTTCATCCACATCATAAACAACATGTAACCGATTTCCAAAGCGCGCTTTTTCAATTTCTACGTAATTCCGAACCTGCTCCAGCTCCTTATGGATATCGATCAATTCATCCGTTAGCTCCAAATTATAACGTAAATATCCCGATAAATTGACGATCAGCTCCCTCGCTTGATCCGGTCTATTCCGGATTGAGGACCCAATCGCGTTCAACGCATTGAACAAAAAATGAGGCTGAATGGTTGTCTGCAGCGCTTTGAGCTCAGCTTTATTCGCCATCTCCTTAATCTCTTCCACACGGGAAACTTCCATTAATGTCGAGATGATCTGGGATAAACCGACGGCCATAGTCTGCAGCGGATAGGTAATTTTATGCGCTTTCCGATAATAAATCTTCAAGGTCCCCGTAACTTCTTCTCGCTCTTTCAGCGGAATAATGAGTAAGGATTGAATGCCGGGCATCGCATCGTCCAATGCATGGTTGCTTATCATGAACTCCCCGCTTCGTATCGTCTCTTTGGTCATATCACTTATGATCTCATGCCGGAATTGATAGCGGTCTTCCCCATAACCGACGTAAGCGAGCACATTCGAGGCATCCGTAATCGCCACCGCATCGGCTTGAATATCTTCTTTAATAATGGAACAGATCTTGTGCAAGGATTCCGTATTGATGGAGCGAAAATAGGGTAATGTCTTATTCGCAATGTCCAAAGCTAACTTCGCTTGCTGCGCAGCGATTCCTTCCCGCTCACTCTCCACATTCTGAATTAACAAAATGATCAATCCCACATTCAATTGCCCTAGAATCATCGGTTTTGCAATTTTTGATACAATCTCGATACCTAATGATGTAGGCTGCGCCATGAATATGATCAACAGCATCGTTAATGCCTCGCAGGCCATCCCGGCAAAAATCCCGATAAACCAACGTTTCTCTTTCGGTGTTCGAAGATGAATATAGCCAGCTACCAGCCCCGCAGTAATACTCGTGATGAGACATGGAAAAGAGGTCACCCCGCCGATATCGATCAAATAACGATGGATACCGGACACCACGCCCACGACAAGACCGACCCAAGGCCCGAATAAGATGCCTCCTGCCATAATCACGATAATCCGTACGTTGACGAGCGAGCCTTCCACATCGATGCCTGAATAGGTACCGAATAGTGCAAAGGTACAGAACAGAATCGTAACGACGGCGAACTCCTTCGTTGTCAGCGATTCTTTTTGCAGAATCTGCCTAAAGCTCGGAATACGAGTTAATAAAAACAAAATAATTAGCAATAATGCTGCCCGCTCAAAGAGCTGAAGCAGCATGTTAAAATCTTCGTCTATGGAAACTACCTCCCGTTATCACAAGCTGCTGTTTGTTTATTTTATCAAAGTTTGCGCTGTTTTCACGTTCCAAATCCATGCAAAATGATCAACTAAATACAATTGGGCCGACCTAAATCTTATTAGGTCGACCCAATATCATCTTCATTTTCGCCAAAAAGTTGAACAGTCTGTCTTATTCAGAATTTTAAACTCGATCATTCTTTATAAAGTAAGGGTAAGCTTATTAAAAGCATAACAATCCCTAGTGCTAAAAAATATAGCGGCATCGCAAGGACTGTTCCGTTATGGAAAACGCTCATACCATAGGTTATAGCGCTGACGAGTAAATAATAACCTA
The DNA here is from genome assembly GCF_058791835.1 of Paenibacillus sp. EB106-04-04-XG159. Taxonomy (NCBI): domain Bacteria; kingdom Bacillati; phylum Bacillota; class Bacilli; order Caryophanales; family Paenibacillaceae; genus Paenibacillus; species Paenibacillus sp. EB106-04-04-XG159. The sequence continues at coordinate 24,826 of NZ_JBYTDY010000018.1, read as the reverse complement.
AGCTAAATATCGCACCCGCAGAACCAATGACATCTTGAAAGTCAATGAGCGCTAAGCTTAAACAGTTTGGTAAAGCGGTACCTGTACCAAATAAAATAATGAATACACTAACCATCATGGTTGCCATTTGTAATGAAATCGGTAAAAAATGTACCGATGTAGCGAGCAATGTACCAATGAGCATAATGGCTAACCCGCGTACGATAATCTTCTCAGGTTTTGTGTGGCTAACGAGACGTTTAGATAGCATCGCACCTGCGATAGAAGCGAGCGCAACGATAATGCCTATAAAACCATACATCGCACTTGTTAGTGTAAAGTATTGCGTAAAAATAAACGGTGCTTCGGTATAATAGCTAAATAACACACCGTTAATACCGCCAATTAATACGCCGTAGCACCATAGACGCGCATTTGTGATCATGCGCTTTACTATTGGTAATAGAGGCATCAATTCGATTGTAGCAGGCGCTGTTTCAGGTAAGCGTAAAAATGCATAGCCAAATACAATTACGCTCATAGCGATTAATACCAAAAATACGACTTTAAAGCCAAAATAATAATCGGCAAAGCCACCGATTAACGGGCCAATGGCAGGTGTAAAGGCCAGGGCAGCTGAAATTTGAGCAAATAGTTTATGACGCTTAACGCCAGAAAAGCTTTCGCGTAAAATCGTTTGTGTTACGACAGAGCCAACACTTGCACCAAACGCTTGAACAAAACGCGCGACTAATAAAACCGCCATCTCATTTGCTACTAAACAAAGTACGTTACCAACAAAATATAAAAACAGCCCATAAAGCATTGCCTTGCGACGACCGATTTTATCGGATAAACGCCCAAAGAAAAATACCCCGAAGGCAAAAGCGATAAAGTACACACTCATCGTAAGCTGTGCATCACTCATAGAAGTTTCAAACGCTTCTGCGATAGAAGGTAATGATGGGCTAAAAATGGTTTCACTAATTTGTGGGAAGCCTACTAATACAATCAGTAATAATAAGCTAGGTGTTTTGTTTCCGATGTTCTTCTTCAAAATAATCCTCTCCTAGATGATTATAGGTTTGAAAGAAAAACATCGTAGCTTGGGAAATGGTGGCTTCACGAGTTTAATTCTTTCTAAATCACTCATGAATTCACTTCCTTTCTATAAACATGCGTAGAAAATTATACTATTTTTTTAGTAAGTATCCAATAAAAAGCTAAATAAATTTATGATAAATAACCGTTCCATCTAATTCACCATTCGGAAAAATTGCATACCCCGGTATTTTGCCGGATTCTTGGTAGCTCAATGATTTGTACAATCTATTGGACGGATCTCCTTCCCTAGTATCTAGTACTATAAAAGATCTGCTTTCTTGTTTTGCTCTTTCTTCTGCTTTTTACATAAGTAAGCGTCCAATTTTCCCCATCCAAATAAGTTTGCCACTCAACCCCATCTCACCCTAAATCCCGCTCCCGCTTACTCCCACAAGGCTTCCCATCGCTTTTCAACTCTTATCCTTCATCACGTTAAATAGCTAAAAGTTTGATGTAAAAGCCGAAAAATACACGAGAAATCACAAAAAATCGAGGCAAATGTTCAGTGACATTATTGTTGGTGCCTGAGAAAAGCGCAATAATCGCACAATGACATTAAAGTCCGTACCTTGTAGTTACATTAAAGTTAGTTCTAAAATCTCACTTGTTACTTCCCCTTGCCCCAGAAAGCGCTACATCTACAGCTACATATAGCAAGTATATTATTTTAGATTATACTGAAGAATCTTTAATTTTCCAGATGACGGCGATACTACAGATATAATACCTTCATTTGGATTGTATGAACTAATAACAGAGTTTTCAGGCCAATTCCACCTCTGATCTGAAATCAATAATTTCCCATCTAACTGATATAGAGAGTAAGTTTCCGCTAAAATGTCTTTAATTATAAACAAATCTCCGACTACATTGCTTTTCCAGCCAGATTCATCTTTTTCACTATAAGAGAAAGTATTGTTTAATACTGCAGATTGTTTCCCATCCTTAAGATTAATTTGGGTATAATAGCGTTCTTCCTTTCCTGGTTCAGGACGTATAACATGAGCTGGATGGTTTGAATAAGTGTAGGAGTTATAAACAGATAGCTTTCCAGACTGAGAAATATAATATTCAAAGTTGGTGTTCCAATCTTTACGTGTATAATATTGCTTCGTCTTTATATCAACAACACGAAACAGATAATTTTCGTCCATTATATTATCTTTTCTATACTTTAGAACTAGATAAGGAAAAGCTTGAATATCCCAATCCACTAACTTATATCCTTCCAAATCTCCTGCTGATAATCTGGTATCAAATGTGTAGTCAGGCTTCGACCAACTTGTTGAATAGTAATGGATAGTATTAGTGCTTTGATCTTGAGTAACTACAGCTTCTTTAAGTCCTTGATTTGGTGAGATCCATTTTGTTTGGATCTGTTTTTTAATTGGAAAAGTTTGAGTTGAAAGTTGCATACCTTCCCAGTTAAATACCTTTTTAAGAATTATGTTTTTAGGTGTTGTAACGAGTAATACAATTTTCTGTGGATGCTGAATAATATCAACATCGGTTACATATTCCTTTGAGTTGTTGAGTTGAATTGTGTTAGTAGAAGATAGGAGGTATGCATTATCATTTTGTAGAACTATGACTTTATCTTGAGATATGTTGCGAACCGTAAAAGGAGCTGATGTATCAAGTGTGCTATTTTTTTGGCTTTCTGCATATATCCCTTGAGGAGATAAACTAAAGACAATAGTAGTTACAGTCATACACATTAAAAGAAATTTTTTAATCATCTAGCATCCCTCCGTTGAAACTTTAGTTATGAAGTGCTTTAAGGGAGCAAACTAATTACTCTGATCTTTTATCAGACTTCATATCATTAGTTTGTATTTAGTTGAATCTATTTTTTTATGTAAACGCTTATACAATATGAGCTTAGTTTAATATATCTTGTAACTTTCATCTCTACCGGTAGAGCTAATAATAGTCTTAATGTAGTCTCTTCGTCCTCCTAGTGATGTACAACTATTTTTTAGTAAGATCGTATCGTGTTGGTCAAGACAAGATGAATATTACATTTAATGACATTCAAAGTAAATGGTACTCACGATTCAATTAATATAACTTTATGTAACGAAATGTCGAAATTATGCTCATTAGATGTCCCCATGCAAATAAGTTCACCACTCCCCGCTCCCGCTTACTCCCATAAAGCTCCCCACCACTTTTCAACTCTTATCCTTCATCACGTTAAATAACTAAAGTTTGATGTGAAAGCCGTAAATAGACACGAAAAATCTCAATTTACGTTACATATGTCGCCTGAAATGACGGTCACTAAGCTTAAAGAGAAACTTCTGATTGAGGAACTAAGTAGATTTTAAGATGATTTTTCAGATGGTGTGTTTGCCGTACCACCTTCACCTGACTCTCAAAAAGTATATGTAAACTGCTTTTTTAATCCCTACTATATGTAATCAAAATAAAGTCGTATCGCCCCTCAATTTCTTCAATCGAGATTGTGGAGTCAATTCTGGATTATATGTTTCAGGCTTACCTTAGTTCTTATCCAGCTGATCTTTATACGGACGCCAGCCTTCGCCTATATGTAGAGTCCTGTGGATAGAGCTTTTGAAGGACAAGCACCTTTAGCACGTGATATAGGAACGCATGTTGCTCGTTTTAGCTTTTTGTTACGTAAAAATTTTACAAGTAGGGAACGTCGAGCTGCACCCGGAAGAGGGCAACGGCGAGGAACTGTATCAGCAACCGTATCTACACCAACAGCGATTTTGATTACAACATCATCCTCGCTTCAATGGGTTTAACGCTTCGAGAAGTTAATATGTAATCCATCTTTTCAAGGATCAGCATTTCAACATGTTGCTGCTCGATAAGAGGCAATGCCTGACCCTTTACGTCGCCGACCTTTACACCGGCCAATTGTGGTGCACCCAAGGCTCTTACAATTTGCTGATAGAATTCGCTCGAAATCACATCACCAATATGATGTGGTTTGAAGTGCCTGCCATATTGAACATGGAATGCTGCATGGAAATCAAACTTATCTTGATCATCAACTTCTAAAGCTTTCTGACCCTCCATACCCATTATATAAGTGGAAGATACTAACACTTAAATTGCTTGTCATTATTGGGGTGTATCAATGAAAGAAGGGGTTAGTGTGCTGACGTATTACCAAAGAACGATACTTGCAACCTTAATTGATTACTCATATCAGGCAGTTGAATTACTCAAGGTGAAATACGATGTTAATCTACTTCTAAAATGGAGGAGACTTATTAAACAGGTTGAGAAACACTTTCAGTTACCTTCATTTATAAAAAATGCATGGGATCATTCTTACTCCAATCCTCTCTGTGATAAGGGAGAAGAACCTTACATGCTCGTGAATACTCAAAGATTTATGATCCTAAGAGAGCTTCTGGAATTCTCTAAGATATTAATAAAAACTGTAATCAATTCAGATGATGCATATGACCAAAAATCCATCTTCTATCGATTACTTCACATAACTATACCCAGCCAATTTGGCTTCAATTATGCAGAGCATGTAAGATTTAATCCGCTAGCCATTGATGTGCCAGTATTCTTAATACAACAAGGAATGATTGAGATTCAATTAGCAGAAAACGAATTTGTTTGGGTCCACCCGCACAACTTCAATGAAGATACATTCTTTTTTTCCTCTGGAATATTTCTTCACGAGGCAGAAGGTTTGTGCTATTTGGGCGGAATAAGCTTATTGAGTAAGGTAATTCAATCCTGCCGATTAAATTTACATGAAAGTGTTCAATACCATACAGGTCGTAAACCCAACTTGTAAAGCCTTCAGGCTAATTACCTGAAGGCTTTTTTCTCTTGAAAATTGTAGATGAAGAAGGGAAAACCTTGAAAATCGTCGAAATATAGATACTGTGGCTTATTACAATATAAAGGGTGTTTAAAATGAGTGCCGAGACAATTGTATATACCCCCTACCATAGCGCTATTCCAAGTTGGTCTGGGTACCAATATCAAGGAAAAGTAGCACTGAATGTTGTACTGGATTATATGATTCGAATTAGTCATGAGGAATATGACAATTACTCGCTGGAATTAGAGTGGTATGAAGATTTCTGTATTTTAAACGATGGCAAATATGTTTCTATCCATCAAGTTAAATCGTACAAAGCAGACAGTATAAGTGAATATAAAGAGGCTATATGGAACTTACTTGGAAAAACGTTGCTAAAATCGTGTGAAAATTGTTTTCTCCATTCTGCAACTGACCTTGATACAGAAGAAACAATTAAGACGAAATTATTGGAACTTGCTGCTCCGCCGATACCTAAGCCGCCTGAAAATCCTTCAAAAGGTCCTAAAATAAAGACTTATTCACCGCGTTATTATTACGATCAGGTAATGGCAGCAAATGCCTATGAAGAACTTTTCTCAAAGTTCTCAAGTTATTCTTACTTAAGCTCAAAAAGGTATTGTCCATTACCAGAACTCGAAGACGAAATCAAACAAAGAATTAAGAATTATTATAATCGTCAAGGTAAGCCAAGTACTGCTGCACAAATCGAGGCAGTTTACCATTATCTTTTAGGTGAAGTGGACAGGCATATAACCCGAAGACATTATGATGAACAAAATGATGACGACAATGAAATTGATTTCGTTCCTGACCGCATACGGTTCACAGAAATATATCAAGTACTTGAAAACAACTGGGAAAAGCCTTCAGAAGAATATGTAATTTTAAGACTAAGAAATATGTTTCACAGTATTTGGGACTCAGTTTCCGTTGATCTTCATCAAAAAACAATAGATGAAGGAGCCTTGGAGAGACAAGACGACATTCGTAAAGTAGAGGAATATGTCTCAACTTTAAGTACTTTAAGTAATACTGATTTCTTTACTTTTTGTCAGATTGTCACACCGAATATGTATATTCCAAAAGCAGATGAAGACGCCTTTAGAAATCTCATTCCTGAAGATGGAATTGGTACTTTGCTTTATGCTTTCTATGAAATTAAACGTGAACTAGATGTAATAAATTATAGATACATTAAAAAGAATCAATCTATAAATACTAGTTATTTACCGACTACATTAAAATTAATAAGCAACAGATATAGATCTGACGATAGTATTAAGTCAAATATTGCAAGCAGTATTTTAAGTAATGCAGCTATCCGTAATCAATTGTATGAAATCGAAGTAATGATTACAGATAATATAAATGCAAAATCTTTGGAAGAGGCTGCAATGAAATTTACAGTTATTGAAACAGATGATGGGAATCCAAACGATAAGGTAACTAAAATAAAAAAGATTCGAATGATAGACATCGATAATGCAAAAGGAGAACTAAATCAGTGAGAAAATTACTTGAAAGATTATTCATTGAAAACAATTATACTGTTCGTCCCTTTTTGAATGATTCGACTATTTTAGCTGCTGATACAGCGAGATCAAATTATTATCTTTCTATATTTTTAACCGAAGCAGATGTTCAAGGTCTTGTTGTCAGCTCATTGAATGAACTTTTTGATGCAATTAAGGGTCTCGATGAAGGTTATGAACCCCAAATGGATAAGAATTTGTCAATGTTGATCTGTGTGAAACGGAGGTCACTTAATAACGATAGCACTTTAAATAAACAAATCTTTGATATTGAAGAAGATCCTTATTTCTTTAAAAAATATGTCCTTACCTACACAGAGAGCCAGGAAGAGTTGATCCTAAAAAGTGTCAAGGATAGTCATGTTATGACTTATCTACATGCGATTCTCAATAATGAAGAGGCTTTTCAAACGCACAAAAAGTTCCCATATCAAGAGTCTGAATACAACTTGGTGAGCAAGTTATTTATCAAACTTCCGATTTTGAATTTAATAATAAGGAATGAAGAACTTCCCAGCTTAAATGTCACAATTGATTCCTTACTCACCCCTGAATTACTTCAATTGAGAAATGACTTACTTAGTTTGAATAAGATTGAAGATGCAGTTGGGACAGCGCAAGAAGTAACAGATGAAGTTACTTTACGAAAACGCCTTATGGAATACGTGGGGGTCACATTAAATGACTAAATATATGATCAATCAGGTTTATATTGAAAACTTTAAAGGGATTGATTACCTCCATTTAAAATGGAGTAGTGGCCAATTAATTGTATTAGATGGGCCTAACGGTTTTGGTAAAACTACTATTTTTGATGCCATAGAACTCGCATTAACGGGAAAAATCGAAAGAATTAAAAAGCCTGAAGATGCTCGTTTTGCATATAGTGATGTCCTTTTCAGCAATGATCCCACAAAGAATGTTTTAATAAAAGTAGAATTTGTTAGTGAAGGTGCTCCGACAATCACCATTGCAAAGTCACTTCCTTTCAATAAAAGGCTGACTGGATTAGAAAAGCAACCAGGAAAATGGGAGATATTTGACACTTATCTCCTTGATTCAATTGAAACCCCATTAACCAATCAAACCATGTGCGATCAAAGCGATATCAGTAGTCATTTTGAGATTAACGAAATAGATCGATTATATAATTTGTTTTATTACATTCAGCAAGAGGAGAATACAGCATTTTTAAAAAGACCGGGCAAGGAAAGAATGGGAGAAATCAGTCGATTATTCGATACTAAGTCTGAAGAAGATGAGAAGAAATATTTTGAAGGATTAGCTAGATTTCTTGATCAAGAGAAAAGAAACAAACAAAAGACTATTACTGAAATCGAAATACGTCTAGAATCATACAAAAATGTAAATGAGATACTGAATAATAATGACAACGATTTGAATTACGAGCCATTGCTAAATGGTATCTCCGATATGATATGGGATAAAGAAGACATCACTATTTCGGATAGAGAAATGCGTGATAAGTTTATCAATGAATTGCTGCTGATCGAGGACTTCGTTACTAACTTTAATGAATATAAGAGTGCTGTATACAATCAACGGCTTGGTAAGTACCTAGACAATAGATCTTTGATAAGTGCTACAATTAGCAATGCTTTTTTCCTTGAAAAGTATCAAGAAATCAAGGTGTTACATGAGAAAGAGAAAAAGCTCAAATCCCACCTGTTTAAATTGAATAATTATCAAGAAAATATACTCAGCATTAATTACGATGAACTGCGGAACTATACTGAGTTTGACGTGGAAACAGTAAAACAAAAAATTGAAATAATAAAAACTCAATCAACAAATCGTTCATTGTTATCAAGAATAGTAAATGAATTAAACACCACGAGAGATAAGCTACTGCAACAGTCTAATACGTTCCATGAACATACAGAAACTCAAGGTAAAGAATGTCCGTTTTGCGGTTATGATTGGCAAGATCATAATAGATTACTTTCCGAATTTCAAACTAAGAAGGAACATTTCAGTTCTCTTTACGACGAATCCACAGTAGTCTACCAAAATGAGATTGAAAAGGTTTTCCAAAAGCACCTTTCTCCTATTATTAATTGGATAGAAGATTATTTATCAAATGCAGATAACGTAATTAATGCGGACTTCTATGCCCAAATAGAACAAGGTTTTCGACGTGGGAAAGAGATATCTGCTTTTTTAGAATGGTGCATGCAAAGTGAGATCAACATAACGCCTTTTATAAATAAGCAAATGAACGAACCGATTAAAAATATGGAATCCGCCACGGAGTTATTAGTAGCAGAGCTGCGTGGAAAAGCAAAGGTTATTAAAGAAGGGTATGCAGAATTTGATGAGAAGTACAGTCAGTTTGAGACTGTATATAAAGCAATTTTCGGAAGCCAAGAAGCTAATGTAGATAAAATAACAATGGAGGCAATAGAACGAAAAAAACAATACATTGATTACCTATTCTTCAACCAAAACGAAAAAAGAAAAAGTGATGACTTAAGCAAACTTGAGAAACTTCGTGAAGACCACACTAAACTCTATTCAAAGCTTGAAGAAATTAAGAAAGTTATTGAAATATATAATGCTGGGATTAAGAAGCATTGGAAAAAAATAATGATCGATATTGAAATTCCGTTTTATATTTATAGCGGGAAGGTAATGCAAAACTATCAAAGAGGTCTCGGGATATTTATTAAAGAAAAAGAAGATGCTGGAAGCATTGTTTTTGTATCTGATAATTCATCTGATCACGATGCACTAAATTATTTAAGCTCAGGTCAGCTATCTGCACTCGTCATTTCCTTTACACTAGCGCTTAACAAAGTTTATGCAAATAAGGATTTAGGAGTAATTCTTATTGATGATCCCGTTCAATCCATGGATGAAATTAATATGGCATCCCTGACTGAGCTTCTAAGGAACGATTTCAACCATAAACAAATAATTATTTCCACTCATGAAGATGACGTATCACGATATTTGCAGTACAAATTTAGTAAGTACGGTCTAAATACTCTTAATTTTAATATGAGACAACATACACAATTAAAGGTATAAAACAACAGGATCATGATGGTTCCCTAATTATCTAAAAGATAATGGGATGCTGTTGTTAATACTGCTGTGCAAGTCATGTAACAAGATCATGTACAACCTAAACCTAAACTATATTGCTTACGAATTATTGAGACGAAGACAGGCAAGTTCATCTGCGAATTCAAAAAGGAAAAAGAAATTGAGGAGTCAACCGTTCAAGACTGAAGCCTTAAATCGTTTTTCAGCTTCTTACAACCACCACAACTCATTTAAGATCATTATAAAACCTCCCTATAGAAGCTATTAAATCTAATTTGCTTCTAAAGAGAGGTTTTAATCTGCCTACTGCTTTGAACTAGCGTCTCCCGTTAGTCAAGGGGTTCGTCTGTATCATTTGCTGTTACCAAAGAGGAAAATCTTTTATGAATCTCTTGTTCGGTATAATTCGTCCGTTTCTTTTCATCATCAATAATATCGTCATAGTAGTCCTGATTTCCCCAATATTCACGATATCGCTCTTCTTCCTCATCAAGAGCCGCGTTGATTCCTTCTAGGTCCTCGTCAAAATCCACTTCATAGAACTCTACCAAGTACTCAAGAATATCCAGCCATTCCTTAAATTTATGATTTCCCCATCTACCGCTCTCTGTGGTCTTTGTACCCTCATTCTGATATAGGTCTTTATAATCCCTAACAAACTCTTTCTTAATTTTCTTTTTTTCCGCATCTACTTGATTGAAAGGCGCGAATGAACAATAGCATGCGTAGTAGTAGTAGAAAAGTATATCTCGTCCTTCTTTGCCAGTTTCCACAAAAATACGATCCAGCACTTTTTTAACCTCTAGTTCGCCAAAAACAGATGCATCAAGACAATCGCTTAGATTATTTAATAACCCGATTAATTCATCATTTTTGTAATAATTGGATTCTACAGATATAAATTGGATTACTCTCGTAAATAAAGTAAAAATGACTTTATCTAGATCAAAGTACTCACTTTGTAATTCTAAGAGTATGGATATAGCTTCACCAGTTTCTGGGATAAAGCCTTTAACGCCGTATTCCTCTTTAAAAGAATGATTACCATAATGTTCGTAACGATAATCATCTAAAACTCTAACAATAGCCTCAGTATATTCGATAGTGAAAGCTCGGTTATTATACGCAGTAATAAAATCGAATAGATAATCTACTTGCTCAAAATATATCATGCTATGAATTAGAAACATGATATTTCTACCATCAAGCTGTTGGTTAATTACATATTCAATGAAGTCTTTGACACTGGGATTGTTAAACCGAATAATTACTTCTTCACCAAAATCCTCTATACGAATAAAAGAATTATCCACATCTTCCAAGGCTGAGCGAAAAGAATTGTCGTCAATATGCTCATTGTTCTGACTGCATTTGTAATAATGATACGAAGAGAATGCAAGCTCAAGTCCTTCTAAGGAGCAGTCACCTTCGAAAGTGGCTAATATCAACAGAAGATCCTTGGAGCGTTGAGGGATATTTATGTATAAATTATTCCAAATAGAAAACGGATTGTTTAAAGTTTGAATAGATTCGTTGTAAAATTGCTCTGGATCATCTAGCTTACGTATCTTAATGATGTCGTCATCCATCATCTCTTCAATAATCCTTGGCAAGAAGTTTCTATGTTGGATGATCTCCATGTACCGCTTATTTTCGACAATAAACTTAATGAATGGCTTTGGAATATTTGAATTTCTTAGATAGGAATAGAGAATATTAGCCTTATCTTCTAATTTAAAGTCTTCAACTTTGACTAAATGCTTCGAAAGTTCAAAGTACTTACTTTTCATGTAATCTGATTCCCGCTTCGCTGACTGAATTATATTTTCTCGCGAGACTAGAATGAGCCGCGTCTTGTTATCATTAACGCTTATATCTTTGATAAATTGTAACAACCTGTCATCGTCATGATGCGACCTTAATTTCGTTTGTCCTAGAAAGTCATCACATAGGAATACTTGATTTTCACCAGGTATATATAGCTCCAATATTTGAGAGATATCTTTGACAACATAAGGTATAGAGCCCTTCTTGACATAGTAGGAGAGCATAATCTCCGCTATTGTCGACTTACCTACGCCCGGATTGCCGGTAATGATCACAAAATGCTGATCTTCAAGTGATTGCAAGATACGATTAAAGTTAGGAGGCTCTACATAATATATAATCCGTTTTGAAATTCTTCTTAGTGTCATCTCCGTCTGGTTGTATATTTCTCGATTTAGCAACTCTGTAATAAGTGAAAAATTATGCAGCCAAAGCTTATAATGTCTCGCCTCGAGCTCTCCATACTTGCTTATTTCGTCGTTGAGATCTTCAGATCCAAGGATATCAGCCTTACTTTTAATATAAGGATCAAAGATATTTATGATTTCTGTTTTTTGCGTATCATTTAAGGGGAGGGATGTGACCAATACGTATCTTTTAGGGTTTAGTCTCTTTACTTTAGGAGCTTCTTCCCTTCGTAGAACCGATTTTAGTTTAGAATAGGGTGAATTAGCAAAATGCTTACATTGAATAATGGTTTCATCTTCGGTGAAATGACTATGTCTTAGATCCACCCCGCCATCTCGCCCTGGTTTGAATCGTTCAATATGAACATTGTACATCTTCGATAGAATATCTTTAGCCAATCTTTCAAAATCGTTGTCGTCTAATGTTTTGAAATCGTACATGCAATCACCTCTTCATAAGCCTGAATCCAGTCGTTGTTTAAAACAAAATTACTATGGAATAATTCGAAAGAAATGGAGTTCCCTAAAGTCTCTTTAATAGATACCTCTTCGCATTTATCCTTCAAAATGTGATGCACCTTTAAATGCTTTATAAAGCATACCACATTTTCCTACAAAACTGCCCGTTACTTCAATAAATAACGACAGCCGTTAGTGCGGCCAGATGCCGTCATGTTGTGGTCGAACTATTGTTCTCCTGTCCCCATGCAAATAAGTCTACAACTCCCTTCCCTCATTCCCAAATCCCTCTCCCTCCTACTCCCACAAGGCTTCCCGGCACTTTTCGCCCCTCGTCCTTCATCACGTTAAACCACTGAAAGTTTGATGTAGAATCAGAGAAAACACCGAGATAATCACAAAAATTCGAGGGGAAATCGAGTAAAAAGAGCAAAATAAGTTTGACGTAAAAGCAGGTAAAAACATTGGGGAAGTGCTGGATTTTTCGGAGGAGAAACGGAGTAAACAATCGAGGAATAGCCTGATATATCAAGCGATTCGGGGCGTTAACGCGAGTGACGCCTGGGGAAAAGAGCGAAAAAAAGCCGAGCGATAATCAGGTGAAATGCCTGATTATCGTTCGGCTTAGTGGCAAACTTTATTTGCTCAGTAGCAGACTTTGTGTCCTCAGTGGCAGACATTAATTGCGGTCTACACATCTCTGTTTTCTACACCACTTACCTTACTCCACCGTCACGCTCTTAGCCAGGTTACGCGGCTTATCCACGTCGTGGCCAAGCGCTAAGGACGCGTAGTATGCCAGCAACTGAAGCGGTACTACCGTCAGTGCTGGGCTCAAGTGAGGCAGCGTCGTTGGGATGACGAATAGATCATCCACAGCTTTAGACAGCAGCGGAGCGAACTCCTCGTTCGTGAACGCGTACACGACACCGCCGCGCGCCTTCACTTCCTTGATGTTGCTCACCATCTTCTCGACCAGCTCAGGCTGTGTAACGAGCGCAACTACCGGTACGCCGTCTGTGATCAGCGCCAGCGTTCCATGCTTCAGCTCACCCGCTGGATAAGCCTCCGAATGGATGTAAGAGATCTCCTTCAGCTTCAAGGAGCCTTCCAACGCCACTGCGTAGTCTACGCCGCGGCCGAGGAAGAACATGTGCTCATGATGCGCCATGCTCTCTGCATCACGCTTCATATGATCTGCCTGCGCAAGCAATTGCTCCACTTGCTCCGGCAATGCTTCAATCGCCGCCAACTCACGGCGAATGTCAGCTTCCGCCATGCGGCCTGTTTCCTGCGCCCAATAGAGGCTGAACAGCATAAATGCAATCAGCTGCGACGTATACGCCTTCGTCGAGGCTACCGCAATCTCTGGCCCCGCCAGCGTCACGATCGTCGCATCCGCTTCACGAGCTACCGAGCTGCCGACGACATTCGTCACAGCCAGCACAGGCGCGCCATGATTCTTCGCTTCACGCAGCGCTGCCAGCGTATCCGCTGTTTCACCGGATTGGCTCACTACGATAACAAGTGTATCCGGTGTAATGATCGGCTTGCGGTAACGGTACTCCGAAGCGACATCCGTCACCACAGGCACGCCTACAGCACGCTCGATCAGCGTAGCTGCAACGAGTCCCGCATGATAAGCGGTACCGCAAGCTACGATGTGCACATTGCGAATCTGAGCCAGTCGCTCACCTGTCAGCGACTTCAGCTCTATCAGCTTAACGCCGTCACGATTCTCTAGAATCCGTCCACGCATCGTGTCGCGGTAAGCCTTCGGCTGCTCATGAATTTCCTTCAGCATAAAATGGTCGTATCCGCCCTTTTCCGCTGTCTGAGCATCCCAATCGACAACAATCATTTCCCGAGAAATATGATTACCTTCAATCGTCATCAATTCGACAGCATCCTTCGTGAGAACTGCCATCTCATTGTCATTCAAAATATACACGCGTCGTGTATATTGCAAAATCGCCGGAATATCCGAACCAATAAAATTCTCGCCTTCCCCAATCCCGATAATAAGCGGACTTGCGCAGCGCACAGCAACCAGACGATCTGGTTCGTGCTCCGTCAACACACCCAGCGCAAATGCGCCTCTCATATGTGTAATCGCACGCTGTACCGCCTTCACAATGTCACCGTCATACTCACGGGCGATTAAGTGGGAGATAACCTCTGTATCTGTTTCCGAAACAAATTGGATCCCTTCAGCGATCAACTCTTCCTTCAGATCCATATAGTTCTCAATAATGCCGTTATGAACGACAGAGAATTTATTCGTAGTGTCTGTATGCGGATGAGAGTTAGCATCCGATGGCTTGCCATGTGTCGCCCAACGGGTATGCCCGATGCCGACGCTGCCTTCCAACGGTTGGTCTTCCAAACGGTCAGCAAGCACAGCAAGACGCCCTTGCGCCTTACGAACCTGCAGCCCCTCTGAAGTAAATACCGCGATTCCTGCTGAATCATAACCACGATACTCCAGCTTGCTAAGACCATCCAACAATACATCCTGCGAATTACGAGTTCCGATATAACCGACAATACCACACATATGAGTTTCCCTCCGATTTGGCTGCCCCTGAGACAGCACCGCACTGGAAGCCCATACGAGCACACAAGCATGACGTACTGCATGTGATACGTTCGGATTATGAAATTGCACAATCTCACACAGGAGAATACAAACCCATCCTGCCAACATATCGCAAGCGACTTATACGCCAACTTATGACCCTGGACTCCAATCGAGTCTCCTCATTCGGTGCGGCGTGTCAGGCAAGACAGCTCTTCATTGAATTTATATAGTCACGAATGTTACATTACATTTTCATATCATTTCATAAAATGAATACATAAAACGACAGACCTCGTCCGTTCATCCTCAACAAACGAGCCCTCGGTACATTACAATCTCTTCGACTTCTTACCCGCTTCCCGGATAAGGTCAGTCTGAAGCATCACCCTGGTCCATGCGCGTTGTCCAACAAGTTGCCTCGTTGTTTTCCGCTACATCGTTACGGTGCCGGTGACACACCGGGAGGTCCCCGCCGAACATTTCGAACACCTCCACCTCGTCCACTTGACACTGATTGCCGTCCGCAGTGTGCAAGTGCTGGCGCTTTATCTTACGTTAAAACAACTGCCCTGCCTTTCTCTTCTGTAATCGCCTCAGTACCCATTGTCGCCGGCTTCTAACATGGAATGGCACGAATCGGCTGTTCGTCCATCTCCTCAACACTAGGCCCGAGTACACCCTATTATATGCAAGGAGTGCTCTGTTAGCAACCTCTAGCTGCACTTCTCAATAATTGGGTTGGAGTATCTTGCCTCCCTCAGCCTGCTCTAGCAGGCAAACAGCCGCCATTCCCGAGGATTGGCGGCTGCATATACGACATATTCAACTACAATTATTTACCGTCTATTGCAGTTCTCTCTCGACCACATCAGCGATCTGCTTCACGTACGCTTCCACCATATCAACTTCTGGTCCTTCCGCCATCACACGAATCAGCGACTCTGTACCGGATGGACGAACGAGAACACGACCGTTATCGCCAAGTTCCTTCTCAACTGCCGCCACTGCCTCTTCAATAGCGGTATTGCCAGCGTATTTGCTCTTATCCACAACTCGAACATTCACGAGAACCTGCGGGTATTGGCGCATCATGGTCTTCGCTTCAGCCAGCGTCTTGTTGCTGCCTTTCAGCGTATTAACCAGCTGGATACCCGATAAGATGCCGTCACCAGTCGTACTGTGATCGAGGAATATGATATGTCCGGACTGCTCACCGCCCAGGTTGTAATCGCCGCGGCGCATTTCTTCCATCACGTAGCGGTCGCCTACAGCCGTCTTAGCCGACCGCAGACCAAGCTTCTCAGCAGCCTTATAGAAGCCGATATTACTCATCACAGTCGATACGATCGTATCGGACTTCAGTGTGCCTTCCCGCTTCATAGCATCGCCGCAAATAAGCATCAGATGATCCCCATCGACTTCCTCTCCATTGCCATCTACGGCAATCAAACGGTCAGCATCGCCATCAAATGCAAGGCCAAGGTCAGACTTCTGACGAACAACTTCCGCCTTCAACGCTTCTGGATGCGTGGATCCGCAATGATCGTTAATGTTCAAGCCTGTAGGCTCAGCAGCTATGGTAATAACTTCAGCGCCTAGCTCACGGAACAGACGAGGTGCTAATTCGAATGCAGCGCCATTCGCGCAATCCAGCACAATACGCATGCCTTCAAATGAATGCTTAACCGTCGTTTTCAGATACTCAATGTATTTCCATTTTGCATCGAAATCAGTCTTCACTGTACCTAGATCTTCACCAATAGGACGTGGCAGCTCATCCACTGCTTCATCCATCAATGCTTCTATCTCAAGCTCAGTCTCATCAAGCAGCTTAAAGCCGTCGCGTCCGAAAAATTTAATGCCGTTATCTTCAACCGGATTGTGCGAAGCAGATATCATAACACCTGCATCTGCTCCCATCGTACGAGTAAGGTAAGCTACTGCCGGTGTAGACAAGACACCCAGCAGGATGACATCGGCGCCAATGGACAATAGTCCCGCTGTCAGCGAAGCCTCCAGCATCTTGCCGGATACACGTGTATCCATACCGATAAGCACTTTCGGCTTAGCGACTTCCTTCGTTAATACATAGCCGCCGCAGCGGCCAATCTTATATGCTAACTCAGCAGTCAATTCACGGTTTGCAACACCGCGAACACCGTCAGTCCCAAAATATTTCCCCATATCTATTGTGATTCCCCTTTTATTGTTTGTCGTATCAGAATAACTCATTTAGCCTGTTGGAGTCGTCTCATGTTCGTTATCTTTAGGTGGTTCGCCTTCGTGATCTACATTAGTCGAAGAGTCATCCGGAGGTGTGGCCCCCGTCCCTGGATCTGGATCCGGAGTCGGTTCTGGTGTCGTTCCAGTTGGCTGTTCTTTATCCTGAATGAAAATGACCACCTGATAGCCCGCAGGATCCACGAGTTTAACGAACCTAGGCAGATTGACCTGCAGAGCGACTTGATGAGTCCCAGGAGGCAGATCATTCACGTTGGCAATAAGCTGAACATCCTTAGCCGTCAGGTTCTCAACCACATTCGGAGCTCCTATAACCGTCACGTCGTATTTACGGGAAGCCGGTTCCGTAATAGACGTCGTGAGACGATCGCTTTCACCTGTCAGCGTAATCGGTACGTCTTTAATAACCTTCTGCACATCCGCAGCGATCGTTATCTTGACTGCGATTTCACTTGGTTCTATTTTCTCAATGTTTGGCGGCGGCGTCAACTTCACATTAACCGTATACTCACCCGCTGCTGTGAAATCAGAAGTATTGACTTGAACACTGTCATAGATATCGATCTTATCCAGTTCTTTCGTCGCACCGTATAAGGTCACCGTATTCACCGACGGCTCGATGGAAGCAACGGATAAGCCCGCTGGCAACGAGCCTCTCTGATTGATCTGAAGTGGCACGCTCTTGAACGGCTTCGTAATCGGTATCTCGACCTCCACGACGGAAGGGGTTATGACAGCATCCTTCATTTCTCTGCCCGCAGAGTCATATGCAGTGAGTTTGACCTGCTTCTGTATCACTGATTCATGCGCTTTATCTACCTTGACTACAGCGCTCACGGACTTCACTTCAGCCATACGAGTCGTAGGCAGTGTGACATGCACGCGGTTAGTAGGCCTTATTATCGGTGTCCCCGCAGTATATCCTACTTCCGGAGTACCTTCCGCCTTGACCTGCACTTCGAACTGCTGAGTCTGCACACTCTCCAAATCAACCGTAATCATGGAGGGCGACATCTGAATCATTTCAATATTGTCTGGAAACTCATATTTTAGCGGAATAACATGCCTGCCTTCTCCATATCCCGTCAAATCCAGTACTACCTTATAATCAGCGGGCTGAGTAGTTTCAAGCGTAGCTTTCTTCCCTCTTACTTGAATCCTGATCGTATCCGATGACATTGAACGAATGTGCATGGTTTCTGGATCTAATCCGATCGTCTGCACAGCTACAGAATTGAACCATTTAGTCACCGTAGTTGGTTGGGTAGCTACTGTACTGGCATCCTCTTTATGTACGACAATAAACAACAGCACACCCAGCAGCAAGGCGATTATCTTAGTCGATGTGTTATTCATTAACCACTTATCCATTGCGCTCACCTTTCCGCTTCCAGAACTGCCATAGCTCCTTCTTGGCCTTCGGCTTAAGTTCTTCAAACAGCTTGGAGATGAGGGATTCCTCTTTAATATCCCTTACAACTTGTCCATTTAAGGCCAATGATACTTGCCCTGTTTCCTCCGACACGATGATCGAGATTGCATCTCCAACCTCACTGATGCCTATACCGGCACGATGACGTGTACCCAGCTCTTTGCTAATGAACGGATTCTCGGATAATGGCAAATAACATGCCGCTGCCGCGATCGAATCCCCCCTCATGATAACTGCGCCGTCATGAAGCGGCGTATTCGGAATAAAGAGATTGATCAGAAGCTCAGAACTGATGCGTGAATGCATCGCAATTCCTGATTCGATATACTCATTAAGTCCCGTACTGCGTTCAAATACGATTAACGCGCCTATTTTACGACGAGACATGTGATTGACCGCTTTAATCAGCTCGCCGATCACACGACCGGTCTCATCCTTCTCATTGCTCGATCTTCCACCAAATATTTTGCCTCGTCCAAGCTGTTCTAATGCTCTTCTGAGCTCAGGCTGAAAGATGATAACCAGTGCGATCACCCCGAAGGTGAACATCTGGTTCATCAACCACTCTAAGGTATATAATCCAAACCACGTACTCAATGCCCAAGTAGCGACGAGAACTAATATCCCCTTCAACAACTGAACGGCTCTCGTGCCACGGATCAGAACTAATAATTTATAGATAAAGTAGCTGACGATCAAGATATCTAAAATATCCTTGATCATACCCTGCCACGTCATGTCTGCGAAATAATTCATGAAGGTACCCCCGGCATGTCCTAATAAGATCATCCTTCTGTCTAGTATAACTATAACCTTTTCGGCAATTCGACGCAAAATTCCTTTTCCATAAAATAAAAAACTCCTCTGCCATAACGCAGAAGAGCTGTTATCAACCTATAAAACGATAACAAAAGCAACAATTAAGACTTACGGGATGGGTGCCGCACGCGTGAACAGGCTTGATATCTGGTACCAGAGCCAATCAAGAGCTTCATCGATCTGTTGGACGGATCCAGAAATATGTGCAGTTGAAGCTTGATACAGGTTGCCATCAACCACAGTAAGGTTACCTTCTACCTCTCCATATACCTCAGCTTCGCCGTTGTGTATAGTTAAATCTCCTTTAACCACTTTGCCGCTCGGAACGATAACCTTATTGTTCTCTAGGACAATACCGTCGAGTTGTGCACCCTTCACAAGCATCTGCTGGTCGGAATTCCACATGCTGAGCGCGCTGGACATCATGACAAGTACGAATACGGCCGCAACCGTAACAGCAGGATGTCTCTTTGCCCATAAGAATAACGGGCTTTGCTTCTTCGGCTTCGGTATGACTGCCATGATACGCTCCGTTAGATCATCTCCTGGCGGCTGCAAACGATGATTGAATCCGTACAACAGACGCTCCGTCGATTCTAACTGACGGAATTGCTCACGGCAAGCCGGGCATGCAAGCATATGCGCTTTTAGTTCTAATGCGCATGATCGCTCCAGATCGTCATCCAGTAAATCATGCATCAGTGAGACGGCTTGTTTGCAATCCATTTGAGCCAGTCCTTTCATGGGGTCTTCACATGCGTATACAGCAGTTCCACTCTCGTCCAATATAGAATCAAGTGTGGCAATTATCTGCTGTTGTTATACGATACGTCATCCAAGCGAAATCGTTTCATAGTTTTATGCTGCTATTTTTTTCATAGCTTATGTTCAAGCTTCTTGCGTAAAAATTCACGTCCCCGGTGGACACGAGTTTTGATCGTAGTAACCGGCATATCTAATACATCGCTTATCTCCTGCAGAGACATGTCCTGCAGATATCGCAGCACCATGACCGACTTATACTTAGCAGGCAGAGTCTCAATCGCTTCATGGATCATCCGCTGTGTCTCACTGACGAGCAGATAAGATTCTGGCGTTCGATCATCGCTAGGGATCATGGCGTAGCCGTCGACGCCTTCTTGATCGTTCATTTCCGCATCAAGCGAATAGCTTGGCTTGCGTTTGCGTAGTCGGTCGATGCACAGATTAGTCCCAATGCGGTATATCCAGGTTGAGAACTTCTGATTGGAATCATAGCGGTGCAGATTCCGATATACCCGCAGAAACGTATCTTGTACCACATCCTCCGCTTCATGACGGTTGCTTAGCATACGATAAGCGAGGTGAAAGATTTTGTCTTTGTACAGCTCAACGATTTCGGCAAATGCCCGTGTGTCACCGTTCTGCGCAAGCATTGCCAATCGCTTTTCTAGTGTATCCAACAGTCTCCCTCCGTCCTCTTTGCTCAATGGTGCCGAATCTGTTTGCTGTTTGCTCTGCAATGACAATACCGGCCAAGATGAGCAGGACTACGAGCCATTGGAGCATAATGACCTGTTCAAGAAGCAACCCATGTGAGATGACCGTTATCACCATTATGAATGCCGCACATATGGTGGGGCCAGGCTGCTTCTACTCTAACGTAACCTGATCGCCTCTATTCATAACACAGGAAAAGTCGAGCCCTGTCTCAGCAGGACTCGACCCAATCAAGCGATACAGCCGCTCGATACGCCGTGTTCGGGCAACCCACAGTATTCAGCATAAGCGGGCATCAGCCCGTATTTCTAACTCCAGATGCAATTCCGTTGATCGTCAAGAGCACTTCACGCAGAAGCTCAGGATCATCTTGTCCTTGCTCACGCAGTGCGCGAAGCTCACTCAGCAGCTGCACTTGCAGATAGCTAAGCGGATCGACATACGGATTGCGAAGTTTTATCGATTCTTGAATGACTGGAACATTATCAAGAATTTCCTTCTGTCCCGTAATTTCCAGCAATAATCTAGATGTTAAAGCATATTCCTCTTCAATGCAACCAAATATGCGCTCACGAGTCTCAGTATCCTTAATCATCGCTGCATATTCCTTCGCAATGTTCAGATCGGCCTTGGCAAGCGCCATCTGAAGGTTATCAATAAGCGATTGGAAGAAGGAGAACTGTGCGTACATCTCGCGAAGCTCTGCCAGCTTCTCAGGCTTGTTATCGTAGAATTTCTGAAGCGCCGTACCAGCCGCGTACCATGCAGGCAGCAGGTATCGACTTTGCGTCCATGCAAATACCCATGGAATCGCACGCAGATCCTCGAACTTATCGCTATTTTTACGCTTCGAAGGTCTAGAACCGATATTCAATTCACCGATCTCCGGCAGCGGTGTTGATTCCTTAAAGAACGTCAAGAAGCCAGGGTCACGGAAGATAAGGTCCTGATACTTCTCAAGAGCAGTCTCCGAGATGCTCTTAATCACTTGCTCCCACTCTGCTTCCCTAGGATCACTTTGCGGTGTGCGGGCGAGCATAGAGGCTTGCAGCAGCGCAGAAGTAGCTTGCTCAAGACTGCGATAGGCAATACCCTGCATCGCATAACGAGAGGACAATACTTCACCCTGCTCCGTGATCTTGATGCCTCCGCCGATTGTGCTAGGCGGTTGAGCCATGATACTGCGGTTAAGCGGCATACCTCCGCGACCGAGCGCACCTCCGCGGCCATGGAAGAACTTCAGCTTCACGTCGTACTCTTGTGCTGCCGCAGTCAGATCCTTCAGCGCTACGCGAAGTTCCCAGTTCGCTGTTACTACACCGCCGTCTTTATTGCTGTCCGAGTAACCCAGCATGATCTCTTGCAGGTCGTTCATGGACTCAACAGCTTGACGATAGATCGGCATCTCGAACAACAGCTTCATGATGGCTGGCGCTTCATGCAGGTCTTCAATCGTTTCGAAGAGTGGTACTGCTTGCAGCGTGCAGCATACAGTTCCATCCTGCTGTTTATAGAAGAGGCCAACTTCCTTCGCAAGCAGCATAACTTCTAGAATGTCGCTAGCCCCGTTCGTCATACTGATCAGGTAGCTTGTAATGCAGTTCGTGCCGAATTCCTTCTGTGCCTTGAATACGGTGCGATATACATCCAGACATTCCTTCGTAGACTCGCTGTACTGAATGTACGGTGACGTCAGCGGACGTGGATCGTTAAGCAGTCGCTCTAACAGTTCAATCTTCTCCGCTTCGGATAACGAAGCGTAGTTCTGAACAATGTTCATCTTAGCCAAGATTTCCGTCATCGCGTTCTCATGCTCTTGGCTGTGCTGGCGAATGTCGAGCGTCGACATATGGAAGCCAAACAGCTCAGCTTGACGGATCAGCTTCTTCACATGCGTATCAGCTGCATAATCAGCAAAGTGATGACGCAAACTGCGATCGATTATGTGCAGATCCTCTATGAATTCATTTGCCGAGTTATATCGCAGCGCTGTACCTTCTGTGGATTCATCCAGCACATTACGCAGCTTCTCGACCATATAAGTAAGTTTGATACGGTAAGGTTCTCTGTGGTTGAGCCATTCCGGCATGTTCTTCAGATCAATCAGTTGCTTATCTTGTTCAATCGATTGCTTCAACTCGTCGCTGATCTGAACGATCGTCGTACTGAATGTCAACGAGCGGAACAATTGTCTGCAGCGCTCTTCGTATTTACGAATAGCCAACAAACGGTGCATCTTCAGTGTTTCCCAGGTTACGGATGATGTAACTGACGGGTTGCCGTCGCGGTCTCCACCGATCCAGGAGCCAAACTTCAGATACGTAGGAGCATGCCATGTTCGAGTTGGATAATACTTGTCCAGACAGCGCTCCAGTTCGTGGTAGACGTCTGGCAGTACATCGAATAGAGTCTCGTTAATGTAATAAAGACCGTTGCGTACTTCGTCCAGTACCGTAGGCTTACGGTCGCGAAGTTCATCGGTCTGCCAGAGCGTGATAATTTCGTTTAGAAGCTTCGCTCGAAGCTGTTCACGCTCACGGTAAGTTAGCGTTGGGTTATCGAGCTCCATTACGTCTGCAGAAATACGCTTATTGATATCAAGAATCGCGCGGCGCATAGCCTCGGTTGGATGAGCCGTCATCACGAGCTCCAGAGATATCGTTTCAAGGATATCTTGAATCTCTGCCTCGTCCACTTGGCGCTCCTTGAATTCAAGAATGACACTTTCGATCGAACCTGGCTGCACCGTTTCTCCAGCAGAACGCTCATAATCACGTTTGCGTCGGATGCGGTGATTCTGTTCTGCAATATTCACTAGTTGAAAATAAATTGCAAATGCCCGAATCACCTGGTGACGAATTTCAGGATTTAACGTATTAACTACTTGTTTAAATTCTTCGTATAACTCCGGTAAATATACCACACGCAATGATTTGCTTAGCTCGCGAATCTTTTCAACGATGTTAAGTAATTCGTTACCGCCTTGATGGACAAGCACTTCGCCAAGGATATTTCCTAGAAAACGAACGTCTCGCCGCAGTAGGTTGTTGGAATTCGCTTTATTTGCGGTTATCGTTAAGTCGGTCATTCGTCTCCCCCATCTCCACTCGCAGTTCGCACTGATTTTGACTTTCTTTACATCATACTATAATTCGAAACGAAAATCTTTAGTTTTATTTGAAAGTTACATCCGTTTTCAGTCAGCCTAACCACTGCAAACGCTTATATTGATAATATATGTAAATGTTGATATTGACAATTGTCATCGGCATTTATTGCCTCGTTGGCTGCCAAGTCAGAATCGTGAGAATACCGCTGTTTCCCTTTATTGTGCCCATACTGTCATAGAAAATGAATACTCGATCAGCGCTTGAACTCTGGTCAATTCAATTATGACTCTGCTCGCTCGTGAGGCTCGGCTGGGCTCGGCTCGTAGCTGCGCTCACGTAAGACGGTTTTTCCCTGTTATCTCTCCCATGGTGCTCACTTTTCACTCTGCAACGGGGAATAAGCCTGTTACAGCGCTCCTCAGGCTCCATTCGCTCATGGCCGTGCTCGCGTAAGACGGTTTTTCCCTGTTATCTCTCCCATGGAGCTCACTATTCACTCTGTAACGGGGAAAAACCTTTTAACGTGTACGAGTCAGCCAAGGAGGTCACAGTCCCTCAGTAAGACTCATCATATGGATTTTAGTTTGAGCATGATGCAAGCAACGAAGGAACTGAGCTCATGACTAAGTATTACGCTTCAACTTGTAACTGGCGACATCATTGACAGTATCTATATAACAAAAAAAACGCCCATTGGCGTCTACTGTTATTATTATGGAGCGGGTGATGGGAATCGAACCCACGCTATTAGCTTGGAAGGCTAAAGTTCTACCATTGAACTACACCCGCATAATGTGGTCGGGATGACACGATTTGAACATGCGACCCCCTGGTCCCAAACCAGGTGCTCTACCAAGCTGAGCTACATCCCGTTACCTGTTATCTTGTAAAAGTGGCGTGCCTTGAGAGATTCGAACTCCCGACCTTTTGATTCGTAGTCAAACGCTCTATCCAGCTGAGC